>VSQE01000059.1 GCA_009775705.1 Prevotellamassilia sp.
CCATATAAGTTGCTCCTGTCATACCGTGGAAGAGGTTGCCAGCCGGAAGAAAATGTGCGACTATGTATTGCTTTCTCCTATTTTTGACAGTATCTCCAAAGACGATTATGCTTCCCGTTTCACGCCGGTCCAGCTTCGCGAATTGGCAAAGCGGAAAATTATTGACAAGAAGGTGATGGCCTTGGGAGGGGTAGATCTGGAAAATATAGCTGATCTGAAGTCGTATGGTTTCGGAGGAGCCGTATTGCTTGGGGCAATATGGAACCGTTTCAACATTCACACCGCACAGGATTACAAGGAACTGATCAATCATTTCCGGAAATTAAGAAAAGTGGCGGAGTAAGACAGACGAAATGAAAATTCAATCAACAAATACTTTCTCACGATGAACAAAGAATCATTTATGGTTTTCTCAGGCACAAACTCACGCTATCTGGCTGAGAAGATCTGTGCGGAGCTGAATTTGCAGTTAGGCAATCTGGTCATTACCCATTTTGCCGACGGAGAGTTTGAGGTAAGTTACGAAGAATCTATTCGCGGCCGCGATGTATTCCTTGTACAATCCACGTTCCCCAATTCGGACAATCTGATGGAACTCTTGCTGATGATTGATGCGGCGAAGCGTGCTTCGGCCCGCAGCATCAATGCGGTGATCCCTTATTTCGGTTGGGCGCGTCAGGACCGCAAGAGCAAGCCCCGTGTGTCCATCGGAGCAAAACTGGTGGCCAATCTGTTAAGCGTAGCCGGGATAGACCGTCTTATCACGATGGACCTTCATGCCGATCAGGAGCAAGGATTCTTTGATGTTCCCGTAGATCATCTGTTCGCTTCTACAATAATGTTGCCTTACGTGAAGAATCTGAATCTTCCCAATCTGTGCATCGCCACGCCCGATGTGGGAGGTTCCAAACGAGCCAGTACATACGCTAAATATCTGAATTGCCCGATGGTGCTGTGCAACAAGTCGCGTAAAAAAGCCAACGAGGTGGAGAGCATGCAGATTATCGGCGAGGTAAAGGGCATGAATGTCATTCTTGTTGACGATATCGTTGATACGGCCGGAACTATTACGAAGGCAGCCAATCTTATGATGGAGAACGGCGCGGCGAGTGTGCGTGCCATCGCCTCTCATTGTATCATGTCAGGTCCGGCCGATGAGCGGGTGGAGACTTCGGCTTTGCTGGAAATGATCTTTACGGACAGCATTCCCTATCGCGGGAATTGCAGCAAGGTAAAACAGATCACGGTGTCCGGTCTGCTGGCCGAGACGATCCGCCGTGTTATGGAAAACGAGAGCATCAGTTCGCAATATCTGATATAGTTCCGTATTTGTGTGAACGGAAAGGTTTGATCTTGCCCGGGGGGGTCCGGGCAAGATCTTGTTTTGTTTGCGAATGTAGGTCTCTATTGTTCGTCCGTTCCATTTGTTTGATGTATCTTTGCAATTAGGATAAAACCAATCAGGATTATGTACGATATAAAGCTCAATACGACCGGAACACGCCATCTGGTAATTACAGAGGAGAATTTACAGACTATTCGGAAATACGGTCTCTTTCGGGGACTGGTCGATTCTACCGGCTACGTCACGGAATCCGTCCTGGATAAATTGAAGTTGAATATCCGTTCCATCATCGCCCATTCGGCAGAAGACACGAAAGATCTGCTCGATCTCTGTATAGATGTGATCTATCATGACAAGATGAAGGCCTTCGGACTTCAGAAACTGATGGGTGTTTATGCCGAATGGGAACAGTCCTGTCCGCTCGGCCAGGTAGAAGAGGCTTAACCGGATTTAGCGTATGGATCGCGAAGATGTTCGGGACGTGATGGAGCTGAGGGCTCTGCCTACGACGAAAAAGGAAATGCTTCAACGTGGGTGGGAGCAGGCGGATGTCATCTTGTTTTCTGCCGATGCATACGTTGACCACCCGTCCTTTGGGGCGGCGGTCATCGGTCGTTTGCTTGAAGACGAGGGATATCGGGTGTGTATCGTTCCCCAGCCCGACTGGCACGGCGATTACCGGGACTTCCGGAAATTGGGGCGTCCGCGTCTCTTTTTTTCCATCGCGCCGGGCTGTATGGATTCGATGGTGAACAAATATACGGCCAACCGCCGGCTGCGTTCTGAGGACGCTTATAGCCCGGACGGCCGCCATGACATGCGCCCCGAATATCCCACGATCGTCTATACCCGCATTCTGAAAGAACTGTTTCCGGATGTGCCCGTTGTTTTGGGAGGGATAGAGGCTTCATTGCGCCGGCTGACACATTATGATTATTGGCAGGAACGTTTGCGCAAGTGCATTCTCTGTGACAGCGGTGCCGATCTCATTGTCTATGGGATGGGAGAGTTGCCTACGGCTGATTTGTGCCGTCTGCTTGATGACAAACTGTTGCATGGGCGCGAGGAGCAAACTGTCAGTGTGGCCGATTTCCGGAATCTGTTGCGTAAGTATCCGATACGTCAGACAGTCATGCTCGAACGCAAGGAAAATATTCCCGGAGGGATCCGTGAGGACGACATTGTGTTGCATTCGCACGAGGAGAGCATTCTCCATCCCGAAAAACATGCCGAGAACTTCCGGCATATAGAGGAAGAGAGCAACAAGTTGCAGCCCCAGCGGATTTTGCAGCCTGTTGACGGAATGTATGCTGTGGTGAATCCGCCGTATCCTCCGATGACAACAGAGCAGATCGACCGCTCGTTTGATTTTCCCTACACACGTCTTCCTCATCCCAAATATCGTGGAAAGCGTATTCCTGCCTATGAGATGATCAAGTTTTCGGTATGCTTGCACCGCGGGTGTTTCGGCGGTTGTGCTTTCTGTACCATCTCGGCCCACCAGGGAAAGTTCATCATGAGCCGGTCGCGCGCGAGTATTCTGCGGGAAGTGCGGCAGATTGTGAAGATGGCCGGTTTCAAAGGTTACCTTTCCGATTTGGGTGGCCCCTCTGCCAATATGTACGGAATGCACGGAAAAGATCTTCAGCTTTGCAGACGTTGTAAGCGGCCGTCGTGTATTCATCCGGCAGTTTGTTCCAATCTGGATGCGGATCATCGCCCTTTGCTCGAAATCTACCGCGCTGTCGATGCGTTGCCCGGAATAAAGAAGAGTTTTATCGGCAGCGGAGTCCGTTACGATCTTTTGTTGCATGAGTATAAGGACGAACGTTTGCGGCGGGCTGCTCAGGAGTATACGCGCGAGCTGATTCTGCACCATGTTTCCGGTCGTCTGAAGGTGGCTCCCGAGCATACGAGCGATCGTGTTCTGAGACTGATGCGTAAACCGTCGTTCCGGCAGTTCCGTGAGTTCAAGCGCATTTTTGACCGCATCAATCGCGAGGCCGGACTGAACCAGCAGCTTATTCCTTACTTTATTTCCTCGCATCCCGGTTGTAAGGCCGAGGACATGGCGGAATTGGCTGTGCAGACCAAAGACATGGATTTCCATTTGGAGCAGGTGCAGGACTTTACGCCGACACCGATGACTGTTTCGACGGAGGCATGGTGTACGGGCAGGCATCCCTATACGCTCGAACAGGTTTTTTCCGCCAAATCTCCGGAAGAGAAACTTCGGCAACGCATGTTCTTTTTCTGGTATAAGCCCGAGGAACGGCCGAGGATCATTGCCGAGCTTCGTCGCATGGGGCGCGAGGATCTCATCGGAAAACTTTACGGGCCGGTCTCGTATATGTCATCCGGCCGGCCGTCCGGGAAAAAAGGAAACAGGCGCAAGAACCGTTCTTGAAGAAAATTATAAAAGCAATGAACTATGGAATTAAAAGCAAGAGAATGTCCCCATTGCCACCGTCTGGTTTCGATGAAGGTCTGTTCCAAATATATTTTGTGTGGCACAGCATATACGGTTTGCTGTAATCATTGCAACACGGAATTAGCCCTTGTCAAACAGCCGGTGCCGTTTCAATGTTGTATGTTTGCTGGTTTTTTGAGCACTGTGATTCCTGCCGAGTATTTTCTATATGTCCAGAATTTAGGACTTGCCAGATCCTTGTTATATGCCGCTTTGATTGGATTACTCGGGGTTGGCATCGTGTCTATACTTGTATTAAAAGGCATCCGTTTCAAGATTGCCGATATTTGAATGCACCATATTGATATGTAAGAGATTTGCATGAGTTTTTTCGGCTTTTGCAGGGTTGTGATATATTTTTTATGTAAATAAGTTTGTTCATTTTATGATAAAACCTTATTTTTGTCCTAAAAGTATAAGCTATGAGAAAATATTTACTGCATATATTGTTGGCCGGAATGTTTTTCAGTATGCCGGGTTTTCTCGGGGCAGTGGCTGCAACAGAGTTTCCCGAGATGGAACTCAGTGAGGAAATAGGAACTGTGCAGGTTTCGGTCAGCGGGACAAATGTGAGAGCACTGAACGCATCAGGTGCAGTGCTTGAAGTGTACAGCATTACCGGAGTGCGGGTGTTCAGCCAAAAGATAGAAAGCAATGACAAGACGGTGAGTCTTTCCTCTTTGGGAAAGGGCTGTTACATTGTCAAGGTCGGTAAGTTAGCCCGTAAGATCTCCATTTTCTAAAAAAAGGAGGATTACGCCGAGTTTGAGGAATACGTTTTTAACAATTGAGATTTCGATGAAAGGATAAAAGAAAACAAGTGTTCTTTTATCCTTTTTCTTTTTAAGGAAGGCATGACAGCAGAGGAAAAATGGCAGAAGGAACTGAAGTCGGCAGCTACGTGCCGGAGGGCTTTCGAGGAAATCGTGCGTGAATATACGGAACCGCTCTATATGCAGATACGCCGTATGGTCCGGTTTCACGATGATGCGGACGATGTCTTGCAAAACACTTTTATGAAAGCGTGGGCGGCTCTTGAAAGTTTTCGTGGCGAGTGCAGGATTTCCACTTGGCTTTATCGCATCGCGATAAACGAGAGTTTGCGTTTTCTGTCCAGGCAGAAAGAAATGCTGTCGCTTTCGGAAGCTGTGCCCGATATGGAAAAAACGTTGGAGAGCGACCCTTATTTCGATGGTGACGAGGTGGCTCTCCTGTTGCAGAAAGCGCTGGAGACACTCCCCGAAAAACAACGTATTGTTTTCAATATGAAGTATTTTGATGAAATGAAATATGAGGAGATGAGCGAAATCTTGCAGACAAGCGTTGGCGCATTGAAAGCCTCGTACCATATTGCAGTAAAGAAAATAGAAACTTTTTTTGAAGAAAGCGATTAAACCAAATCTCTCGCGGAGAATCTAAAAGCATATAGAAGAAAAAGAAAGGATGAAGAAAATGCTTGTTCTAAATTCCAAACAAAAAAATCCGTTTCTTGTGCCGGAGCGTTATTTTGATACCTTTGCGGAGCGCATGATGTCCCGGATTTCTGAGGGCGAAGTGGTGTCCGGAAGGGATGGTCTTCCTGTGCGGAGCTTCCGTTCCTTCCTGTATTATGCAGCTGCGGCGGTTATGGTGGGAGTCCTGTTCCTCGGAACCGGGATGTACCGTCAGAGCCATTTCGCGGCCGATACGGCGAAAGATGGCTATCTCTCTGCATACTATTCAGAAAATGAGGCGGATTTCACGTATGATTATTTAATGTTGGATAATAATAATGTCTATGAGTATGCTACGACAGATGAATAAGAAGTACATGGTTCTTTTATTGGCGCTGACGGCATTTGTTGCCGATGTGTCTGCGGGGACAGAGGTGGAGGCCGATACGGTCAGCTGGAAAAAAGAGGAGCCGGTGCAAAAACGGAAAAGAATTGATCCGGAAGAGTTCCACAAGAAACTGGAGGCTTTTATAACACGCGAGGCGCGGCTGACAGAAGCCGAGGCCCGGGCCTTTTTTCCTATGTTCTATGAATTGAGGAAACAACAGCGTGTTTATCATACAAAAATTGCCCAAGCCAGTCGCCGTGTCCGTAGAGAGAACCTTAGCGAGAAAGAATGCGAAAAGACTCTGACGAGCATCCGGAAGTGGAAAAAGCAGGCGATGGAGTTGGAACTTTCTTACTATGACAAGTGGAGAAAAGTTCTTCCGGCTTCAAAAATTGTCAAGGTTCTTGAAGCTGACAGATTTTTCGGACGCAAGATGTTCAACAATATGGTTCATCCTCGCAAAGGCAAGACAGGGCCCGCTCCTTCAAAAGGCCGATAGCCAGTTCGCGGGCTTCCATACGTGCCGGTTTACCTGTTTCCGTGACGGGTAAACCGGCCGTTTTTATGTAATGTCGGGGCCTTTCGTATTTTGAAAGCAGACATACGCATAGTTTCTCGATTTCACTTTGGTTCACATCCGGTGTAGCTTTGTAGAGAAGGGTGACGGCTTCGCCGAATTTCGGGTCCGGAACAGCGGTGATCATATAAGGGCAGGGGAGTGTCTCCAGTTTTCTTTCTACTTCTTCCGTCTGTATTTTTATTCCTCCGCTACAGATGATATTGTCCTTTCTTCCCAGAATGCGGAAACTGCCGTCCGGCCTGATCTCGGCAATGTCGTTTGTCGTAAGAGGGTGCGGGCACAGCATCGGTGCGTTGATGACGAGACAGCCCTCGTGCGAAAGGCTGACGGCAATGCCTTTGAAAGGAGCATAGGCCTCGGACCGGTCTTTGCCGTTCAGCCGACGCAGGGCGATGTGTGACAGGGTTTCGGTCATGCCATATGTGCTCCATACTTCGTTGGGAAAATCCTGTAAAAGAAGTTCGAGGTCTTTGTTTACAGCTCCTCCTCCAATAATAAGATGTCTTACTTTTTTCAGAAGAAACCTCTCGCGCGGGACTTTTAGGGTTTCGTAGACCTGCATAGGAGTCATGGCTACGAAGTCGGGCGCGTAATGCAGTTTCTTGAACGGATGGGAGGAAGGGGCTATCGCCTGTAATTTCAGCTTGCGGACGAGCGAACGTACCACCATCATTTTCCCGGCAATAAAGTCCAGAGGCATGCAAAGAAGAGCCGTGTCCCCTTCTTTGAGGTGCAGGAAATCGCATGTCATTTCCGCGCTGGTTTTCATGCTGCTTTTTTTCACGGTGAGTTTCTTGGGAGTTCCGGTAGACCCCGACGTCTGTACTTCCATCATCTCCTCACGGCTGTTCCATGCCGTGACGAAAGTGTGCAGCTGCGACTTGAATTTCCGCTCCCGTGTGTGTGCCGCCCAAAGACAGTCTCCCTCAATTTGCAGATCCGTGTCCTTGAAATTGTCGGTGAACAGCTGTCCCGTTCCCAGACCCTGCGGCATGGCGGTATGCAGGTCGTTGATCTTGGAGGAAGCCCATTGGGCAATGGCGTTCAGGCCGACGTTGGTTTCAAGAGCACTGGTAATCCAGTAGCCGATACCGCGTTGGCGGGCTTCTTCCATCCATTCTTCGGCTCCCGCCATGCCCCCGTGCAGTGTGGGTTTCAATATGATGAACTGGGGGCGGATTGTATCTAACAGTCTTTGTTTCTCATCCGGATCGTTTATGCCTATCAGTTCTTCGTCGAGGGCGATCGGCAACGGCGACATTCTGCAAAGTCCGGCCATTTCGTTCCATTGCCCGGCCCGGATGGGCTGTTCGATGCTGTGGATGTCAAATTGCGCCAGCACTTCTAATTTGTGCAGGGCTTCCTGCACAGGGAATGCTCCGTTCGCGTCCACTCTCAGTTCCACATCCGTTTTGCCGAATCTGTTGCGCAGTTTCCGTAGCAGGTTGATTTCACTTTCAAAGTCAATGGCTCCGATTTTGATTTTGATACACCGGAATCCGGCTTCTAATTTCTCTTCCATGCGCCGGCACATCTCTTCATAGCTTCCCATCCATACCAGTCCGTTAATGGGTATTCCGGCTTCGCCCCGTGTGAAAGGGGTGTCGAACAGTTGCCTGTAGTCGTGTTTTGCCAGAGAGGCCCGTGCGGACAGAACTGCGCTTTCCAGCCCGAACAGCATGGACGGGTAGCGGAGTAGGCTTTTATAGTTCATTCGTCCGCTTTTTCCGATGTCCCGGCAAATGGCTTTGAGCCGTTCTTCATAGTCCGGCAGGGCATCGCAGCTGAGGTCGTGCAGAGGGGCGCATTCGCCCAGTCCCAGCAGCGGTAGGTTCCGGTCTGAGGAAGTCAGGACGATGTACCATACTTTGCGCAGCAGATAGACACCGCGCGAAGTTCCGGCAGGTTGTTTGAATTTGAACGTGCGGGAAACCACTTTTATTTTCAGGGCGGTTCCGAATTCCTTGAAGAGGTCAATACTGTCAGGTCGCATCATTGTTTCAGGACGAAAAATAACTTATGGTCAGGCACTGCAAAATTAGGAAAAACTCAGGTGAAAGCATGATGGCGAGAGATTTTTTGTTAAACTGGTGATTTTTCGCGGAAAAAATTTTGGTGAAATGAAAATATCCACTACCTTTGCAGCGCAATACGGGTAGGTGCTGCACGGCCAGCTCCCTTCGAATCCTCCAGGGCTTGACCGCAGCAAAGGTAGTTGGTTGTAGCGGCGCGATGCAGAGAGCTTACCCACCCGCCTCTTTAGCTCAGTTGGCCAGAGCACGTGATTTGTAATCTCGGGGTCGTTGGTTCGAATCCGACAAGAGGCTCAAAAAAGATTTGCTTTCGAAATAAAGCAAATCTTTTTTTTGTTGCAGCAAAATCTGGAGGTTTCGGTTTTGTACTTCTTAGGTTTAGTGCTACCTTTGCATCTGTGTTTTTCAGATATAATTGATTCAAGATGCAAAGAAACAACAGCCGCACCACAGATTTTACAGTTCGTGAAACTGCGACACTGACGCCTTTTCTGATGAAGGCCTTCGACGGAATCAGCCGCAGCAAGATAAAAGCCATATTGGCCGGTTCCGGAGTGACGGTCAACAGGAAAGTCGTGAAACAGTTTGACTATACGCTTCGTCCCGGCGATGTCGTGACGGTTTCAAAGCATAAGTCTCGTGCCGTTCTCCGCAGCAGGTTCGTGCGGCTGGTGTATGAGGATGCCTGGATCGTTGTTGTGGAGAAGAGCGTAGGCATATTGTCGATGGCCTCTTCCCTTCATGCGTTGTGTGTGAAAAGCGTACTGGATGATTATTTCCGGAAGAGCGGCCAGAAGTGCACGGCACATGTGGTTCATCGTCTGGACCGCGATACTTCCGGGTTGCTGGTGTATGCCAAGACCATTGAGGCCGAGCAGATATTGGAGCACAACTGGCGCAACATTGTGACCGACCGGCGATATGTGGCATTGGTTTCGGGGCGGATGGAGCAGAAGGCCGGAACGGTACGCAGCTGGCTCAAGGACAACAAAGCCTATTATACTTATTCCTCTCCGACCGACAATGGCGGAAAGTTTGCCGTGACGCATTTTTCCACTCTTCAGGCTACGGATAGCTATTCACTGGTGGAATTGAAACTCGAGACCGGACGTAAGAATCAGATCCGCGTCCACATGCAGGATCTTGGACATCCCGTTTGCGGAGATATTAAATACGGTAACGGAGATAATCCCGTGGGACGTTTGGCTTTACATGCTTTCCGGTTGAATTTCTATCATCCTGTCACGCGCGAGCCTCTGAGTTTTGAGACTCCTATGCCCAAACTTTTCACCGGCGTGTTCCGTTAGGGAACACGCTTTTCAGCGGCGTGAAAAATTGGGGCTATCGTCTTCTTTTTTTGCTTCGGGACGGTATCAGGCGGCGGAATTGCCGAAATATTTTCCATCCCAGCATAACCCCGTCGTAGATGGCAAGGGCCTTTTCCGTCTGTGCCACCCAGGACTGTATTTTTGTTTCCGAGACAGGTGGTGCGAACAGGCCTTCCACGTCTTCTCTGATCTGCTTCTCCTGTTTTGTGGCTTCCTCAGCAAGGGTATCCCGCCGTGCATCGATTGCTTCCAATGTATATTTCTGCTTACTCATGGGTCGATGTATTTCTCTTTTTGCTGTTTAGGAAAAGGTTTCCGAGAAAATTGGCCACCGGGTTGATGATGAGACGTCGGCGGTTCATGTATACAAGGATGCCGATGACAATGTAGCAGCCGGTGACAACTGCGCATGCGCCGGTTGTCCCGCCCAAGACATCGGAAAGGGCGAAGACGGCAGTTGCCGAAAGCAGCAGCAGCACGATGGCTCCCAGAATGAAAAGAATGGTTCCGAGGATGAGGGAGGCCATCAGTACCGTCAGTTTGCTGACGAACTCGAATTTGACATATTCGGCCCGTAATTCGATATATTTGCGTATATCCGAGCAGATAAGTCTGATGGTTTCAATATTTTTGTCGGAAGAGAACACTGAAATAGCCTGATTGTGGGGTGAGACGGATGAAAAAAGGAGTGGTTAACGGTCAATGCCCTTCTCCGAAGTCTGTCGGATGCACAACTGACCGTTAACCTTATTGTCCGGGTGAAACTCAGTCAATGACGGGTTTCAGCTCATCGGCGATGTCGTCAACGAGTTCTTCCATCTCCTTGCGGTTTAATTTGATTCCGCGTTTACGAATGGCAGCTGCGATATGTGTACGGGTTTCCGTCCCTTTTTCCGGGGCAAAGAGAATTCCACATGCTGCGCCTACGGCTGCTCCGCCGAGGAATGCTGCTAAAATTGATAATCCTTTCATAGTTCTGAATGTTTTGATGTTTATGAACGAGGCAAAAGTAAGGATTTTCTTTTATTCGAGACATACAAAATCTTTCAATTTTTGCCTAAAATTCCAAATCTCTTTCCATTTAATGTAGTTTAACATGTTGCATCTCCGAAATAAAGATAAGGAATTGTAACTTTGCTACCGAAACATGGAATAGTGTCATGTCGGTCCGTGAGGTTCGCGTATGCGTTCCGGCGGAAGGACTGCGGTAATAACAATTATATAAAACATATATTTACAATATCATGAAGAGACATCTATTTTTTGCAATGGGCCTTTGCTGTGCCGTGCTGCTGTCTTCTTGCAAATCGCAGGAGAGTGCCTACCGCAAGGCTTATGAGCAGGCTCAGGAAAATGTGCAGAACAGCAATGAAAGCGAGCAGGTTGTGGCAGTTGTTCCGACACCGGCCGAAGAGACTGTGAAAGTTACTCAGGTAACAACGGATCCCGCGGCTTCGTCCGAGAAGGCCGATGTGCGTACCATAGACGGAGGTGTGACGGTGGTGAACGGTGACGTGCTCAAGGCATATAGTGTTGTAGTGGGCAGTTTTGTGACCCAGTCCAATGCAGAAGTCCTGATGAATACATTGCGTGGCAAGGGATATAATGCACGTGTCGTGAAGACGAACGAGACTATCAACGGACGTACCGGGTGGTTCCGTGTGATCGCCGCTTCTTTTGATGACAAGTCCTCGGCCATAACCTCCCGTAGAGAGTTGGAGCCGACTTATGCCGGTGCTTGGTTGTTGTTTAACAAATAACCCTCACACACTTGTCTGAGAACAGGTAGTTTTTTGTAACATGAAGAAGGGGCAGCCAAAAATCGGCTGCCCCTTCTTCATGGGCTTGCAACGGATGTCGGAAAAGCGGATGTCGGGATGGTCCATACAAAAAACGTGCCAAACTGAAAAGGCCCGAAAGTGCCGGTTTGCAATTTCTTCTTTTTTAATAGTTTGAGATAAAGTTTAACTTTAAGATTTGGGGAAATTTGAACGGGAACGGACTTTTTTTTACAACATAGTATCTTTTTCGAAAAAGTTCCGACCTTTTTTAAAGAAGATCCTATGTATTTTTCATGTTTAGCGCCGAAAAAAAGCCGCTAAATTGCGGCTTTTCAGGGTACTTCTATTTTTGCTAACGCAAAGATACTACAAACGTGGGCGAAAAGCAAATGTTAATTAACTTACTTTTGGATTTCGTGCTGAGGGATTTTTTTGGGATCTCTGTATGTTCGGGCATTTGCCGGTGTTTCACCCTTGCCAGATTTCCCATGCCGCGATGGCTTGAAGATGCAGCATTTCCAGTCCGTTCTTGGTGATGGCTCCCTGTTGTGCTCCCCGACGGAGGAACTCGGTTTCACGCGGATTGTAGATAAGATCGTAGAGCAGATGGCTGGAGCCGATTTCTTCGTAAGGAAGGGCTGGAGCCTCGTCAGTGTGCGGATGCATGCCTATAGGAGTGCAGTTCACGATGACGGTGTTTTCTTCCATCTTTTCCGGAGTCAGTTCGTTGTAGGTGAGTGTGCCGTACGGTTCTCCGTTGCGGTGAGTCCGGCTTACGAACGTCGGGGTTATGCCGAGGCGGCGCAGGCCGAAATCCACTGCCCGCGAAGCACCTCCCGTACCGAGAATGAGGGCGCGTTTGTGGCCGGGGCCGAGCAGAGGGCAAATGGACCGGCTGAAGCCGATGACGTCCGTGTTGTGGCCTTCCGTGAGGACGATGCCACCCTCGTGGCGTATGCGGATTACGTTTACGGCTCCGATTTTCCCAGCCTCTTCGCTGAGGGTGTCGAGTAGCGGCAGTACGGCCTGTTTGTACGGAATGGTTACGTTCAGTCCGTGCAGGTCGGGATGTTCCCTGATGATTTCGGGCAGTTGGCCGATGGTCGGTATCTCGAAATTCAGATAGCGGGCCGCAATGCCTTCACGCTCGAATTTTTCGGTGAAGAAGCGGACCGAAAAACTGTGTCCCAACGGGAATCCGATAAGTCCGTATAAGTTCATGACTGTCTGTGTTTTTTTGTGCCTTTTTTCTATTTGGTGGCCGTGTAGAGTGTGCTTAGTCCGAAAGTGAAGCGGTGGAACGCCACGTCCTTGAATCCGGCATTGCGCAGGATTTCCTGCATCCGTTCGCCTTGTGGGAACACTTCCATTGTTGCCGGCAGGTAGGTGTAGGCTTTGCTGTCGCGCGAGATGATGCGCCCCAGAGTGGGCATCAGCACGTGGGAGTAGAACCCGAAAAGTTGCTTCATGGGGAAACGTGTGGGGGCTGTCAGCTCAATGATGACCAGCCGGCCTCCGGGGCGCATGACTCTGAGCATCTCCCGCAGGCCGCAGTCCAGATTCTCGAAGTTGCGTATGCCATAGGCCACTGTGACTGCGTCAAATGTGTCGGAGGGGAGCGTCAGGCTCATGCAATCTTCTTTCCGGAAGGTGATGGTTCCGGTGAGGCCCGCTTTTTCCACCTTGCAGCGTCCTACGGATAGCATGCCTTCGGACAAGTCTGTGCCCAACAGGCTTACGGGATGTAGCCGCCGTGCGGCCATCAGGGCGAAATCGCCCGTTCCGGTGGCTACGTCCAGGATGTGTTGCGGGGAATAGGGGCGCAGCGAGTCTATGGCGGCGCGGCGCCACCGACGGTCTATGCCGAATGACAGAAGATGGTTCAGCAGGTCATAGCAGTGGGCGATGCTGTCGAACATGCGTTCCACCTGCTGGCCTTTCGATTCTTCATCGTTATACGGCTTGATGTTTTCTTGTCTGTATTTGTGAGTCACGTTGTGGTCTGTATTTTTCTAATGTCTGCAAAAGTACGCAGAAAAAACGAGATATGGAAGAAGCCTTTTGGGGATGTCCGGATGAGGAGAGGGGAAACATGCTGTATTTGTTGGGTACAAAGTCGCATGAAGAAAGCGAAGTTTCCCTTTTTTCTATCCGTTGTGGAATTTCATAGTTCTGCCTCGAATCGGGAAAAGATGCCGAAAAGAATGGCCGGGAACTTATTCTATAATCTCTTTTGGGGCTTTTCGAAGTTTTTTTCATATTTTTGTATCTCTAAAAATAATGACATTGAATGAAAATGTTGCAGGATATGGAAAGCACGGAGCCGGCCGATGTATTGCTCGGAAAGAATCCGGAGGAACTGACGGCAATTTCCGTGGAGGCCGGACTGCCCCGTTTTTCCGGAAAACAACTGGCCCGATGGCTGTATGTGACCGGTGCGGCCCGGTGGGATGAAATGACCAATCTGTCGAAGGCGGGAAGGCAAAGTCTGGCCTGCCGGTATCGGATCGGAAGGAAAGAACCGGTCGGCGTGATGCGGTCGAAGGACGGAACGGCCAAATATCTCTTTGAGACGGAAGACGGCCATTATGTTGAGACGGTGTTTATTCCGGACGGCGAACGCGCAACGGTATGTGTGTCCTGTCAGGTGGGGTGCAAAATGGGGTGCCGTTTTTGCATGACGGGCCGGCAGGGTTATGTTGCTTCGCTCGGTGTCGGCGACATCCTGAACCAGATATATTCCTTGCCCGAGCGGGAGCGGCTGACGAACATTGTGTTCATGGGCCAGGGCGAACCGCTGGACAACTGGGAGAATGTGAATCGGGCGACGGAAGTGCTGACCTCCGGTTGGGGGTTGGCGTGGAGTCCGCGACGCATCACGATCTCTACGGTGGGAGTGCGCAGGGGACTGCGACGGTTGTTGGAAGAAAATCCGTGTAATGTGGCAATCAGTCTGCACCACCCCTTGCACAGCGGGCGCATGGAACTGATGCCGGCGGAAAAGGCTTTTCCGATCAGCGAGATGGTGGAGGTCCTGCGCGAATATGATTTTGCACGGCGGGGGCCGCGCAATGCCGAAGTGCCGAAACAGCGCAGGCTCACCTTTGAATATATCGTTTTTGACGGAGTAAACGATTCCCGCTCTGATGCCGCTGCTTTGGTTGACTTGTTGCGAGGGCTGGATTGCCGGATCAACCTGATCCGTTTCCATTCCATTCCGGAAACCCCTCTCCGTGGGGTGGACGAGAAACGCATGGTTGCTTTCAGGGATTATCTGACGGAACATGGCGTTTTTACCACAATACGGGCCTCGCGTGGCGAAGACATCATGGCAGCTTGTGGCCTGTTGTCGACAGCGGGAAGGGAAGCCTGTCAGGAGGAGGAATACAAATGAAGTTTTTTTTGACATCAGCGAATACTAAAAATAATTTGATATATGACTACAGATACAGAAAATAAAAACAACGGTCTCGCAGAGGTCCCGGCCGAAGGAGGTGCCCGCTCTTTACGCTTGCTGAAAGTGGGGTTGACGCACGGTGATACGAATGGCATAGGCTATGAGCTCATCATGAAGACTTTTGCCGAAAGCTCCATGATGGAGATCTGTGTGCCTGTTGTTTACGGATCGCCCAAAATTGCGGCCTATCACCGTAAGGTTTTGGATATGAATGTGAACTTTCACAATATCGCATCGGCCAGTGAGGCCGAAGAAGGCATGCTGAACTTGCTGGATTGTTGTGAGGACGAGGTGAAAGTGACGCTGGGACAACCGGATGCCGAAGGCGGCCGTGCGGCCTTGTCGGCTTTGGAAAGGGCTGTGGAGGACTTGAAAGCCGGCCGCATAGACGTGTTGGTGACAGCTCCGGTGAACAAAGCTACCATCCAGTGTGACGACTTTCGCTTTTCCGGTCATACCGAATACCTTTCCAACCGTTTGGGAGGAGAAGGGGACGAGCCGTTGATGATCTTGTCAAACGATAGGATGAAGGTGGCATTGGTGACGACGCATCAGCCTCTTTCGCAGGTGGCGGAGAGCATTACCGGCGAGCAAGTGGAACGGAAAATCCGTCTTTTTAACCGCAGTCTGCGCCATGATTTTCTGCTTTCGGCCCCTCGTATAGCCGTGCTTGCCCTGAATCCCCATGCGGGAGATGCGGGACTGCTGGGTACGGAAGAGAAGGATTGCATCGCTCCGGCCGTACAGGCTGCTTTCGATTCCGGCATACAATGTTTCGGCCCGTATCCGGCGGACGGATTTTTCGGGGCCGGGCATTACCGGCATTTTGACGGGGTTCTGGCCATGTATCATGACCAGGGACTGGTGCCTTTCAAGGCGCTCTCGATGGACGACGGCGTGAACTTCACCGCCGGACTGCCTTATGTACGTAC
>VSQE01000006.1 GCA_009775705.1 Prevotellamassilia sp.
GAAATCGAAAATGTTCTCCTCAGACCTCTCTACAAGCCGAAATTTGATATTTTCAAATTTTTGTCATGTACTTAGGGAAATGATAAATGATAACTGATAAATCAAAACAAATATAACAAAAATTTTACCAGCAGTTCAATTTCATAGGGTGATATTTTTTTCATGGCATGAGAAAATGGTATATCACGAAATAAAAAGATGGTATAGTCTCCATGTGCCCCTTACACCGAATTTTGCCAAGCGGATAAAGCTATTGAATAAACATCTAAGTACAAAATGATCAGATAAAAGCACGTTCACCTTCTGCTGAGCATCCTTTGAATGTATCTTGTCCTTCTCCCGATACAATAGAGAGGAGAGCATAGCCAATTTGGCAGCAAGCGCATGACTATTTCTCCGTAATTCATTCGGTCCGTCAGACAATAATCTTATATCTTCATGTGCCGTTTCAATAGCAATGAGCAGAGCTTCATAATCCTCGGAGAATGTTTTTCCGGAAATACTGTCACTGTGCTGATAGATCTTATGATAGGCCTTTCCCTTCATCCAAATCAGACGGGGACAGTGTAGTAACAGGCGTATACCTAATTCCCAGTCATTCCATCTGCGCAAATTCTCATTCCAGGCTCCTGCGGATTTCATGAATTCGGTTCGCAGCAGGCAACTTTGGGTAGATAGCATGGAAGTTATAATATGATCCGTCACAGAGGAAGAGGGGATGAAATCCCTCACTTTTCTTGTCCCGTCCTCAAAATACATAACTGTGGGAGCACAGATCATGTCCGCTCCTTCGTATTGCCGGGTATCTTCAAAGAATTCGGCGGAAATCTCATCATCCGAATCAAAAAAATAGACATACTCTCCTCTTGCCATGGCGAGACCTTTGTTTCTGCAACTGCATGTTCCCTGACGTTCGTTTCTGGTCAATCGGACAAAAAAGTGTTCTTGACTATTCTGTTCTTGAAATTCCTGACATAATTTAAAGGAACTGTCTCCAGACATATTGTCCACCAATATAACCTCCAGCGGTCGATAAGTCAGTGACAGCAAGGAACGAAACAGGCGAGGAAGAGTGCGTTCTCTGTTATATACCGGTATGACGATAGATATCAGCATCTTCTTGCTTTTTCTATATAACGTATGCCATCTGTCATATCGCGCAGGGCGGAAAAATGCAGAAGGGGGCAATGAAGAAAATAAAATTTCAGACAACGTACCACAGCCCCCCAGTAACCGTGCAAAATATACAGTACCGCTCCCTTTGAACGTCTCACACGCACGTCTTCGGCAAAGCGCGTTCCTGTCGTCTGTATGTCACTTGTTCTGCAAATGGTGAGCGGGAAATAGCGGATGTTCAAACCTGCCGCATCCGCATCATGCAGAAAGACTTCTTCCTCTCCGCACGACAGGAAACCTGCACCTAAGCCGAAACGATCGTCAAAGAATGGCATTCTCTTATTTATATGTAATGCGATTTCAATGGAAGAAAAGTAGCTCCCGGCCGGTCGCCCCTTATAACTGAATGGGGCGGGGGAGTAGCTTTTCAGAAACTCACCATTCTGACCCTCCACTCTGCAACAGAATATGTCAACCTGCGGGTGGCCGGTCATAAGGTTCAACAGATTGTTTATCTGTTTTTCGGTATAGCTTACATCATCGTCTGCAATAAGGGCAAATGGAGTACGACAGTGACGCAGAGCATTGTTGCGGTTGCGCGAAAGCCCTTTTCCTGAAAGGGAGTATAACTCTACATCGTTTCTCTTAAAATTTTCTTTCACTTCCAGTGGGAGGGACAGACCACAGTTTTGCCAAGACACGATATACCTTACGTCTGCCCTTTCGGGCAAAAATATGGCAGGCACGTGTCTGATACGCTCGCCTGCTGTTGAGATCAATATGCTCAGAAGTGCCATCTCACGTAGTACGCTGCATATACCGGATTCCTTCGATCAGATGTTTCATCATGGGCCAGAAATGACACATTCCGTTCATGGCGGAGTTCAGGGCAAAACACGAGCATATCCACCAAGCCTTGTTCCCGTGCATGTAATATGTGAATGCCCCGTGACTCCTCTGTACACCGGCATCGACGTAAATCATGTTTTTTTTCAACATGGTGGAGGTCTCTGCAATTTTTTGCGGGAAATACCTCATCTTCAATCCTTGTCGCAGAGCGTCCTCAAACCATATCTCTTCTTCTCCGCATGTCAGAAATTTGGTTCCCAACCCAAACCTCTCATCATATCTGAGGTGACCCTGTACCTTATTTCTGCGGCAAACCATTTCAATGGTGGATATGGAATAGGATTCCGGCATAGCCTTAATCTCCCTTTCATCATCGGGATAGGCTTTCAAGGACCTTCCAGTGTACGTGCTGACTCGGAAAAAGGCTACGTCCATATCGGGGTACTTGTCGAACGCTTCCGTGATGTTCTTTACCGTATCTATCGTATAGCGTGTATCGTCATCCGCAAACATGACCAGATCTGCCGTAGCCTTTTCCATTGCTAAATTGCGGTTGGCTGAAAGACCTTGTCCACGGTATTTATAAACTGCCACATCCGGACGTTCACCCAATATGGAAGGAATCAATTCCAAATAACGTTCGTCCGTATATTGGTAAGATACGATATATCGTACTCCTTCTTGAATTGGCATCAGAACATCTTCTACTCTGACGATGCCTTTATCTAACGAACATATCAATATGTCAAGTGTCATGGTTTGTAGTCATTTAAATTGTCTATAATATATTGAATCTCGCCATCACTTAGCAGAGGGCTTATCGGCAGGCTTAATTCTTCGGCAGCAAAACGTTCGGAATTTCTGAAAGTTTTTTGGCCATGATCTGAATAGACAGTCTGAAGGTGTATGGCTGTAGGATAATGAATCAGAGTCTCGATACCGGCATTAGCCATGTGCTTTTGCAACTTGTCACGGCTTGTTGTCAGAATCGGATAAATGTGGAATACACTGGCTTGTACATTCCTGCGATATGGCAATCTGATATGAGAGTTCCTAACTTCCTCTCCGTATCTTTTGGCTATCTGTCTCCGCCGGTCATTGTCTTCGTCCAATCTTTTCAGTTTCAAGGACAGCACTTCTGCATGAATTTCGTCAAGACGGCTATTGAATCCCATAACTTCATGTGTATACTTTTCGCGAGCTCCATAATTGGCCAGAATGCGTACCATCTCTGCCAGTTTTCCGTCATTTGTGACCACAGCTCCGCCATCACCTAAAGCTCCCAGATTCTTTCCGGGATAAAAACTGAAGGCAGCGGCATCTCCCAAGTTTCCGGCATGTTTTCCCATGTAGAATGCCCCGTGTGCCTGGGCTGCATCTTCAACGATTTTCAGATTGTATTGCCGAGCCAATGCCCTCAAAGTTTGCATGTCGCATGTCTTACCATATAAATGGACTGGAAGGAGTACTTTCGTCTGCGGCGTGATTACGGCTTCCACTTGATAGGGATCCAACAGAAAATCTTCCCCGACATCACAAAATACCGGACGCATACCGGCTCGCGTCACAGCCAACGCACTGGCAATAAATGTAAATGCCGGAACAATTACTTCAATTTGTTCCTCATCCTTCCAGCCTTCCAGTTCCTTCATGGCCAGCAATATCAGTGTGAGTGCATCAAGCCCGTTACCTGTCCCTATACAATGCCGCACACCGATGAAATCCGAGAAATCCTTTTCAAAGCGTTTGACGGATTCTCCTCTCAGGAACCATCCAGACTGTGTCACACGGGAAATAGCGGCTGATAGTTCAGGTTCAAAACTTTGCGTTATCCGTGACAAATCGTAATAGGGGACCCTCATAACAATGGATTATTATCTAAATTCAGCATATACGTATCGTAGCAGACGGCCCGACCTCCCAGGCCTTCTTTCTGAAAGACAAGGCCTTGGTTAAGTTTTTTTCCTTCATTCTCGGTCGAAATTCCGAAATCAAAAAATGTATGTTTGCCGTTATTGCCGTATGTTTCTATCAAACAATGAAACAGCCAGTCTAAAGCACCGTATTCACGTCCCATGTCATTGGCTGCTATGTACTGCACATGTACTGTGGTCTGCGTGAGGAACAACAGACTTCCGGCTATCACTTCACCCGTATTCCCGAGAATTGTGTACAGTTTGATATGATCCGGGAAATTCATGATCAACTTCCTTATCTCACTCAGGCTATGCACAGGGGCTACGGAATGACGCTGAATCAAAACCTCTTGAAGTATGCTCCAGAACTCTGGCAACAGGGAGTGAGTTTCCTTGATTTGTAAATTCCTCTTTCGCGCATTTTTATATTTTCTGAGATGTAAATTATTGAAGGGTAGGGGATAGCGCAGATTTATGGCAGAGGATAATGCCCGGGCCAGTAATGTAGCTCCGGCACGAAACAGAAAATAGCATTCTTCTTCTGCCGGACAACAATGATAGATATGGGGAACTGGCTTATATTTCAAACTGTGGCAATTCAATGATCTATAGTAAAAAACAAGAGCCTTGAACATTTCTGCAACTTCTGCACTCTCTGTCCGTTCTGATAGTAACAGGCCTCCGTAAGTAAGTCCGCCATGACTGTCTATCCGATGCTTGTCTGCCAGAATATTGGCAGGGAAGAGTCCACGGATTTTCCCTTTCTCGTTAACAAACAGAAGTGAGGCATCCGTGAAGCGGTCTTGATGATAATCCATGAAGTCCCGTTCAAATAGAAATGTGGCATTTCGCGAAGTCCTTACCGCATCATCCCACATCCGTTTCATGGAATCTTCATATCTGACAACTTCAATCCTCATTGATTGCCTTTATAAAATCCTCAAATTTATTGATATATCCCGTTTCATCATAGCTCTCAGATGCCATGCACATACATACGCATCCTGGGGTAAAATCCGAAAGTCGGCACCATACCATTGGTGGAATCAGAATTCCGATTGATGGGTTATTCAATTGTAAGGTTTCCATGATTTTGCCATCTGTCACTGTCAGTTTGAAACTTCCGCCGAGTGGTACTAAAATTTCAGAACAGGTTCGATGTGCATGACTTCCACGTTCCTTACCGGGCGGGACATTGTGAATCCAAAAGATGCGCTCTACATGAAAAGGAAGACAACTCTGCTGTGCTATGCAAAGTGCGCCTCGATTATCCGTTATATTCTTAAATTGTAGATACTGTACGCCTGCCGGAAGTGCAGGCAGGCCAGCTTCTATATTTTCCATACCTTTTGCTTATAAAGCAAAGATACTACTTATTCCTTTATTGGTGTTAAAAGTCTGTTTCTAATATTTGCTATTAAACATAATAGCGGTACGATTATTTTATAAGATATAAGGCTGAAATTATCCCAGGCCAAACTCTAAGCCTATGTGATATACGATGAAAGCACAAGCATATGCAAGTAATGTCGTATATACAGCTGTAAAGATTGCCCATTTCCAAGAGTTGCTTTCATGGCGTATGGCAACTATTGTAGCAATACATGGAAAATATAACAGAATAAACACCAAATATGCCAATGCAGCTGCGGGAGACAATGACTGATGCAAGGCCGACTGCAAATGGTTTTCATTTTCTGACACATTTCCCTCAAATTTCTCTCCTGCATACATAACACCTAAAGTGCTGACCACTAATTCTTTCGCACCTATACCTGATAGTATGCCCACACTCATGCGCCAGTCAAAACCCAATGGTTCCAAAACTGGCGATATGGTTTGCCCTATTTCTTCAAGATATGATAACTGATTGGTATTGTCAACCAACCCACTTTTTGCAATTTGTGGGTCAGTCGTTTTCGATTGTGGATAATACCCCAGAAACCAGATCAGAACGGAAAAAGACAGGATTATGCCTGCCATTTTATGCAGATATTGCCGTCCTTTTCCCCATGTATGGCGAAAAACGGACCGGGAATTAGGCAACCGGTATGGAGGAAGCTCCATGACAAATGGCAGATCCTCCCCTTTCATTACATGTTTGCTGAAAAGTCGTGCCATCAAAATTGCCATCAGAATGCCGAAAGCGTAAAGCCCCAACATGATCAGACTTCCGTGATGTGGAAAGAAGGTGCTGATCAAAATAATATAGATAGGCAGACGTGCAGAACAGGACATAAGAGGAGTCACGAGCATTGTAATTAAACGGCTTTTAGGATTTTCAATGGTACGTGTTGCCATAACGGCAGGAACGTTACAACCGAACCCCATGATCATCGGAATAAAGGACTTTCCGTGTAGTCCCATGCGGTGCATCACCTTGTCCATGATAAAAGCAGCCCGCGCCATATATCCTGAATCTTCGAGCAATGATATGAAAAGATAAAGTATAAGAATATTGGGAAGGAATACGATGACGCTCCCCACTCCACCTATGATGCCATTGACTACGAGATCTTTTAAAGGTCCGGATGCCATATTTGCTGCAACAAAGTCTCCGGTTTGCCGAACCAGCCATTCTATTCCCTGCATAGGATAATCGCCCAAAACAAATGTCCCTTCAAACATTAGCCAGAGCAAAACAAAAAACAATGGAAATCCCAGCCATCGGTGTGTAACAACCGCATCAATACGTGAGGTGATGGTTTCATTCCTTTTTTTGTGTGTATGTGGTCTATACGTCTCCAACAAAGCCCCCTGTATAAAACCATATTTGGCATCTACAAGAGCTGCCTCTGCGTCTGTGTGAAGTTCCTGATTCAGCCGATATTGCTCGGAGTATCGGATGGCTATGAGTTCATCATGATTCGGCAATGTCTCCACAAACTCATTGATTTCCTTATCATTTTCCAGAAATTTCACCGACAAATAACGCGTTGAATATTTATAGCGTATGTCCTCATTCTTTTGAAATGCCATTTTTATCCTGTCAATGCTGGCTTCCAGTTCGGCTCCGTGATTTACGTGGATGTGACGGGCCAGAGACGGATCGTTGCTCTCATAAACGGCAATGGCCATATTGAAAAGGTCATCCAATCCCCTACCCGACCTTGATACTGTCGGAACCATCGGTACTCCCAACAATGCCCCCAAAGTTCTATAATCCAACACATCCCCATTTTTCTCTACTTCGTCATACATATTTAATGCGACAACCATTCTCAGGTTCATGTCGATCAATTGAGTAGTGAGGTACAGATTCCTCTCCAGATTGGAAGTGTCTATGACATTGATCACTATATCCGGAATATTCTCCAGTAAATGGCAACGTACGTAAAGCTCTTCCGGACTGTACGTTGAAAGCGAATAGGTCCCCGGCAAATCCGTAATTCTAAACTTGTAACCTCCCCATCTGAACATTCCTTCCTTAGCATTGACTGTGACTCCGCTGTAGTTCCCCACGTGCTCATGACTACCCGAAGCCATATTGAACAAAGAGGTTTTACCGCAGTTAGGATTTCCTATCAGAGCCACATTAATAATGCGTCCTTTCTCATCGGCCAGCCGTTCCATCCGTTGCTCCAACGAGGTTCCCGTCTCTTCGTTATTAGACAGACGTCCGGTTTTATCCATTCTCTCCCCAACAGAGGAAACCGGCAAAAGAGAATTTTGCCCCTGTGAAGTGATGCGAACTTGTGCCTTTGCTTCTTTTTCGCTGATGACTTCCACCAATCCAGCTTCTTCACGTCTCAGAGAAATCTTATAACCCAATAATTCATATTCGATAGGGTCTCTCAAAGGAGCATTGAGTATGACTTTTACTTCCCTCCCTTTTACAAAACCCATTTCGACAATACGTTTGCGAAAACCACCGTGACCGGCAACTTTTACTATAACGGCTCTTTCTCCAGTATGCAGCTCAGATAACTTCATCTTCTACTTTTCTAAATCCATGCAAAATTAAAAAAAAGGCGGGAGAGAATCTTTCCTCCTGTCATAAATTGGCTGCCTGATGAATGAAAATCACCAGTTCCGGGTATTTTCACAGAAGCCATAAAAAATTGGGAAATGAAATAACTTTTTCATTTCCCAATTTTTTAAACCTTTTCAATAAGTGTGACAGCGTAAGCTGATATGCCTTCTTCGCGACCGGTGAAACCCAGTTTTTCAGTTGTAGTAGCCTTAATGGAAATATCATCCACAGTTACTTCCATCAGAGGCGCAAGGCATTCCTTCATTTTACTTATATGAGTATTCAGTTTCGGGTGTTCCGCACAGACTGTAACATCTATATTGCCAATCACATACCCTTTTTTTCTCAATAACAGAACAGTCTCACGTAATAGAATTTTACTGTCAACATTGTGAAACTCATCTTTCGTATCGGGAAAGTGAAAGCCTATATCTCGCAGGTTGGCCGCACCTAACAAAGCATCGCAAATAGCGTGTATCAGCACATCGGCATCACTATGGCCCAATAATCCTTTAGGATGCTCCAGTCTTATTCCTCCCAACCATAAATCCCGTCCCTCAACCAGACGGTGGACATCATATCCCATACCTACTCTGATTTTCATACCTTATCTCCTTCTTCCGAACATTTCCTTTATACCGTCAAAATCAAAGGCCAGAGAAACTCTCAGAGTCTGGTCCAAGGGATTGCTGGGAGCAGTCGCTATAACATAACCCGCATCTATCGAGAGCACGTTCATCCGAAATCCGGCTCCTACCGTAAAGTATTTTCTGTTACCCTGGCTGGCGCTTTCATTATGATAACCGGCTCTGAGCGTAAATTTATCATTATATGTATATTCGGCACCTACACCCCATTGTATTTCTTCCAATTCACCTTTAAATCCTCTCTCAGAATCTCCGAAGCTCTTAAAAATTCCGGAGATGGAGGAGACGTCATAGTAATCCTTGCGAATCCGCTCCTGATAATCCTCTTCGGTCTCAGGTGTTCCGTCTTCATTTACTCCTTTCAGAGGCATGGAAGGCACCAGCAATTTGTTTATGTCCGCGCATATAGAAAAGCGGTTATACTCATTGAGAGGTATCATATAATTTAGTCCCAGCCTAAGGTTTGTAGGAATAAAATATGAATAATCGCCGCCATAATTGATTTTCGTTCCGATGTTACTGATGTTCAAACCTAAGGCCAACTGGCATTCTCGCCCTCCCATCATCACGTAATTGTTATAATAACATGCAATGTCCGCAGCAAAAGCAGACCCGGGTGTCATGTCGTCAGAATAATGACCGTTCAGGTCCGAGTACATATAGCGTAATGCTACTGCCGCCGAGAATTTCTCGCTCAACATACGGGAATAGGCTACATCCACAGCCATTTCGTACGGCTTGACCGTCATATTGGCATCATTGGTCATTACTTCTCCCAGCGTAAAGTAACGCAATGAAGCACTGACAGCCTGATAATCTCCCAGACGGATGTAACCTACCATATTTGCCAATGCAATGCCATCCGTAAGCTGCCGAAGCCAAGGGGTGTAATTAATGGACAGCCCCGCACGGCTAATGGTAAACGGATACTTGGCCGGATTCCAACTTTGAGAGTTTACATCCGGATCTGTAGCTGCACCGATATCACCCAAACCTCCGGCACGTGCATCCCCGGCAATGCTCTGCGAAATCACAGCCGTCATAACTGGATTAAACTTTTTCTTTATATCATTGTCATCTGCCGTAGCTGAAGCTACAAACAAGGCAATGAAAGAGATCATTATGCTTATTCTTTTCATGGTTGAAATATGTTCTTTTACTTTATAGAAAAACTATTGAAATGCTTTTTTATTGTTTCAAGATTATTATTTTTTTCGCGTCGGTCTCTATCGTTACACTGTCTGACGTGATTCGGGATCTGTAGAGATAAATACCGGCAGGCAGACGGTTTCCCGTATTATCTGTCAAATTCCATATTACCGAACTATATCCGCTATTGCCATCACTGCTGTTTGTATTCTGCCATACGCAACGGCCGGAAATGTCATAAACCTCCGTTGTCACAGAATGTATTTTCTCCTTATTTCCGAATGTCGTTATAAATTTGGTCTGTATTCGAGCCGGATTCTCCGTAGCATAAGCACTATTTTCTTCAGGTAAGTCCGCGGTACTTACGTTAAAATTGAGAGCCTTTACGGTTGAGTTATTATTCACGTCCCATACTTTAAAAGATAATGTGTGCTTGCCCGGTGTCAGATCCGTCAATTTATAAGCAATGGTTCCTTTTCTGTAACTGCCGAAGTCATAAGTGAAATAATCATTGAGTTTTCTTATGTCCGAGGTATTTCCGTCCAAAATCAGTTCCATATCATGTCCGATACTGCTCCCGGCGGCATTGATGCCGCAATCATCTTCTATGTCTGCCATGAACAACGGAGCGGTTGTTGTCTGTCCTCCATCCGGA
Source organism: Prevotellamassilia sp. (assembly GCA_009775705.1). Taxonomy (GTDB): domain Bacteria; phylum Bacteroidota; class Bacteroidia; order Bacteroidales; family Bacteroidaceae; genus Alloprevotella. The sequence continues at coordinate 10,306 of VSQE01000006.1, forward strand.
AAATTCGGACGGTCCAGATAAACATACACCTCGGGACCAGCATTATCCGGAGCAGCATTTTCATCTGTTCCGTTCAGAGAGAACTGCTCGTTATATCCATGACATTCCAACGTATGCTCTTTGTTGACCGCATAAAATGTTATTCTTCCGCTGTCATCCGTGTAACTGATATCACGAGGTATCGGTATTTCAAGAACAAATCTACCGTTGCGGATGGAATCACTCCCCTCATATATTTTCTTTGTGCGTTCCGTGTAGACTTCCGGTTTTGTACTTTCACTGTTGTTACTGTTTTTGCAGACAATCGTCTCCTTTCTGTCAAAAACAGAGGCAGTGACAATACCTGTAAACTGTGTGTCGGCAGACGTTCCGGTACCATTCTCTATATATCCTTCGAAACGGGCTACGGATCCGGCCTTCAACTGTAGTCTTGTCGCAGCTGAAAGTTCCGTGCCATTGATCCTCTCCAGCATCACATTTCCGGTCGGTGCAGTCAATCTTACAGCCGGATCCCCAATCAGAACATATTTCAACTTGTTTATGCTCACATCTTTGGATGCACTAACCATCTCCATTTTTGCCATCCGCAAAGCATCCCCGATGCTGTAGGGCATTCCCTTTTCATCCTTTCCAAACAGATATTTCGAGTATGCCACGTTCAGACTGTTATTGTAAGAAGCATAAACCGAACGGGAAGCACAGACCACCCCGACGGCGCCTCCGGTAGGATTGTAAAATGCCGAACGACCGATGTCGTTTTTCTGAGAATCAAACGGTGTTATCTCACACGAAGCCAATACCCACAAAGCATATTTGTTGCCGGAACTTATGGACGAAAAGTCATTTTCCTTCAAAATAACGGCTTTTGATAGCTGTTCGGGAGAGCCGTGTCCGCTATAATTGAACAACAAAGCTCCCTGCTTCATTGCATCCCGCAATTTAGCACTTACCTGCGGGAATGTTTTGGAAGTTGACGTTACCGTATACGGGTAAGCGTCCCAATACATTCTCCTCTGTATGAATTTGTCCCGAGTGGAAGTCTCGATCTGATTGAAAACTTTGTCGGCATCATTCATGTGAAGATTATTGTCCCCGTAATCTCCCAATACATATATCGAATTCTTCCAAGCTCCTGTATGCAAGTTTTCCATATATGTGATTGTTTTGTCTACAAGAACTTTTGCAACAGCCGGTTCGTGACACGGAAAGCGCCCGATGCTCAAGTCGATCTTTTCATATTCCATGTTTCCGCCCTCCCCGTCATCCAAAAGACCAAAGTAATCATCTGTCACATAACTGTAGAGAGTTCCGAAAGAGACCTCCGTCCGATTTGTCTCATATTGAGCGTTCACTTCGTATGCCAGCAGAAAGTCGTCTGGAGAATATGCTTTCCACTCATTGCTGAGCATACGGTTGTCCCAGGCACAATCTCCAAAGAGCAAAAGATATTTGGGCATATCGTTCTGATTTCCCGCCCTGTCATACAGCATCTTCATGTAGCGCCTATAGGCCGATGCGTCTGGGGTTCCTGAGGAATATTCGTTATAGATCTGTCCGGCATTTACAACCCTTACTCTTAAACCGTTTTTTTGCCGATGTGCCTTAGCAAGTCTTTCCGCTTCGGAGGTCAGTTTACCGCTCGGTGGAACAATAATTACCATATCGGCCGGACCATCGGCGTGGAGATTCTGGTTGCCAACTCTACCCACGATGTCCGGTGAGGGATACCGGCCGGCAACATCAACAATGACATATCGACGCAAAGGTTCTTCTATGCATACGCTTAGGGTTGCCGATTCCGAAATCTGACCGTCTATTTCAGATATGGGGCTGCCACATTCTCCCAGTCTCCACACCCGCGTATTGACTGTGGCATTGCTGATCTTCAACTCGACAACAGAATTATCTGTGCCCGGAACAAAAGAATATGGTGCATCTTTGGCATCAAGTTTTCGCGGATACGTACATCTTATGTAGTTCAGACGTGCGGAATTGGATTGGCCGGTCATGAAACGGAAAGCATTATCTATCTGTAATGAACCGACCGACAGATTATAAGATTTTCGCACCTCTCGGCCACTTTCGGTCTCGGTATCATAAATTCCTATTGAAAAGTTTCCCAGCTTATTGTTGTTCAACGCAACGCTGACATCGGTCTTTGAGGAACTGCTTGCAGCGGCGAATGAAATATCAACTGTCGCTTTCAGATCTTGCTGGTCATAAAGCCCCGAAGTTGCCAACCGATATGTATGTGTATTTCCATTTGCAAAGTCGTAGGAATCATACATCTCGCTACCTCCGCCAAACCAGCTATATGCGTCATCGTCTAACAGGGCATGATGCCAGATATAGGAAAAGCCTTTGGAAGGGCTGCTTGCAGGTGTGATTTTCTCAAATTGAGCAGGCTCCTCGCCTTCCGTCAGAAAATAATAGGAATACCGGGAATAATTGTTATTCCGATGCTGCCATTTCGAATAGTAAGAGTCCCAAGTCCACCGGATAGTTCCCTCGGCAAAAAACAAGACAGAATGGTCGCGTCTGTATAGAGGCACTTCATTCAGATCGTCCTCCACCTGGCCACGTTCATTGAACTTGAAATTCTCCTCCTGTATGAGACCGCCATACCCATACAGTCTTACCTTGGACATATCGGTAAATCCAAGTTCGGCAAGTTTCTCGCGTGTGAGTTCATAAATACCTTCATTTGCCACCCGTATCTTCACCCATTTTCCCGCTGAAAGAACAGATGATTCCTTCCATCTGGGTTGCCGGCTATTAAGCGAAACAGCGGTGTTCCGGGCTTTTGACGTCTGGATGGGAACGATTTTCAGTTTGCCCGATACCAAACGTAACCACCGGTTTCCATTTTTTATAACGGGAACAAAATGAACATCAAGAACTTTTGCCTTTCTGCATATACCAAGGGTACTGCGCACTTCTATACTGTCTGCTATCGCCTGGCCCGCCTTTTTAATTCTCCGGATTTCTTCACCTGAGAGATTCTTATATTCAGGGTATTCCAGATATATCCGGTAACTGTTTCCATCAGTTATCTCATCAGCTGGAATCTGTATCGTAAATTCAGGCATCCCTTCATTTGTCACCCGAAAATCCGAAACCGGAACAGAAAAAAAATCCTCTGCGGCAATGCTGTTGCAAAGAACTAAAAGGAATGATAATATATAGCCTCTTTTTATCATAACACCAGCCTTTATTTAATGTTGAAGGAAAGTAGACGCTCTTCGTTTAAAAAAGCATCCACGTGTGTGTCTATGCGTGCAACGGCAGATACGCCAGGCGATCCTGTGAAAATCAAATCTCCCTGACGCAACATATAAAACTTGCTTACGCAGGATATCAGGTTTTCTATGGAATTTATCATATTTTCCGTCTTTACTTCAAGTTCTGTGTTCTTATCTATTTCCATTCTCAGATACGGTCTGGCCGTTCGTCTGTCCTTTTCATCTATCTCTTTGAAAGTTCCTACTGCGGCCGCACCGTCAAATCCCTTGCTGATGTCCCAGGGAGCGCCGGCCGCACGAAGCTGTTCGAATAAATCCTGTGCCGTAAAGGCTATTCCCACTGTCAAGGCATCATAATATCTGTGCGCGAAACGCGGAGAGATATACCGGCCTAAGCGACATATTCTTGCCACCAGATGCACTTGCATTGTGCAACGCGGGGCATATTCTGGGATGAAAAAGGGATTTCCGTTTCTAAGCAATGCCGTATCGGGAACCGTATATATGGATACTCCTTTATTCAAAAACGTATTGGCCGTTGAAATATTGTATTCGGAATCGGGGTAATTACCGGTTACTCCTATAATTTTCATAAATCAGAACAGAAAGTTAGCTATTTTAAAATGAGAAATCCAGACTCAGCGAGAACCATTCCTTAAACTGGAAAAAGGTATCGTTGTCCTCATTGCGATTCACGCTATCATCAAAACGGGTATGCAGGAACAATTTAGAACTTAATAATTGGTTGATTTTAAAATTAATAGTGTTTTCCCATTCCACCAAAGTTTTCTCATAGTCCGAGAAATAATAGATGCGGCCGTTCCACGATACGTTTTTGAACACATTCCAGTTGTGATTGATTGTGACAGTAGATCCGTATTCATAATTCGTATGTTTTCCTTCATCCACCCCAAAGGACGTGGCCAGATACTTGCGGCCCACATATTTGAAATGAACAGCCAGCGGAGAAATAGTAGCCGTCAACGTGAAATTCTTGGGTTTCAGTTCGTAGTTCATACCTATTGAGAGCACGGACTCAAATGGGGACATGAAGTCTGAATACACCCTGTCATCATTGCTTTTGTAGCCGTGGTAGAACTGTGTCCAACTTTGCAACGTAACAGTATAGTTCCAATGCTTGATGGCTCGCAGTCCCAATTGGTTTGTCAGACGTATCATGTCCGAATTGGTCTTGAATTTGTGCTTCTCGTCATGTTGCAGGGACTGGAATCCCAGTCTCATCTCCAGCCTATTGGTGAATGTTACTTTCTGCTTGTTGTTGAAATTGGCCTCGATGTCTGAAGAGGCTTGCAGAGAGTTATTGCTTTCTCCTCCCTTATGCCAGTTGTCCGACACGTGGTTCTGCGTAAACTGTAAGGAGAATTTACTTTTGAAAGTCCAGAAGACAGGTTTCCTCACTACGACTTCCCAGTTTTCATTGCTGTCTGTTTCAACAGGATCTTCCACATTCTCTTTATTCAGTCTTTCCGAGAACTTGACATGTGGTGTTACAGTTGTGTTCACATCCTCGCGGATACCCTCTTTCCCCGACTCCTGATTCTCATCATTGGCAATCAGCCATGGGGTCTCCGTATACGTTTTCGTCAAAGCCGTGGAGACATCTTCAACCAACTGCGAATAGTAAGGAATTTCATTGGGAGAAATGCCTTCAGAAAAACGATAATAAATGGATCCTATATTTCTGTGAACCGGATAATTGTAGTATGTAGGAGAGGCAAAGATCGCATAGTAATACGGATTGCTCAGCGTATCATCCTTTTCATATTTCCAAGTCTGGAATTTTTGGTTTATTCTGCTTATGGAATCCGTATACAACGTCCCTATAGCCCTGATCATTTCTTTCTGTCGTTTTATTGTATTTCTTTCCATCAGTTGCGCACTGGCGGAACCGGACAAGAATAAGAAAAATAGCAAATAGATGAATCTCATGGCGTTTATGTTGAGCATTTAGCTAATGAAATACAAAGTTAATTTATTTTTCATTGAAACAAGCAACATCCATGCTTTTTTACACTAAAGCCTGAAGAAAGAACACCAACCTGAAGTGGAAATAAAGGTGGAAATGTGGATCTGAAATATGAAGAATTAAGAAGTGCTGTCTTCGGTCGAAGTGCTTATATTTTGTCCAGACAAAGTATGAAAATAGATTTTTACCGCTAAAATACATTTAGAGATATTTGGTATGCGGATACAAAGTTTAACTTTTAGATTTTAGATAAATTGAAGAAAAGCGGACCTATTTTTCACAAGAATAGGCTTTGTAGAAAAAAGATAGGACCTTTTTTAAAAAAGATAGTATGTTTTTTTCACGTTAAGCAACGAAAAAAGGACGCTAAATTGCGTCCTTTCAGGGTTCTTCTGCTTTGAGTCGACAAATATAATACATTTGAGGGCGAAAAGCAAATGTTAATTAACTTTAGTTTAGAATTACACATATCGAAACTTTGTGTAAATTCAATTCTTCTGGCTACAAATCTACGAGCAAACATAACTATGTATCCGGCTCTACCGGTCAAATTACAGAAGTTATTTCTTTGTCGGATCTTGGAACCTTAAATCCACTTCGGTCCACAATGAAAGAGATGGCAAACCATGGCCTTCCATCATACTATTATAAAATTAATGATCATTTCTATAAATCTTACCCTGAAAGTTTCTGATATTTTTTGTAATTTTGCCCAAATAAAAAAGAAGTATAACTAAAACTTTTTCAAAGTGTCTGAGACTAAATACATTTTTGTGACCGGAGGCGTTGCGTCTTCCTTGGGTAAAGGTATCATTTCTTCCTCAATCGGAAAACTATTGCAGGCCAGAGGATTTAACATCACGATTCAGAAGTTCGACCCATATATTAACATTGACCCGGGAACTCTGAATCCTTACGAACACGGAGAATGCTATGTTACGGATGACGGGCAGGAAACGGATCTGGATCTCGGACACTATGAACGTTTCACTGGAATTCAAACCACCCGTAACAACAATGTAACTACGGGACGTATTTACCAGAGTGTGATAGAGAAAGAACGGAGAGGAGATTATCTTGGAAAAACCATACAGGTGATACCTCATATCACAGACGAGATAAAACGCGACATGCTCTATCTCGGAAAAAAACACCATTATGATTTCGTCATTACAGAAGTGGGAGGAACCGTAGGTGATATCGAAAGCCTCCCGTTCCTTGAGGCCATCCGACAATTAAAGTGGGATCTGGGCAAAAATGCCGTTTGCGTACATTTGGCGTATGTTCCCTATCTGGCTGCCGCAAAAGAATTGAAAACCAAACCTACGCAGCACTCTGTAAAAGAATTGCAGAGTTTAGGAATCCAACCAGATATACTTGTGCTTCGTGCGGAACATGAACTGAATGCAGGACTACGAAAGAAAGTGGCCAACTTCTGCAATGTGGCTCCCGATGCTGTAATACAAAGTCTGGACGAACCGACCATATATGAAGTGCCCGTACGTATGCAGCAGGAGAAACTGGATGTCGTGATTCTCCAAAAATTGGAAATGCCTGTCGGCGAGACTCCGGGTCTTGGTCCGTGGCGCTCTTTCCTGGAACGTCGCCACAAAGCTACGGAAATCATTAACATCGGTCTGGTAGGCAAATATGATTTACAGGACGCCTATAAGAGTATACTTGAAGCTCTCTCGCAAGCAGGCACTTACAATGACTATAAAGTAAAAACGCATTTTGTTAACAGTGAAAAACTTAATGAGGAGAATGTGGCTTGCGAATTGGAGAGCATGGACGGCGTAGTGATATGTCCCGGCTTCGGACAAAGAGGCATAGAAGGAAAACTGATTGCTGCAAAATATTGCCGCGAACAGAACAAGCCCACATTTGGAATCTGTCTGGGAATGCAGATGATGGTAATCGAATTCGGACGGAATGTTCTCGGATATGCGGATGCCAACAGCATCGAAATGGACTCCAAGACAACGAATAATGTAATAGACATTATGGAAGACCAGAAAAATATCACGAACATGGGAGGAACCATGCGTCTGGGCGGATATGAATGTCAGTTGCGGGAGAACAGCAAGGTGCGTGGTATATACGGCAAAGAAACCATTCGCGAGCGCCATCGTCACCGTTACGAGTTTAATAACGATTACCGCGAGGAGTATGAACGGAACGGTATGGAGTGTGTCGGAACTAATCCGGACTGTGATCTTGTTGAAATTGTTGAAATTCCGACCTTGAAATGGTACATCGGAACACAGTTCCATCCGGAATATTCCAGTACAGTTCTTCATCCCCACCCTCTGTTCCTGGATTTCGTGAAAGCTGCCATCGAAAACAAAAACAACCGGTAACGAGAAAACAGATCTCAATTCAATTTAAGAAATACAAATCTTATGGATAAAAACACCATTACGGGACTGGTGCTCATCGCTTTAGTGCTTTTCGGCTTCAGCTATTATAATACAAGTCAGAATCCGGCTGTGCCGTCAACGGAACAAGCAGCGACAGTCCCTGAAAAGGTAAAATCAGAAAACAAGGCTCCGGTTGTAGGCAAACCGGCCGAGATTGATACAACGGGCATTTTTCATGAGGCCCTAAGCGGCACGAACAAAACGGTAACGCTTGAAAATAATAAAATCCGGATTACCCTCAATACAAAAGGAGGCTCCATCTCGGACGTACAGCTCAAAGAGTTCAAGAGCTACCAGGATTTCAAGGAAAACAAGGAACAATCCCTGAATTTATACAATGACAAGGATGCCGCCATGAATTTCATTTTTGAAATGAAAGATCGGAATCTGGCTACATCGGACTATTTTTTCACTCCGGTAGATGTAACCGATTCTACGGCAACAATGCGTTTGCGGACTCCTGAAGGTGAGACGCTCGATTTGGTGTATAATCTCCTTCCGGATAATTATATGCTGAATTTCTCAGTCCGTACAAACGGACTGGCCAACCTTTTCTCGCCGAAAACACAGACGCTCTCCGTCAACTGGCAAGATAGAATCCGTCAGCAGGAAAAAGGTTTCTACTTTGAAAATATGTATTCGTCTCTGACCTATAAACTGGCAAATGACGATACGGAGAAACTCAGCGAACAGGAGACGGAAGAAATAAGTGTGACAAACAACATTGACTGGATCGCATTCAAAAATCAGTATTTCAGCAGCATTTTTATTGCTGCACAAGAATTCAGAGAAGCCAATCTGAAAAGTTTTCAGGAAAACGAGCACAGCGGCTACCTGAAAAAGTATAGCGCAGACATGCAGGCATTTTTTGATCCGTCAGGCAAACAGTCTACCGATTTCCAGTTCTATTTCGGTCCCAACAAATACAGAGTTTTGCAAAACATGGATGATTTCAAACTCGGAAAGAAAGATTTGGATCTGGAGGAACTGGTATATTTAGGATGGCCTTTGTTCCGCTGGATCAACCGGTATTTCACACTGTACGTATTTGACTGGCTTACCCGTTTGGGGTTGCCAATGGGCATTGTGCTTCTGCTCATAACCTTATTGCTGCGGGTAATAGTATACGTTCCTACACGCAAGAGTTATATGAGCAGCGCGAAAATGCGTGTACTGAAGCCTAAGGTGGACGAGATTGCCAAAAAATACCCCAAACCCGAAGATGCGATGAAACGACAGCAGGAGACAATGACATTGTACAGCCAGTATGGTGCCAATCCGATGGGAGGTTGCCTGCCTATGTTGATTCAGATGCCTATATGGATTGCCATGTTCAACTTTGTACCGAATGCCATAGAACTGCGGCAGCAAGGTTTTTTATGGGCAGATGACTTGTCTACATACGATGATATTATTACGTGGAGCACTACCCTGCCTTTCATTGGAAATCATTTAAGTCTTTTCTGTCTGTTGTTCTGCGCTACCAATATCCTATACAGCGTCATGACTATGCGACAGCAGAGGGAAACCATGTCAGGCGAACAGGCGCAACAGATGAAAATGATGCAGTGGATGATGTACCTCATGCCCGTCTTTTTCTTCTTCATGTTCAATAAGTACTCTTCCGGATTGAACTATTACTATTTCATATCCCTGCTGGCCAGCGCAGTAACCATGTGGTACCTCCGCCGCTCTACAGACGATGCCAAGTTGTTAGCCAAACTGGAGGCGAACTATCAGGCAAACAAAAACAATCCTAATAGAAAGCCCAGTGGATTGGCTGCCCGTCTGGAAGCCCTGCAAAAGCAGCAGGAGGCAATGCTCGAAGCACAGAAAAACAAAAGAAAATAAACTCACAGGCCCCTCTTCTCCATAAAGAAGAGGGGCCTCCCCTATTTCACTATACTGTAATCCTTTATATCATGAAAATAAAAACGATGCTAACTGCAACAGCTCTCTTGCTATCTACAGTTGTACCGAATGCTGTGGCTTCGGACATACCCTCTGATTTTATCGGAAAACAGAAACCACATACCACGGATGACAAACTGACTCCAGAACTGCTATGGGCTATGGGGCGTATCGGTGGTTTCCAGTCGTCTCCCGATGGAAAAACAGCAATCTATTCCGTTTCATATTATAGTGTGAAACAGAATAAAAGCCACACCGTTCTTTATTCGCTTAACTTGCTTGACAAGACTCCCCAGTTGCTCACACAAAGCAATGGCAGCGAGAGTTCGGCTGTCTATATAAAGAACGGCAGGAAAATCGCTTTTCTCAGTTCGGAATCCGGAAGTAGTCAGGTGTGGGAAATGAATCCGGATGGGACCGGACGTAAACAACTTTCATCTGAAACAAAAGATGTGGCGGATTTTCTCTTCTCTCCAGACGGAAAGAAAGTAATTCTGATCATGGATACCGAGAATACATCTTCCATCCAAAAGAACGACAAAGACCTGGACAAAGCCAGCGGAATGGTCATCAATGATCTGATGTACAAGCATTGGGATCAATATACGACCACAGCCCCTCACCCTTTTGTCGCAGATTTTAATGGCGAAAGTATAAAAAACTGTGTTGATTTGCTGGAAGGAGAGCCGTATGAATGTCCGATGTTGCCTTTTGGAGGCATCGAACAACTGGCATGGAGTCCTGACTCCAAAACTATCGCATATACCTGCCGTAAAAAAACAGGACTGGATTATGCCATCAGCACGGATAGCGATATTTTTCTGTACGACATAGAATCTAAAAAAACCGTTAATATCTGTAAGCCCAAAGGGTATGAGACTTCAAATATTGCTCCTACGATTTCTTTGAAGAACCAGTCTGTAAATGCTCAAGACCAAGACATCAATGCAGGGTACGATCAGAACCCACAATTTTCTCCGGATGGGAAATACATAGCTTGGTTAAGTATGGAACGTGACGGCTATGAAAGTGACCGGACCCGCCTCTGTGTCTATGAACTGAGTTCCGGCAAGAAAAACTATGTGACCGAAAGTTTTGAAAGCGGAGTCAATGAATTCTGCTGGGGAAAAGATTCGGAAACACTATACTTTACCGGCGTATGGCATGCTACCACGCAAATCTATCAGACCAACATCAAAGGCAATGTAAAAAAACTGACGGACGATGTCTGTGATTATACGTTGCTGGGCTTGTCGGCTGACGGAAAAGGATTGATAGCCAAACGTCACAGCATGAGTCAGGCGGATGAAATCTACCATATACAGTTGAAGAAAAATAAGTATCAAATTGATCAGTTGACTTTCGAGAACAAGGACTTTTATGATCAGATCACAATGGGTGAGGTAAAAGAAAGATGGGTCAAGACCGTTGATGGAAAACAGGAATTATGCTGGGTGATCTATCCTCCACACTTTGACCCTTCCCGAAAATATCCTACGTTACTTTTCTGTGAAGGAGGTCCGCAATCTCCGGTAAGCCAATTCTGGAGTTACCGATGGAATTTTCAGGTGATGGCAGCACAGGGGTACATTATTATTGCCCCGAACCGTCGCGGACTTCCCGGTTTTGGCATGGAATGGCTTGAAGAAATTTCCGGTGATTACAGCGGATTGTGCATGCAGGATTATCTTTCTGCCATTGACGATATTTGTAAAGAGTCCTATGTAGACAAAGAGCATCTCGGCGCGGTAGGTGCCAGTTTCGGAGGCTACAGCGTATATTGGCTGGCCGGAAACCACAACAAACGTTTCAAAGCTTTTATCGCCCATGATGGAATTTACAATACCCAGCAACAGTATGTGGAAACAGAGGAACTTTGGTTTCCAAACTGGGATATGGGAAAAGCACCGTGGTATAAAGACGAGCAGGGAAAAATGCAGAAGGTGTTCGAAACCTCTCCCCATCTGTATGTTGACAAATGGGATACCCCTATTCTCTGCATACACGGCCAAAAAGATTTCCGCATTGAGTATACCCAGGCCGAAAGTGCCTTTACGGCGGCCCGGTTGCGTGGCATCCCGGCTCAGTTGCTTCTTTTTCCGGACGAGAACCACTGGGTGCTCAAACCTCAGAACGGTATCCTGTGGCAACGTACATTCTTCCGCTGGCTGGACCGTTGGCTGAAAACGAACGAAAATTCAGAAAATAAAAATAACTAACCACCATGCAAGAAAAACTTAATGACAAAGCCTGGGCGCGATGGTCAGCCCTTTTCATCGTAGCTTTCACGATGATGGCAGCCTATTACGTAAACGATGTAATGGCTCCCCTGAAAAGTATGCTTGAAAGTCAACTTCACTGGACCAGTGGAGAATTCGGTTTCTTTACCGGAGCATATAGTTTCCTGAATGTCTTTCTCCTGATGCTCATCTGGGGGGGACTTATTCTCGATAAATTCGGAATCCGTTTTACCGGGCTGCTTGCCACCCTGCTCATGGTAGGTGGAACAACAGCCGAATATATCGCCATTACCTGCTACGGAGGCACCGCGGAAACCCTGATGGGGTATAAACTCGATGTACTGATGGCTTCTGCCGGCTATTCCGTTTTTGGTGTCGGTGCCGAAGTTGCAGGAATCACAGTTACCAAGATCATTGCAAAATGGTTTAAGGGAAAAGAAATGGCAACAGCAATGGGTGTACAGGTAGCGCTGGCAAGAATCGGTTCACAAGCTGCCTATGCCGTAGCTATTCCCATCGCAAAGACATACTCACTCAGTACCCCGTTGTTCATCGGAGGTCTTGTGCTGGTAGGAGGTTTCATTTCTTTCCTTGCTTTTACCTTTATGGACAAGAAACTGGACACTCAGGTACATATTTCGTCTGAGAGCGCAGAGGAGGAAAAATTCTCTTTCAAGGATGTTGCGGCTGTTGTCCGCAATCCGGGCTTCTGGCTTATTGCTCTGTTGTGCGTACTGTTCTATTCCTGCGTATTCCCTTTCCAGAAATTCGCAACAGAACTTATGATTACCAAGTATGGTGTTGACGAAAATCTGGCCGGCACCTTTGCCGGTCTTCCCGCACTTGGCGCTTTAATTCTGACTCCTGTATTTGGCGGTATGATAGACAAAAAAGGAAAGGCCGCAAGTATCATGATGCTGGGAGCTGCCATGCTGATATTCGTACATTGCATTTATGCGATTCCGTTCATACACGCCGCATGGGTTGCCATCGTTCTGATGATTGTTCTTGGCATAGCCTTCTCGCTGGTGCCTTCCGCAATGTGGCCGAGTGTGGCAAAAATATTTCCGGTCAAACAGTTGGGTACCGCATACGCCCTGATATTTTTCATTCAGAATATTGGTCTGTGGGGCATACCGGCATTGATTGGAAACGTCCTTCAGAACTATTGCATAGTCGGCACCGAAACGATTGACGGGATTGAAAGTGTGCAATACGATTACACGCTGCCCATGTGTATCTTCACAGGAATAGCCGTTTTGTCCCTACTTGTAGCCATTCTGCTTAAAGCAGCCGACAGAAAATACGGCTATAATCTGGAAAAGGCCAATATTAAAGAATAACTTTTCCTTACCCGACTCTTATTTTACGACGGCAGGTCTCACATGGGACCTGCCGTCGTTTACATAGAAATCGAAAATCCAGACTTGTAAACCTAAAAAATACGCCTTTCAGGGTCTTCTAATGTTGTTCCTCTGCCGTAAGTGGCAACGGATCGAAAAAATGGTTCATTCCTCCGTATCCATGCCCGGCGAACACAGAGGATCCGGCCTGCAATGCGCTTTCCAGATATATCTTAGCCTTTTTTACTGCATCGGGCAAGGTGTAGCCCCGTGCCACCAAAGCCGCGATAGCAGACGAAAGCGTACAGCCCGTTCCATGCGTGTTGTTCGTCCTTATACGTTCTCCGTCATAGCGGAACATACCGACTTTCGTATAAAGACAGTCCACTGGTCGGCCATCCAAATGGCCGCCTTTCACAAGGACGTTACACGGAAGGTCATATCCAAGTCCGTCTTTCCCGACCAATCCAGGAAACAGCAAATTCGCCTCAGGAATATTCGGAGTAACCAATGAACAGAGCGGAAGCAGTTCTTCCTTTAACACCACATAATCTTCTGCGGCATAAAGGGTGTGACCGGAAGAGGAAACCAGTACAGGATCGAAGATGGCGAAAGGAGCAGGATGAGTACTTAAAGCTCTCACGATGGCAAGCGCAATTTTTTCGTCGGCAATCATTCCGATCTTTACAGCCTGAGGTTCCAGATCCTCCATTACTTTGGTTATCTGCTCGTATACAAATGTTGCATCGACAGGCAGACATGCGTATACTTGTCGCGTATCCTGTACGGTCAGGGCCGTTACAGCCGCCGCACCGTAGCATCCCAACGCTGAAAAGGTCTTGATGTCGGCCTGAATGCCCGCACCTCCCGATGGATCGGAGCCGGCAATGGACAAACATACCTTGTATCGCTTCATCTTTCTTGAAAAGAGAACTGCCTTTGCCAAAACTGGAAAGGCAGTTCTTTCTATACAAATATTTATATGGATTTTTCTATTCGTCTTTGGGTCTCAGATCGAGCTGAAGCTCGTCCAGTTGCGTCTGATCGACAAACGAGGGCGCATCCAACATCACATCGCGACCACTGTTGTTCTTGGGGAAGGCTATGCAGTCCCGAATACTGTCAAGTCCAGCAAAGAGGCTGACCCAACGGTCCAAACCATAAGCCAGGCCACCATGGGGAGGTGCTCCGTATTTAAAGGCATTCATAAGAAATCCGAACTGCTCCTGCGCGCGCTCCGGTGTGAAGCCTAAAGCCTTAAAGATTCTGGCCTGCAATTCTGCATCGTGGATACGTATGCTTCCGCCTCCGACTTCCACACCGTTGCAAACCATGTCATAGGCATTGGCGCAAACTTTTGCGGGGTCAGTCTCCAACAAAGGAACGTCCTCGGGTCTGGGAGCCGTAAAGGGGTGGTGCATGGCCATAAGGCGACCTTCTTCCTCACTCCATTCAAACATGGGGAAGTCCACTACCCATAAAAGCGCAAAGCGGTTCTTATCACGTAAGCCGAGACGGTTACCCATTTCGAGACGTAATTCACACAACTGCTTACGCGCTTTCATCACATCAGGACCGGAAATAATCAATATCAGATCACCGGGGTGTGCATTCATCGTCACTTTGAGACGCTCCAGCACTTCGGGCGCGTAGAATTTATCTACAGAACTCTTTACTGTTCCATCTTCGCCAACTCGGGCATAGACCAGTCCTTTTGCCCCGATCTGCGGACTCTTCACGAAATTAGTCAGTTCATCAATCTGCTTACGTGTATAGCTGGCACATCCTTCGGCACAGATGCCCCCGATATAGGCGGCTTCATTGAATACGGCAAATTCCCCGCTCCCTTTCAAAACATCTGCAAGTTCCACAAATTCCATGCCAAACCGCATGTCTGGCTTGTCTGAACCAAAACGACGCATGGCCTCACTCCAAGGCAAACGAAGGAACGGTGCATTTCCAAGATCGCATCCACGTATTTCTTTGAAAAGATATTTTGCCATCTCCTCAAACAGACTGATGATATCGTCCTGCTCTACAAAGGACATCTCACAGTCAATCTGCGTAAACTCGGGCTGACGGTCTGCACGTAAATCTTCATCGCGGAAGCACTTTACTATCTGGAAATACCGGTCCATGCCGGCAACCATGAGCAACTGTTTCAGCGTCTGCGGACTTTGAGGCAAAGCATAGAACTGCCCCGGATTCATACGCGAAGGTACAATAAAGTCGCGTGCGCCCTCAGGAGTACTACCTACAAGCACCGGTGTCTCAATTTCAAGGAAACCTTTGGAATCAAGGAAATGGCGTACTGCAAGGCAGAATTTATGACGCAATTCAAGATTTGCGCGCACATTGGTACGGCGCAAGTCAAGATAGCGGTATTTCATGCGCAGATCATCTCCGCCATCAGTATTCTCCTCGATGGTAAAAGGCGGAGTATCGCTTGCATTGAGAATATCCAATCGGGAAACTATTATCTCGATGTCTCCCGTGGGTATCTTGTCATTCTTGGAATAACGCTCGTTAACGGTTCCTGTTACTTGAATGACAAACTCACGCCCCAACTTATTGGCACGGGCACACAGCTCGGCATCGCTCTCTTCATTAAAAACAAGTTGGGTAATACCATACCTGTCGCGAAGATCCACGAATGTCATTCCGCCCATTTTGCGGCTGCGTTGTACCCATCCGGCCAAAGTAACTTCCTCGCCCACATGTTCGATACGCAGTTCACCGCACGTTCTGTTTCTATACATACTTATTTATGATTTGATTGTTTACGCCCGAAATTTTATGCGAAAATACAATTATTCTTTCTTTTCTGAAAATAAAGTATCAACTAATATGGGCTTTACATGAGATTCCTGACATAATTTCTCATGATACTTATGGCCCGTTCATTCTCTCCTCCCTGCGGTATGATGAGATCGGCATATTCTTTAGTAGGTTCTATGAACTCGCGATGCATCGGCTTAAGTACCCGCAAATACCGCTCCATAACAATCCGGGCCGTACGGCCGCGCTCTATCACATCGCGTTCGATGACGCGGATCAGTCTCTCATCGGAATCGGCATCCACATATATACGAAGATCCATCAAATCACGTATTTCCTTCTTGTAAAGTGCCATGATACCCTCTACAATAATTACTTCTGCCGGTTCCACATGTATAGTTTCGTTGCTGCGGTCGCATGTCAATATGGAATAGACAGGTTGTTCTATTGCCTTACCCGTTTTTAAGTCTGCAATATGCGAATGTAGCAGTTCCCAGTCGAAGGCTTCGGGGTGATCGTAATTCAAGAGTCTCAACTCCTTAAGCGAGAGACCTGCAGGTGCACATTTATAATAAGAATCCTGTGGTATTAATGCCACTTTTTCTTTGGGGAAGTTTTCCATGATCTTACGGGCAACCGTTGTTTTTCCCGAACCGGTTCCTCCGGCAATTCCAATAATTATCATTGCGTGCTATTATGTATTAGATTTATATATGCAAGAACTATATTTACATGTTTATACAGAGTATATCCGATTTTGCAGAGCTATTTGATAAACAACGCGGAGAAAAGAACATAAATGTATGTAGACACCAATGCCAGAATCAAAACCTGAATATCTTTGATGGCATATCCGGTCATTGTCTGAGTTTCTGAATAGTATCGGGATAACATTGTCCTATGTTTTCTTAACCGGACAAACACTCCGTAAACGAACGCTCCTACAATAATCCCAAAAAACATTCCCACTATCAGGTCTCCAAAATAATGAACACCGAGATAAACTCTTGTCCAACAGTTCAAGATTGCCCAAGAGAACAGCCCGATTGTCAGAATCCGATACCTTACCAATAACGCACAAAAGGTAGCGACGGCAAAAGTATTTGCTGCATGTGAAGAGAAAAATCCATAACGTCCTCCTCTGTAATCATTCACGATATCGACCAGATACATTAATTGCGGATCATTAGCCGGACGGTATCTGCAAATCATCGGCTTGAATATTGTAGAAGCTGTCTGATCCGCAATAAAAATACAAAGCCCGACAGCAACGATTACCATAAATATACCGGACATGTCATTATTCTTTATGACTATATACAAAAACACAACAGCCAGTGGAATCCAGGTTAGAGTTGCCGTAGCAGATGTGGCTACTCCATCCAAGAACAGAGAAAAACTTCCATTCAATGCCAATGTAAGTATCTTGTCGATATGTATGAGTTCTCCTATCATGCCCTTCTGTATTTTTTCAATTTATCAAACTTTTTCTACCTGTCTCTTCATAATCCATCCCATATTTCCGTCAGGCATTTCAATTTGATACCAGTTCTTTGTATATTCATCAACAATTCTGACCGTGGTTCCTTCGTGTAACACCCGTACTTTCTTAGCACTGTTTGACGGACTGACATACGATTGAGAAGTCTCCATAACAACAGCCTTTTGATCTGTCTTGAACATATACCACTGGCATGCGGCGAATATCTGGAATACGATTGTCTGTACTAAAAACATTACGGCTACAATAAAAGCGCACTTACGGACAAGAACAGATTGTGACAATAAATAAACCATTCCCCCTAATAGACATACGATCAGGCTGCCCAACGCACAATTTCCCCAAAAGTCGGTACTGCGTCCTGTTATCAGGTGTCTCATCCATGTAATGAAAAACATTTCAGACTGTTTGTCAAAACGATCCGCCAATTTACTTTGACAAAGTTCCAAATTATAAGAAGCATCACCATTGGCCGGCTCCAATTTCAATGCGCGTTCATAATTCAGCACGGCTCTTGGCAAATCATTCAATCTATAATAGGCATTACCCAAATTATAATACAGTTCCGAACTGACACCGGCTTTCATCGATTCTTCATAGATCCGTACAGCTTCTACATAATTTCCGATAGCATAAGCACTATCTGCCTGTTGCTTTTTCTGGGCACAGACAGGAAGACCTGTCAGAATGAACAAAAGTATAAGGCCAGACAACACTTTCACTCCGGTCTGACGAGGAGACTTCACAGCCCTCTTCTCTATCTGAATAATTACACTCTGTGCCATTTCATAGATTTTCTCTTTTTTGCCAGCCTCTTCTATAGGAGCAAATTGTGCCATCTCGCATTCTTCCCAGACATATATACATTCTTTCACCACTTCCGGAGCAACATTGGCGTTCTCCAACAAAGAAATGATCCGTTCTTTATTTAATTCGGATATTCTTACACTGAACTTATCTGCAAAATATTCCAAAATGGTTTTGCTGATCCCTGCATAAAACTCTGCATCTTTCCCATCCGACAAAATGCGCTTACAATCCTTCATCCGTTTTTCCACCCTCTTTCCGGCCTTTTTCTGTCTTCTTCTGGATTCATCTGTATTCTCCTTTATTCTTTTTCTCATCCAAAAAGATGTTGCAAGAGCGGAAATAAAAATCAGAAGATTGATGATCCAATATGCTGGTGTCCCCCACCAATATATCCTGGAACCAGGCGCATGCAATTTTGCTGTACTGGTCTGCAAAGGACGAATGTCGCTATTCCGTAAATACAGTTCATGCTTCAAATCTTCACTGGTCTTCTTCCCTTGTGCTATAGTCAATTGCAAAGGAGATGTTTCCAAAGAGGTATACTTTTCCGTTTTACTGTCAAAATAGGCAATGGAAACTGCCGGCAAATTATATTTCCCTACATTATGGGGCACAAACGTATAATCATATACTACTTTACCAGAAACACCTTCTGCTGTGACTTTCAGATCTTCCTTAGTATTAGGTGCATAAGCATCAAAATCTTTCGGGAATTGGATTTTGGGAGCTTGCATTAATTTCAAATTGCCCTTTCCGGATACAGTAATACGATAGGTGGCGACATCATTGGTTTTCAAATTTGTCGTAAGCAGTTCGCCTTTAATGGAAAACATTCCCACACCTCCGGAAAAATTCGCAGGTTTAG
Organism: Prevotellamassilia sp.; assembly: GCA_009775705.1. Classification (GTDB taxonomy): domain Bacteria; phylum Bacteroidota; class Bacteroidia; order Bacteroidales; family Bacteroidaceae; genus Alloprevotella. Next base: position 29,403 of record VSQE01000006.1, read on the forward strand.
GCTGTGGCAAAGGTTTCACATCCAAAACAATTTCAGGAGAAGAACGCTTCACCGTAATACCTATATTACCTCCCCCATTAAAGATTGCATCCATAATATCTATGGAAGAATCGTGCTGGGCAACACTGCAATCAAAAGTTATGCCTGGAATATGCAATTTTCCCGCACGTTGAGGGAAAACTATATATTGCATGATCACTCCAGTCCGATACATGGCATTCCCTATTCTCTCTACATCGGACGAAATTGCTTTCATTGGCAGTTCTTGGGAAACAATATCCTTGAAATCCGGTTTGTGACTAAGTCCAATGTTTGTCAATCCAACTCCTATACGCGAATGTACCTTATAGGTCAGTAAAACGGCTTCCTGTTCGTATATGCTTCTTTTACTGGGTGTTACAGTTATGAACAAATCACGTGCCGTCACTTTGCTTCCAAGAGGCTGAAGTTGCTCATCCTGTCTGCTTCTCATCTGTGAAGGCGATCTTCCCGTCCCCGTACCACTGACTTCAACGGTCACTGATTTGGACCGGATTGTTTTTCCATTTATGACTATGGATGCTGGAGGTATGACAAACGAACCTTTCTTCAAAGGCGACAGCACGAAGGTGTAAGTTGTGGAGCTGCTCGAACTTTCCTTGCCATTGACAATTCTATAATCTCTGCTGACCATTGTAGACGGCCCGGAAAGAATATCAAAATCATTAATTTTCGGAGGTAGGAACTTCTCAACATCCGTAGAGTTGACTGTGTACTTCAAATGGAAATAGCCATTCATATCCGCGGTTGCCGGTGCTTCAACTTCAAAATGATATTGCGCAAATGAAGGTTTCAAGGCAATTGCAAACAGAAAAAACAATATATATAATTTATCAGTACTTCGCATTTTACTCTTTACCAATTCTTGTTTAATGATTTACGGCGGGGTTTCATTGCATTGATTCTTTCCCGCGTTTGTTTTTCAGCCTGACGGGACAAGTTTAAGAGTTGCTCCGTCTGAGTGTCATCCTGTTGCTCTTTTTTCTGTTGGGGCTGCTGCCGGGCGTTTTTTTCCTCTTGCAGCTGCTCACCTTGTTTTTGTTTTTGTTGCTGCTTCTGCTGGTTCTTGCTTCTTTGTTTCTCATCTTTCAATTGCTTCTGGCACAAAGCAAGATTGTAACGCGTGTCATCGTCCTTAGGATTATTTCGCAAAGCCTCTTTGTACGCTTCAATAGCCTGCTTTAAGAAATCCTGTTTTTTTTCTGCATTTTTAGGATCTCCGGCCATTGTCTGCAAGATATATCCCATATTATGATGGGCCATTGAACGGACCGTTTTGTTCTTTTCTGTTTTTGCCGCAATCTGAAATTGCTTCATGGATTCTTTAGGATCATTCTTAGCCAAATAAGTATCTCCTAAATTGAAATAGGTTCTCGGATTATTCGGATTTATCTTTAGCGCCTCACGGTAAAACTTTTCAGCTTCATCGTATTTTCGGTCCATGAAACAACGATTCCCCTGATGTAAGTTCTTCCATTCTTGAGTTTGTGCATTAGCGATAAACTGAAAGAATAAAAGAAGAACCATCAACCATATAGCTTTATTCATATTCATCTTTCAAACAACTTAAATTTTCCGAATAACTTTCCGGATGTCTCTGAAATAAAAAACTCAATAAACAGTAGTATGAGAACCAATAATGCTACAGCCCTGAATTGTTCATCATATACCGAATAGGTACGGGTGTCTGATGTCTTCTGCAAATTCTGTAAATGGTATTGCAACTGCTCTTGAGCCAAGTTTGTGTTGTCTATATGAATATAGGCACCATTTCCAGCCTGAGCAATTTCCTTACACATATTTTCATTCAGACGCGTTCTTACCGGTTCGCCTTTTGCATCCGTCAGAATACCTTGAGGAGTCTGAATCAATGCCCCATCAGTAGAGCCCACTCCCAAGACAAAAACTTTCATACCATCTTTGGCTGCATTCTTTGCAGCTTCAACAGCACCTTCTTCATGATTCTCGCCATCGGTAATAATAATGACGGCCTTTCCCGCCTTCTTATTATCTGTGAAGCTGATTCGAGCCAAATCAATGGCCGCCGCAAGATTCGTTCCTTGCAATGTTATCATGTCCGTACTGATAGCATCCAAAAACATTTTTGCGGAAATATAATCATCCGTAATGGGCAACTGAGGATAAGCTTCTCCCGCAAAAACCGCTAACGCGATTTTGTCATTCCGCATCTTGTCAATCAACGTTGAAACCAACAATTTTGAACGTTCCAATCTATTAGGCTGCACATCTGCCGCCATCATCGAATTGGAAACATCCATTACTATGACCGCTTCAATTCCGTTCTTTATTTCCTTCTCTTCCTTCAGTCCGAATTGGGGGCGTGCCACCAAAAGCACCGCCAATGCCAATGCAATCTCCAACAAAACAAATTTTATTACAGGACGCATTCTGGAGGCTTTGGGCACAAGACGGAACAGAATATCCGGATCTCCATACCGCAGCATACGCTTTTTGCTCCAAAAAGTCGTAAGCATATAAATCAATGCCAGTACCGGTACCAGTACTAACCAATATAAGTATTCGGGATTAGCAAATCTGAACATAAATAATTTTGTTGACTGTTTATGATGGAATCCTTCTGTACCATGTAGTACGTAACAACATCTCAAGCATCAATGCGATCAGTGCAATCCAAGCAAATGGCATATAGGCCTCATATCGTTTGTCGTAATTGGTAACCTTCAATTTTGTTTTTTCCAAACGATCAATATCCTGATATATTTCTCTTAATTTTTCTCTACTTCCGGCCTGATAATGCAAACCACCCGTCTCCCGGGCAATTGTTTGTAATGTCTCAGGATTATATGATGATTCGACCTCCTCTTCATAGTTTTCCCCATTTGGCAATTGTGCCACTACCTGTTTTATTTTCCCTTTTCTTCCTAAGGAAACAGTGTAAATTCTAATCGCATATTTTTTTGCCAGTTCCGTTGCCATCAAAGGGGATATCTCTCCCGTGTTATTTTCACCATCTGTCAGCAATATAATGACCTTGCTTTTCGACTTGCTTTTTTCCAAATGAGAAACGGCACTGGCAATTCCCATTCCGATAGCTGTTCCGGGACTGATCACTCCATTCTGCTGTAAATCACAGGACACATTTCTGAACATACTGAGTAAAGTCGTATGGTCTGTAGTCAGGGGACATTGGGTAAAAGCTTCTCCTCCGAATAGTGTAAGGCCGATATTGTCATCCGGCCGACTGGAAATAAATTCATACGCAACTTGCTTGGCCGCTTCTATCCTGTTAGGTTTAATATCCGGAGCCATCATACTGGTGGAAATATCCATAGCCATCATAATGTCAATACCTTCCGTTTCACTTTCAGTCAAAGAATTATAGGTCTGAGGCCGGGCCATGACAACAACCAGCATTGAAAACGAGAGCATCCGCAACAGAAATGGAACATGTATCAAAGCCATTCGCAGTGTCATTGGTGCATGACGATACATCTCTGTAGTAGCCATCTTCATGGCGGGCTCGTGCTTCCGTTTCAATAAAAAATACCAAATCACCCATGGGATCAGTAATAACAGCAACAACAAATATTCTATATTAACGAATGTCATAATGTATAATCATCATCTCATTAAAGAAACACTTCGTACATCTCCTTGATGACCATTCCGCCTCCCACAACCAAAGACAACGACAATAAAGAAATCAGAATGCTCATGGCCATGCGTAAACGTTTCTGCTTCAAATCATCGAATGCCACTTCTTTCACTATCGGTTTAGAGGTTTCCGGCTCTTCTTTTTTGGTTGTCCTGACAAAATCTATTGCCTGCATCAGGCTACGATCTATCTCATTTAGCGATGCCGTAAACTTTGCGAACTTGACAAGGTCAGCGGTTTCCAACAAAATACGCAATTCTCTCAAGGCCGAGGGATCACTATTCCCCAACAACTGTTCTATGATTTCCGAGGACGTCATTTCCCTTGCATTGAAACCGAAACGCTCTTGTATATAAGTACGCAGAATATCCGTCAACTGCATGTAACATAGTTTCATGTTTTCTTCTGTTGAAGGTGTGTCCGACTTCATTTTTTCGATTTCTGTAATTGCCTGTTGATGAGGTGGAGTCTTAGGACGTATCATGACCCGGCGGGTAACAGGCTTACGATTTGAATGACGTACCAGCAAAAGGAAAAGCAGAATCAGATTCCCCCATAACAATATCGACCACCCCAAAAGATAACCGTTCCACTCGAAAATTCCCTCTACAACACTATGCGGTCCCGAAAAATTATTGAGATGCACTGTATCTACAGGGACAGTTCCGACCTTCAGACCGATACCGTTCTGCGATTTATATTTTTTTCCGTCCACCATCACTTCAACGGGTGGAAAATAATATAAGGCCGAATCGAATGCCGTCAAAGTATAGCTCCGTTTTAGTTGAACGCGCTTTCCGGCATTAAGGAAAACTGTATCAACATCGCTTCGTTCCAGCACTTCAACACCTTTCGTAAGGGTTCCGGAAGCGTATTCCGGAAACACAACTTTCTGATTGGATCCGGCGCTGACCGTTGCCGTCAGATGCACTTGCTCACCAATCAGTATATCGGTAGAATCCACTTTGACATCTACCGTTACTTGTGCCGACAACTTTATACATATAAAAGCCAACAAGAATCCAATCTTTAATGATAATACTCGCATGAAATTCAACTTCTTTTTGCAAATAATGTCATTAATCCTCTAACATAATCTCCATCCGTCCTTACGGAAATATTATCGACACGACTCATCTTGAACATCTCGTCTAACTTCCGGGTTTCACTCTTCCACCACTTAATATGCTGCTCTCTCAACTTCTGGCTGGACGTGTCCAGATACTGCTCATGACCGGTCTCGGCATCGAAGATTCTCATCAATCCCACATTCGGCAATTCTTCCATTCTATAATCATAGACCCGTACGGCCACAATGTCGTGTTTACGGGTTGCAACCATTAAGGGGCGGGAAAAATCCGGTGTATTGATAAAATCACTCAACAGAAAAGAAATGCAACGCTTGTTGATAGCACGCATCAGATATTCTATGCCGACTCCCACATCGGTTCTGCAACTTTGCGGACGGAAATCCAACAGTTCGCGAATGATACACAGAATATGTCTGCGTCCTTTTTTGGGCGGAATAAATTTTTCAATCCTGTCCGAAAAGAAAATCACACCGATTTTATCGTTGTTCTGAATAGCCGAGAATGCTATCGTGGCGGCAATCTCTGTGACCAATTCGCGTTGTGAACGCACACGGGTTCCGAAATCAAGACTTCCGGATACATCAATCATCAACATTACGGTGAGTTCGCGCTCCTCCTCAAAAACCTTGATGTGAGGCCTGTTTAAACGTGCCGTCACATTCCAGTCAATGTCACGAACATCGTCCCCCGGTTGGTATTCCCTGACTTCGGCAAACGACATGCCCCGACCTTTGAAAGCTGAATGATACTCTCCGGCAAAGATATTGTTGGTCAATGTACGCGTCTTGATCTCAACTCTCCGCACCCGTTGAAGCAAGTCGTTCGTCTCCATACGTCTCTCCTCTATCAACAATTCAAGAAATGATTCATAACATGCGATATTTCAGCTTGTAATATAAATCAGGGAACCTCAACTTTATTCAACACTTCCGTAACAATCTCATCGGCCGTTATATCAGATGCTTCAGCTTCGTACGTAAGCCCGATCCGATGGCGAAGAACATCGTGAGCCACCTCACGCACATCCTCAGGAACAACATAACCACGTCGTTTGATGAAGGCACAGGTACGGGCTGCCAATGCCAAGTTGATGGACGCACGGGGCGAGCCGCCGAAAGAAATATAATTCTTCATCTCCTGCAACTTATATTGCTTGGGATAACGGGTTGCAAAAACTATATCTGCGATATATTGCTCAATGCGTTCATCTATGTAAACTCGTTTTACCAATTCCCGTGCTTCCAGTATCTTTTCAGCACTGATTACCGGACGCACTTCTGTAAATTCGTCTGAGATATGACTACGTATAATGCGCTTTTCCTCTTCCTGCGTAGGATAGCCGATAATGACTTTCAACATGAAACGGTCCACCTGCGCTTCAGGCAGCGCGTAAGTACCTTCCTGCTCTATCGGGTTCTGTGTTGCCAACACGAGAAACGGATTGGGAAGTCTGAACGTTTCTTCTCCAATTGTTACCTGATGTTCCTGCATCGCCTCAAGCAAAGCACTCTGGACTTTGGCCGGTGCTCGGTTAATTTCATCCGCCAAAACAAAATTAGCAAAGATCGGGCCTCTTTTTACGGAGAATGATTCATTCTTCTGACTATATATCAAAGTCCCGATTACATCGGCAGGTAGCAAGTCGGGCGTAAACTGAACACGACTGAACTTGGCTTCTATCAGTGATGACAAAGTTTTAATAGCCAAAGTTTTGGCCAACCCGGGAACTCCCTCTAACAAAATATGTCCATCACTTAACAAACCGATAAGCAAAGAATTTATCAAGTGTTTCTGACCTACAATCGTCCGGTTCATTCCCGTTGTAAGGTCTGTGATAAAGCCTGTGCTGCTTTCAATGATAGCGTTTAACTCTCGAATATCTATGTGCTCTGCCATGCCTTTCTGATTTTAGATTTCTATTGTTCCACTAATTGAATGCAAAATTACACCATTTATATTTACGGCACACTTAATTTTCGCTAAAAAAGCAGGATCTCACCATTTAAATTTAAAGAGTAAAATGTACATGTCGGTAACCACTCTGTTAGTGTATAACCTCCGAACTTGGCCCGACGAAATTTTGCAATATAAAAATCGTACTGATTTCTTGGCACTACATTACCCTCACGAGCGCAAACTCATTCTTTATGTTTCTCACAAATACAGATTCCAGAAATCTACATATTTCTGAGCTACTTTCAGATAAGAATGGTGGCGTTCTATATAAAGTTGGCTTTGACAGGCCAGCTCCGGAAGTGCAGACCGTTCCTCCACAATCTTGCACAAAGAATTATATACAGACTCTTCATCCGGAAGTACATTGATTATAGGGCGCAACTCACACTCTCCCAAAATTTCATAATTCTCAGGCTCACCACCTCCAACGACAACCAGTCCATTGGACATGGCCTCCAAAGCATTCATAGCCGGAGTATATGAGTAGAGCTGATCCAACAATACATCACTGCCATACATCAGCCTTACATATTCTGAGAAAGGAACAGATTCCACCTTGACAATCTCACACTCATGAGGGTAACGTTCTTTTGTACGCTGCAAAGCCCTAAGCATTACATCCGTACCCTTGTATGCGTTACGGCTACGCTGTACGCCAATGAAGAAACGAACCGGATCATCTGCCTTTCGCCTATCGTCAACAGGTTTCCCCGGACACAATGGGAATGGAATAAACTTGAGTTTCTGAGGGAAATGGCAACGGTAACTTGCATAATATTCATACAAGCCTGCAATAATGCCATCACAGTCACGAGCCACCCACTGATTCCATCTACCTTTGGCTCCAAGCAACCAGTCACGTTTCCAAACCTCGGTCTCACGGGTTTTGCGCAAATGTGGCCCGAAGTTAAAATCACTGTATCTGAATGTTGTGCAATCCAGACAAGTCTTTACATAATAATGGTCTACACCAAACGCTCCCATAAACAAAGAACGATTGTGCTTGCGAAGATAAGTATAAACAAACTTGTGGGCTTCGGCCTTCAATGGAAGAAAGACCGGATTAATGAGCTGAACTACGTCATAGCCCTTAAAACGGGATAAGTTGCGTATCAATTTATACAAGAATTGCAATGTATCCTTGTATCCCAAGGAGCGCCGACGCAAATCAATATCACGCGGATAGTTCTTCCATCCGTCTCCATCGGAAGCTACAGTCACTTGGTGCCCCAGTTCCCGTAATCCTTGCGCCAGTGTGGCATGAACGTTGCTATACTCTCCCAGAAGCAGGATCTTCATGTCTCGAAGCTAAGAAATCTGCAAAAATTCGGGCGGCAGTCCTCACCATATTCGGGCAGGGACGTTTTTTATAGTAATCCTCTGTACGGACTTCCGCCTGAGGAGCATAACTCTGTATAGAAGAAGGCGGCAATTTCAACAATTCCGCGCAAATTAAAGAACCGGTACATTCCCGATATTTCCTTGCCAAATCCTGCACTACCGCATAGTTCCCGGATTTTCCCGCACTGTCATCGCTTCGTGTTGCACCAGTTTCCAATCCAGCCAAAAGAAACATGCCACATGCAGCTCCGCAAGTCTGGCGCATCCGACCTATACCTGCTCCAAACGAAGCAGACATCCTCAACGCCTGCTCTTCCGTAAATCCGTAAAGATCGGCAAACGCCGCAACTACCGATTGTGAGCAATTAAACCCACTTCTGAACAGCTGCTCTGCCCTATCCACTCTATCTTCGTACATTTCTTTCTCTACTTTATTTCGTTATCAAAAATATAATACTTATCTTCGCGATCGGTTAAATTCGCATTTTTCTTAGAACATGAAACTGTATTTCCCTATTCTGTCACTATTTATTATCAGTTGTGCCCTTAATGCCTGCCAGGAAAATTTCGACACGCGTCTGAAACGTGAAGCGCGTGATTACACCCTGAAACATTGTCCGCAAAATATTGAGGAGAATAATGTACTGGACAGCACGACATACGATATTGCCACACGAACCTACCACAGATGGTTCACGCTTTCCGGGTTGCTTGACACCCCTGAGTCCGCCGCAGCAATACAGAACTATCCGGAAGACCTGAAACGCCGACTGACTATAGAACTGAAAAATGCCCCGGATTGGAAAGAATGCAAAGAGCAAGGTATCAATTTTGCTTACACCTATCGCTCCGCCCGTACAGGAAAGACTCTGTTCAATGTCCGTCTTTCTAAAAACGATTATCAGTAATCTCCTTGAAGAACAGCCTCAATGGCCCGGCACAACTGATCAGGACAAGACGTAGCCTTGTCCCCGCAACGAATGCCTTTCAGCCGGGCTATCACTTCCCGTGCCTTCATTCCGCAAACCAATGAGGAAATTCCCCGTAGATTGCCGGGGCAACCTCCTGCAAATTCAACATTCTCGATAACATCATCATTCATTGTCAGGCGGATGCTGCGACTACAGGTTCCTTCCGTAGAATAACAGATCGTTTTCCGCATCGTAGTTTACCTTTCTGTCATAGTACAGGCCCGCCGGAATTTACTTTTGAACTTCCGGCAGGCCTGTGAATACTTTCAGATATTTATTCTGCCACTTCGGCAGCAGGCTTCATGTTGGTATACACGGTCTGCACATCGTCAAACTCTTCCAAACGCTCTACCATCTTGTCTATACTCTCACGCTGCTCATCCGTCACCTCTTTCAAATCATTCGGGATATATGTAAATTCAGCCCCGACAACTTCAAACCCATTCTCTTCAAGGTGCTTCTGAATCTGACCGAAGCACTTGGGATCCCCGTATATAGTGACACTATTCTCTTCCTCGTCCTCATCAAACTCGTCCTCCACTCCATAGTCTATGAGGTCCAGAATCATGTCATCCATATCCAGACCTTCTGTCTTCCTGAAAGAAAATACACATTTATGATCGAACAGGAATGCCAGCGACCCCATGGTTCCCAAGTTCCCGTTGAATTTGTTAAATACCGAACGCACATCGCCTACAGTTCTCGTAGGATTATCAGTCAGGGTATCAACAAAAATAGCCACTCCATGAGGTCCATAGCCTTCGTAAGTCATTGTCTTGTACTCACTCTGATCCTTGCCCATGGCATTCTTGATGGCACGGTCAATGTTGTCCTTCGGCATATTCTCTCGCTTCGCAGTAGCAATGATAGCACGCAATGTCGGATTGTTCTCGGGTTCGGGACCTCCGGCTTTCACTGCCACAGCGATCTGCTTTCCGATTTTCGTAAATGTACGGGCCATGTGCCCCCAGCGCTTCATCTTTGCCGCTTTTCTATATTCAAATGCTCTTCCCATACTTATATATTTAATGATTCTGTTTGTCTTCTGTTATCTGAGTTTCGCCCCAATCTGCTTTTCCAGATTGGAAATGATTTTGGCCATAATGGAATCCGTCTGCTTATCATTCATGGTTTTCTGCTCATCCTGTAGGACGAAGTTAACGGCATAGCTTTTCTTTCCTTCCTCCAGGTTCTTGCCTTCATAAACATCAAACAATTCAACCTTCTTCAGATACTTTTTTTCTGAAGAACGGGCAATCCTTTCAATTGTCTTAAATTCCACACTCTTGTCAACCAAAAGCGCCAAGTCGCGACTGACTGAAGGGAACTTGCTGATTTCTGCAAAGCTCACTGTATTTTTCTTCGTTTTCTTCATCAATTGCGTCCAGCACAAATCCGCGTAATACACCTCACCTTCAATTCCAATGCCGGACAGAATGGATTTTCTAACCAGTCCCATCTCCAGATACAATTTTCCGTTCCGGTCAGACACAGCAATGGACTTAGCGAAAATATCATTCTTGCCATCTTCAACAAGAAGACCTTCCGTCGATACTCCCAAGCGGGCAAGGATAGTAGCCACGTAGCCTTTCAATTCATACACACTGGAGGGCTCATCCGGATGAGCCCAGGAGCCTTCTACCCGCTTGCCCGTAAGCCAAAGAGCCAAGTGTGTGTCTTCGCGATATGCCGACAACACTTTTTCCGGATTCTTGCGTTCTGCGTCATAATAATAGCAATTGCCAAACTCAAAAAGGCGCAAATTGGCCTGCTTTCGATTGACATTATGAGCAATGCTTTCCAGACCACCGAAAAGCAACGTCTGTCTCATTACGTTCAAATCAGAGCTGAGCGGATTCATCACACGAACCAGATGCTGCGGCAAGTAACTCTTCAGACCATCATAATAAGCTTCCCGCGTCAGAGAATTGTTAAGAATCTCATTGAATCCCTGCCCAACCAATTGCTCTGCTATGATGTTTTCCAATTTGTTGGAACGGTCTACATCGCCCTTTATGGTCAGGCTTGATTTTACGGCTGTCGGTATTTCTACATTATTATATCCATAGATACGCAATATTTCCTCCACGACATCGCAGGGACGCTGCACATCCACACGGTAAGCCGGGACTTGCAGAGACAAGCCTTCGGTGTCTTCCGAAACAATGGTCATTTCAAGTGAGGAGACAATTTCCTTTATGGTTTCTGTCGGAAGTATCTTTCCGATAATGTCGTGAACGTACTGGTATTTCAAATCCACGGTGAACGATTTCGGCAATAAAGGTGTTTTCACATCCTTTATCTCCATTGCTATTTCTCCTCCCGCCAAATCTTTTACCATCAAAGCAGCCTGCTTCAGGGCATAAATCTGTCCGTCGGGATCTATGCCTCTTTCAAAACGGAATGAGGCATCTGTATTCAGTCCGTGGCGGCGGGCGCTCTTCCGAATCCAAGTGGGATGGAAATAGGCGCTTTCCAGCAATACGTTTCTTGTGGTCTCATAGGTTCCGCTACCTTTTCCGCCGAAGACTCCGGCAATACACATCGGCTCTTTCTCATTACAGATGGCCAAATCACGCTCACTGAGCGTGTGTTCCTCTCCGTCCAACGTTACGAAAGGAGTTCCTTCAGGCATGGTTTTCACCACCACCTTGTTTCCCTCAATCATATCGGCATCGAAACAATGCAACGGCTGACCATAGGCAAACATTATATAGTTCGTAACGTCCACGATGTTATTGATCGGACGTACTCCTACAGTCTTCAGCCTCTCCTGCAACCATTCGGGGGAAGGCTTCACTTCACAGTTTCTGATCGTCACGGCGCAATAGCGGGGACATGCTTCCGGGCTCAATACTTCTACCGGGACATCCAGCTCATGGTTATCGACAGAGAAAGAAGAACAATCCGGACGATGCAGGGATGTCTTATGTCCGTTACGCACCAGCCACGCATAAAGATCGCGCGCCACTCCGTAATGTGAGCAGGCATCTGCACGATTGGGAGTGATATCCACCTCTATGACGTATTCGCTTTTTATATTATAATAGTCGGCAGCCTTCGTGCCTACCGGTACGTTCTCAGGCAATACAATGATTCCGTCATGGCTCTCTCCCACTCCAATCTCGTCCTCAGCACAGATCATACCATAACTTTCCACTCCCCGCAACTTCGACCTTTTTATGACAAACTCCTTGTCACCATCATACAGCCGAGTACCCAGTGTAGCTACGATTACCTTCTGTCCGGCCGCCACATTCGGTGCGCCGCAAACGATCTGCGAAGGCTGTTCCTCACCGGTATCTACCGAACAGACGTGCATGTGGTCGGAATCGGGATGCGGTTCGCAGGTCAAAACCTGTCCCACAACCAAACCTTCCAGTCCGCCTTTTACAGACTGTACTTCCTCTATGCCCCCCACTTCAAGTCCGATTGAAGTCAATGCCTCGGACACTTCCTGAGCTGTCAGATCAAAATCGACATACTCTTTGAGCCAATTATACGAGATATTCATTGCGTATTTTCTTAGATGTATCTGATCCGTGTTTAAATAGTTGTGCAAAATTAATGATTTTTTTATAGAAAGCAAAGGCAGGGTCAAAAGTTCTACGGAAGTTATGGATTTTTCCGGATTTTCTCTTGGTCCGGATCATGCAAATTTCAAAAGTCCGATCGTATAAATTCAAAAAAACGACTAAATTTGCACACCTTGTTTATAACATTTCACTGCATGCAACCCAATTACTTTAAATAACCACCCTCAACCTTATAATCATGAAAAAAAGACATTTGCTGACAATTGCGCTTCTGGCTTCTGTTGCAACACTCAAGGCATACGATCCTCCAACGATGGGATGGAGTTCATGGAACACTTATCGTGTAAACATCAGCGATGCGCTGATCCGTAGACAAGCCGATGCCATGCTGGAAAAAGGACTGAAGGATGCCGGATATACCTATATCAATATAGACGACGGCTTTTTTGGCGGGCGGGACGCATCCGGCACACTCAAGATTCATTCCCAACGCTTTCCGGACGGTCTGAAGCCGGTTGCCGACTACATCCACTCCTTAGGTTTCAAAGCCGGAATCTATTCGGATGCCGGCCGGAATACATGCGGCAATTACTGGGATCATGATGCCGCCGGTGTGGGCGTGGGATTTTACGGACATGACCGTCAGGACGCCGATTTCTATTTCAAGGAGAACGGATTTGATTTTATTAAGATTGACTTTTGCGGCGGAGATCCCGGTCAGAACAGTGAACATCTGGACCTTGACGAACGCGAGCGGTACACAGCCATCCGCCAGGCTATCGACGAGACGGGCAGAAAAGATGTCCGCATCAACGTTTGCCGCTGGGCTTTTCCCGGAACCTGGGTCCACAACATAGGTACGTCTTGGCGAATCGCAGCCGACATACAGGCTAACTGGAACTCTGTGGCACGCATCATTTCGAAAAACCGCTATCTCTCAGCCTATGCAACCGAAGGATCATTCAATGACATGGACATGCTGGAAATAGGCCGCGGACTCTCGGAAGCTGAAGAGCGGACCCATTTCGGAATGTGGTGCATTCTGAGTTCACCGCTCCTCATAGGCTGCGACATGACCAGTATTCCAGCCACCTCGCTCCAACTGATAAAAAACCGGGAGCTCATAGCCCTCAATCAAGATCCGTTGGCACTCCAAGCCCGCATCGTCAAAGTTGAGAACGGTATGTACCTTTACGTAAAAGACGTAGAAACACTCAACGGTACCACTCGCGCCATAGCTATTTACAATCCGACAGAATCCGAACGCATCTTCAACCTGAAAATGAGCGACATTGATCTTGAAGGAACCGTACAGATACGCGATCTCTTCACCGGTCAGGATCTACAGGCTGTCACCGAAGGGAGCATGAGAATCAGTGTGGGCCGACACGACACAAGAATCTTCCGTCTGAGGGGTGAAAGACGCATGGAACGCACCGTATACGAAGCCGAGACCGCATGGCTGGAACGCTATCAGGACATCGGCATGAACCAGAGTCTGGGATATGCTAACTATTCGGAATCTTCCGACTGTTCAGGCGGCGCAAAAGTCGGATGGCTGGGTAACCATCCGGAAAACTGGATGGAATGGAGAGACGTATATAGCGAAGAAGGAGGAGCTTATGAAATGACCCTCCGATACGTGCAATGGGAAAACCGCTTCATCGACTATAGCATAAACGGGAATACCTCGGTCCGCCTTGACCTGCCGGTTACAGAATTGCATTCCAACAACCCCGCGGAAAAAACCGTACGGATCATTCTGAAAAAAGGATTCAATACAATCCGTCTGTCGAATGCGACGACCTGGGCTCCAGACATAGACAAGATGACCCTGAAAAAGATAAAGACGACCGGCATAGCCGCAATCAGCAGCAGTGCCAAGCCTCAATATGCCATCAAAATATACAACAAAGGACACCTGACAGTCAGCAGTGAGACGGTCGCTACCGTTTCCATCTGGGACATGAACGGCATCAAACGGTTGTCCATGCCATTGACAGCGGGGAAAAACGTGATAGATAATTTACCGGAAGGCATTTATTATATTCTAAAAGAAATAGACTGAAACACAACTATTTGCAACCAAAGAACCTCCAGTCCTTTTCAACAACATAGACAAATGTAGTCATGAAAAACATCGCATTCTTTGACATTGACGGCACTCTCGTCAGTTTCAAGACCCACAACATTCCCGTCTCTACACTTTCAGCCCTGACCCAACTAAACAGAAAAGGCACAGAAATAGTAATAGCTACAGGAAGAGCCGCAGAAGGTATCCGAGAGATTGCCGGAGTACCCTATTCCGCAATAATAGGATTAAATGGTTCGGAATGTATCCTGAGCGATGGGACAATTGTAACACAACATCACATTCCGTCAGACTTGTTGGAAAAAGCATTCGAATTGGGCAAAGAATACGACTTCGCTATAGCCGCAAAGTTCAAGGAAGGATTTGTTGTCGACAGAATCACACCACGCGTGGAAGCCATGTCCGCGAGTATCGGGCACCCGTTACCCAATGTAAGAAATCTTCGGAACCTTAACAGGACCGAACAAAGCGGGCAACTGTGCTTCTTTACAGACACAGAGACCGAACGGAAAATAATGCCATTTTTACCCGGTCTGAAAGCGTCACGCTGGTGTGATATCTTTGCAGACATCAACCTGAATGGCATAGACAAAGGAACTGCCATACGAGAGTACACCAAATTCCGAAACATGAACATTAAAGACACCATTGCTTTCGGAGACGGAGCCAATGACATGCCGATGCTTTTAGCTGCCGGAACAGGAATAGCCATGGGAAATGCAAGCGGACAAGTCAAAGCCATCGCCGACCATATCACGGATAATGTTGACAATGACGGAATAGCAAAAGCCCTGCAGTTCTACGGTCTGATTTCGTAAACCGGTATCCTTACTGTTTTGAATGCGAAAAACGCTCCTTTGCCGTTTCACGTTTAACGTCGATAATCCCAAGAGGTCGTTTTGCCTGAATCTAAATGTAAGTTAATTAACATTTGCTTTTTGTCTGCGGGTGTTGTATATTTGCAGTCACAAAGTAGAAGAACCCTGAAAGGCCGCCTGAAAGCGGCCTTTTTTCGATGCTAAACGTGAAAAAAACATAGGATCTTGTTGAAAAAAGGTCCTATCTTTTTCAAAAAACATACTATGTTGTGAAAAATAGGTCCGTTCCCGTTCAATTTTCGCCGAGCACCAATGTTAAAGTTTAGACACATACGTTAAAGTCTGTATACGATTTTTTTGAAAAAAATTCTGGCACGGCTTTTTACATAGCCACTTTTTCCTGACATGTTCTTCTATCTCTTCTCTTTCAACCACCATTTCTCCGAACGGCAGAATCAAGGCTTTTAAAATATAAAATAATCTTTAATTACCATATATACAAAAAATAAGGCGTATCTTTGCAATTCAGACAGATTTAGACTTTACTATAGAATGAATAATACACTATCCGCGGGGCTATCTCGCATACTTTCCTACAGCCAAGAAGAGGCCCGCAATTTGAGTACGGACACAATTGGCCCAGAATGTTTGTTGTTGGGGCTCATACGCCCCACGACAGGAAAAGTTTCTGAAATTTTCAGCCAGTTCAATGTTTCGGTTGAAAAAATCCGGGAAGCTGCCATTCACCTTTTCAACAATAACAGAACCGCCTATCCTACCACGTTTTTAAAAAATGAAGACATTTGTCTTGATGCGGAAGGGCGGCGCATACTGAAACTGACTTTGTTGGAAGCCCGCCTGACAGGAGCCCCGGAAGCCGATCCCGTACATTTGCTTCTGGCTTTATTGCGCGACGTATCCCTGCGGGTAAGAAGAGTATTGAACGAAGAAGGCATCACTTACGAAAAAGTAGCCGCCACATTGAATATCCGTCCCGGTGTGCACTCGGGATTCGGCTTTGCCGATGATGATTCCGACACGTTTCCTCCCAACGGGAATAACGGAGTTCCCGACAACAGTCAGAGTCAGACCTCAACAAAGGCATCTTCTGCAAAACCGGCATCAGACACTCCCATTACAGACAGTTTCGGTACAGATCTGACCCAAATAGCAACTGCCGGCGGATTGGATCCGGTTGTCGGACGAGAGAAGGAAATTCAGCGTATCGCCCAAATTCTTTCGCGCAGAAAAAAGAACAACCCTATTCTGATAGGCGAGCCCGGAGTTGGCAAAAGTGCCGTTGTCGAAGGGCTTGCCGGACTGATTGCCACGCGCCGCGTTCCGCATTCCCTCATAGGGAAACGCATTGTTGCACTGGATATGGCTTCCATCGTAGCCGGAACACAATATCGGGGCCAATTTGAAGAACGCCTCAGACGCCTTATCCTCGAACTGAAAAGCCATAAGGAAATAATTCTTTTCATAGACGAGATACATACGATTATCGGTGCCGGAAGCGCTCCAGGCAGTCTGGATGCGGCAAATATACTTAAACCGGCACTGGCACGCGGCGAAGTACAATGTATCGGAGCTACCACCATCTCGGAATACAAAAAAAGCATAGAAAAAGACGGAGCTTTAGAAAGGCGTTTTCAAAAAATTCAGATCGAACCGACAACGACCGAAGAAACGCTGCAAATTCTTCGCAACGTAAAAGACAAATACGAAGCCCATCATTCCGTTTATTATACCGATGAAGCCGTGGAAAGTTGCGTTCGTCTCACCGGACGCTATGTCTCCGACCGCGCTTTTCCGGACAAGGCTCTGGATGCACTGGACGAAGCAGGAAGTCGGAAAAGACTGACAGGTGTGACCGTTCCGGAAGAGATCCGGGACAAAGAAAAGGAAATTGAAGAACTGAGACAAAAGAAGACGGAAGCTGCCCAAAATCAAGATTACGAACAGGCCGCCTGTTTGCGGGATAGGGTTAAACTCCTGAATCAGGAGTTGGAGCGGATGAATAAAGAATGGCTGGAGAGTCTGAAACAATCCAAATCCACAGTAACTGCCGAAGATATTGCGGAAGTAGTTTCAATGATGTGTAGCGTGCCGGTGCACAAACTGGCACAGACTGAGGCAGAACGTCTTCGCGGAATGAAAAACGCATTGGGCAAATATGTGATAGCCCAGGACAAAGCCATAGAGAAGATTGTACGTGCCATTACCCGCAGCCGTCTCGGCTTGAAAGGCAATGACCGTCCTATCGGCACTTTCATGTTTGTAGGTCCTACGGGTGTCGGCAAAACCTATCTTGTCAAATGCCTGGCCGAATGGATGTTCGGCAGCAAGGATGCTCTCATCCGCATAGACATGTCAGAGTATGGCGAGAAATACAGCACCAGTCGGCTCGTAGGCGCTCCTCCGGGATATGTAGGCTACGAAGAAGGCGGCCAACTGACGGAACGCGTACGACGTCACCCGTATTCCATCATCCTGCTTGATGAAATAGAAAAGGCCCACTCGGACGTATTCAATACCCTTCTTCAGGTGATGGACGAAGGGCGTATGACGGATGGTAATGGTACGACTGTGGACTTCCGCAACACCATTATTGTCATGACCTCTAATTCCGGTACGCGCCAATTAAAGGAATATGGATCCGGTGTCGGATTCAATACCAATCAGATTGAAGGAGTTGACAAGAAGGTTGCGGAAAGCATCGTGATGAAAACCCTGAAAAAACAATTCGCTCCGGAATTCCTGAACCGTCTGGATGACATTATCATGTTTGATCCGTTGAACAAAGAAAGTGCCAGACGCATCGCAGATTTGGAAATCTGGGTTCTAAAGGACAGATTATGTGAATTGGGTATCACGATCGAACTTACGGATGAAGCAAGGGATTTCATTGTAGAAAAGGGATTTGATGTACAATATGGGGCCCGTTCCATGAAACGTGCCATCCAACTACATATAGAGGATAAGTTATGCGATATGTTGATGGAACAGCCTGAATTGAAAGGGAATCTGGTATTCTCTCTTCAGAACAACGCGATCACCATACAACCGGCAAATGCTCCTGAACAGAATCATGATTAGCTAAATAACCGTAATAGATTTAAATTATGGAATACATAAAAACGGAAATTCCCGATGTGTGGATCCTGGAACCGCATGTTTTTGAAGATGCACGAGGTTATTTCATGGAAACATGGCAAAAAGAGGATTTTGACAAAAAGACAGGCCTGGTTACGGATTTTATTCAAGACAACCAGTCCAAATCTTCACGCGGAGTCTTAAGAGGCTTACATTATCAGAAAGGTGAAGCCTCACAGGCAAAACTGGTACGGGTACTGCAAGGAGTTGTCGTAGACGTGGCTGTAGATCTAAGACAGGACTCTCCCACCTTCGGCCGTCACGTAATGGTGGAGCTAAGCGAAGAGAACAAGCGTCAACTTTTCATTCCACGTGGTTTTGCACACGGCTTCCAAGTACTTTCGGAAACGGCTATCTTCACCTATAAAGTGGACAATCATTATGCTCCAAAATCGGAATGCAGCATACGCTACGATGACCCTTTTCTGAAAATAGACTGGCCCATTACAGAAAAAAAGGAACTATTGCTTTCAGAAAAAGATTTATTGCATGCCGTCAGCTTTAGTGACGCCGAAAAATTCTAACGCTCAGAAATGAAGAACATCCGCAACTTTTGCATTATTGCACACATAGATCATGGCAAAAGTACCTTGGCCGACAGACTGTTGGAACGTACAGAAACCATTCAGGTAACAGGAGGACAGATGCTTGATGACATGGATCTGGAACGTGAAAGGGGAATAACAATCAAAAGTCACGCCATCCAGATGGAATATGTTCTGGACGGCGAGACATACATTCTGAATCTTATCGATACTCCGGGACATGTGGACTTTTCGTATGAAGTATCCCGCAGTATCGCCGCGTGCGAAGGCTGTCTTCTTGTCGTAGACTCCACACAGGGTGTGCAGGCTCAGACAATCTCCAACCTTTACATGGCGATAGAGAACGACTTGGAAATCATTCCGGTATTGAACAAATGCGACATGGTAAATTCCATGCCGGAGGAAGTTGAAGATGAAATCATTGATCTTTTGGGATGCAAACGGGAAGAGATTATTCGGGCCTCAGGAAGAACGGGACAGGGAGTAGATGAAATTCTGCGCGCCGTTGTAGAGAGAATCCCTCACCCTGTCGGAGATGAAGACGCCCCTTTACAAGCATTGATCTTCGACAGCGTCTTCAACTCATTCCGTGGTATCATTGCATATTTCAAGATCGTCAACGGCTCGATACGTGAAGGCGAGGAAGTTCTTTTTGTCAATACGAAAAAAAAATATACAGCAGACGAGATCGGAGTTCTTAAAATGGAACTTTCATCCCGAAAAACTCTTCATTGCGGTGATGTCGGATATATCGTAAGCGGAATCAAGACAGCAACGGAAGTAAAAGTAGGCGATACCATTACAAGTCTCACGAATCCCTGCAAGGAGGCTATTGCCGGATTTGAGGAAGTCAAACCTATGGTATTTGCCGGTGTATATCCTATAGAGACTGAAGATTTCGAACAGTTGCGCACCAGTTTGGAAAAACTGCAATTAAACGACGCCTCTCTAACCTTTCAACCGGAATCTTCTGTGGCGTTAGGATTTGGATTCCGATGTGGTTTCTTAGGGTTGCTCCACATGGAAATCGTGCAAGAGCGTCTGGACAGGGAGTTCAACATGAATGTGATCACCACTGTCCCTAACGTAAGCTATCATATTTTTGATAAGCACGGAGACATGAAGGAGGTTCACAACCCGGCCGGTATGCCAGAAGCTACGGAAATAGATCACATCGAGGAACCCTATATCCGGGCATCCATTATTACGAAGACCGATTACATCGGTGCCATCATGACGCTTTGCCTGGGAAAAAGAGGTGAACTTATGAAACAGGAATACGTTTCCGGCGACCGCGTAGAGCTGTACTACGACATGCCGTTGGCAGAAATCGTGATAGACTTTTACGACAAGCTGAAATCCATCTCAAAGGGCTATGCCTCGTTCGACTATCATCCCATAGAATTCCGTCCGTCCAAATTGGTCAAACTGGATATACTTCTTAACGGAGAACCGGTAGATGCGCTTTCCACACTCACACATGTGGACAATTCCGTCTACTTCGGTCGCCGGATGTGCGAGAAGTTGAAGGAACTGCTGCCCCGTCAACAATTCGATATTGCCATTCAGGCTGCGATCGGAGCAAAGATCATAGCCCGTGAAACGGTGAAACAGGTGAGAAAAGATGTTACGGCCAAGTGCTACGGCGGCGACATCAGCCGAAAACGTAAATTGCTTGAAAAGCAAAAAAGAGGAAAGAAACGTATGAAAGAAATCGGCAATGTCCAGGTTCCCCAGAAAGCATTCCTCGCCGTTTTGAAATTAGATTAGGATCCAACATAAAACAAGTGGCATGCAGATTGAACTCAAAGATGTCAGCATCTATCAGGAAGACAAACTAATTCTTGAAAATGTAAACTTCCATGTAGACGAAAGTGAATTTGTCTATATAGTAGGAAAAGTAGGATCAGGGAAAAGTTCCTTGTTGAAAACTCTATACGGAGAACTGCCCATAAACTGCGGATCGGCAGAAATACTTACATTCGACCTCAGGAAACTAAAACGAAAACATATCCCTGAACTACGCAAACAACTTGGTATCATTTTCCAGGATTTTCAGTTGCTCAGAGATCGGACTGTAGGAGAAAACCTGAATTTTGTTCTTCAGGCCACAGGCTGGAAAAAGAAGGCTGATCGGAAACTCCGCATCGAGGACGTTCTGAAAACTGTAGGCCTATTGGAAAAACTGGATAAATTTCCGCACGAATTGTCTGGCGGAGAACAGCAACGTGTCTGTATCGCTCGTGCTCTGTTAAACAATCCCAAAATTATTTTAGCCGATGAGCCGACCGGAAATCTTGACCACGACACAGGAAAGACCATCGTAGAGATCCTGCGCTCCGTATGTGAACAGGGCACTTCCGTTATCATGATCACACACAACCTGAACCTTTTAAGCAACTATCCGGGAATTGTGTATCGCTGTACAGAAGGCATACTTCAAGAGGTCACAAACGAATATAACAATCCGATAGACCTGGAAGATCAATAAAAAATCAAACAATACTTTTTCAACATGAAGATTCTGAAATTCGGTGGCACATCAGTTGGCAGCCCGCAAAGAATGAAGGACGTATCAGCCCTCATCGCAAATGGAGAAAAGAAAATAGTGGTACTCTCCGCTATGTCCGGTACTACCAATTCTCTGGTAGAAATTGCCGATTACTTTAAAAAGAAGAATGCCGAAGCTGCAAACAATGTCATCAACAAACTGCGGACCAAATATATCGGTCATATCAACGAACTACATAGCACAAAAGAGGCTATGGAAAGAACTACTGATTTTGTTGAAGATGTATTCATGTACTTGCATTCCTTTTCAACCTCGGATTTCAATGAGACTTCTGAAAAAACAATTCTGGCGCAAGGAGAAATCATCAGCACCAATATGGTGACCAACTATCTTCGCGAAATCGGAATCAAGGTTATGCTCATTCCCGCACTGGATTATATGCGCCTGGACGAAAACGGAGAGCCTGACCTGCTCTATATAAAGAAAAATCTGCAAGGCATACTTGAAAAGAATCCCGATTATGACTTGTATATCACTCAAGGATTCATCTGCCGGAACTATCATGGAGAGATTGACAATCTTCAGCGAGGCGGATCGGACTATACGGCCTGTCTGATCGGCTCTGCACTGAGAGCGGAAGAAATCCAGATATGGACAGACATTGACGGAATGCACAACAATGATCCGCGCATCGTAGACAACACAACTCCTGTAAGGCAACTGAATTTTGAGGAAGCAGCGGAATTAGCCTATTTCGGAGCCAAGATCCTTCATCCTACCTGCATACAGCCCGCCCGCTATGCCGGTGTGCCCGTGCGTTTGCTCAATACGATGGAACCGACTGCTCCCGGCACACTTATCAACAACAACATGGAAACGGGGCGTATAAAAGCTGTTGCAGCCAAAGATAATATTACGGCCATCAAGATTGTTTCCAGCCGTATGCTGCTGGCCACCGGATTCCTGCGTAAAGTGTTCGAGATATTCGAGGCTTATAAAACCAGCATTGACATGGTTACAACCTCTGAGGTAGGTGTTTCGCTCAGTATTGACAATAGCAGCCGTCTGCTCCCGATTGTTGAGGAACTGAAAAAATACGGTACTGTTGAAGTTGATAGGAATATGTGCATTATTTGTGTTGTCGGAGACCTGAAATGGGATAACATAGGTTTTGAAACCCTTGTTACCGAAGCTCTGTCAAATATTCCAGTACGAATGATTTCGTATGGCGGCAGTAACCACAATATATCCTTCCTTATCAAGGAAGACGATAAGAAAACTGCGTTGCAGGCACTTAGCAACAAACTCTTTAATTAATTCTTCTTTTGGAAATGACGGACCATACTATTCAGGTCTGTCATTTCCGAAAAAATATTACAGATATAGCAAAATGAGAATTCCCGCTGGTCACTTAAAGAACATCCCCACTCCTTTTTACTTCTATGATATGGAACTGCTGTCCCACACCCTTTCCGTTATCAGTGAAGCTACAAAAGATACACCTGATTTCCATGTGCATTATGCAATCAAAGCCAATGCAAATCCCAAAATCCTGAAAGCAATAGCAGAAGCCGGATTCGGAGCGGATTGCGTCAGCGGCGGAGAAATCAAAGCTGCCGTTGCTGCTGGATTTCCTGCCGGTAAAATTGTATTTGCCGGAGTTGGAAAAAACGATGATGAAATCCGTCTGGGATTGGAAATTGGAATCAGTTGCTTCAATGTCGAGAGTTTACCCGAACTTGAAGTTATCAGCCAGTTGGCAGTACATGCCGGCAAGACGGCAAACGTCGCATTACGCATCAATCCCAATGTAGATGCCCATACACATGAAAAAATAACCACCGGTCTAAACGAAAATAAATTCGGTATCGCAATGGAAGATACCCTTACTGCCATAGACAGAGCAAAGGAACTTCCCAACATCAACTATACCGGCCTGCACTTCCACATCGGAAGCCAGATCACAGATCTGACCGTATACCGCCATCTGTGCCAGCGTATCAATAATTTGCAGGAACAGCTGGAAGAAAAAGAAATCACGACATCGAGCATTAATGTAGGCGGAGGTTTGGGAATTGACTACGAAAATCCTCAGGATCATCCCATTCCCGACTTCAAGAACTATTTCCACCTGTTCCGCAGCCACTTGCAATTACGGACTGGACAGACTTTGCATTTTGAACTGGGGCGTTCCGTTGTGGCGCAGTGTGGCAGTCTGATAGCCAAGGTTCTTTACGTGAAAAAAGGCCATTCCAAACAATTCCTGATTCTTGATGCCGGTTTCACGGAACTTATCCGCCCGGCCATGTATCAGGCCTATCATCAGATAGAGAATATAAATCGGCCTGCTTCAAATCCGTCCGAACATTATGATGTGGTAGGCCCGATATGCGAAAGCAGCGATATTTTCGGAAAAGAGGTATTTCTGCCCGTTTCCGAACGTGGTGACCTCATAGCCCTGCATTCTGCCGGAGCATACGGCGAGATCATGTCTTCTACCTACAACTGCCGTTCTCTCCCAAAAAGTTATTTTTCCTCGGATTTTGAATAAGAGTAAAAACTGGATCCATGAACAAACACGAATACATACAAGCCAACAAAGATTGGCTGGAAACAAAAGCTAAAGAAGAGGGTGTCAAAGCCCTCTTCAAAGGAGTATATTACAAGGTCATAAGCGAAGGAAAGAATGACGGGAAACATCCGACACCCTATAGCATCGTCACTGCCCATTACACCGGTTGGACCATAAACGGCAAGAAATTCGACAGTAGCCGCAGCGGTACTCCAATAGCATTCCGTCTGAACGAACTGATTGAAGGTTGGATCATCGCGATGCAACAAATGTGCATCGGAGACAAGTGGGAGATTTACATTCCTGCCGCATTGGGATACGGTAAATTCTCACAGCCTGGTATTCCGGGCGGCTCTACACTGATATTCGAGATTGAATTATTGGGCATAGCTTAGTTTGCCATACCCCACACACGTCTTGCCCCGTTTCCCTACAATCGCGTAGAATTCCGCACTTTATCTCAGCCGTAAAACCCGAATACCGATAGACTTGGGATGTTTGGCAAGATACTGGTACAAAGTCATCGGCTCCTCTACTACCTTTTTGTGGATGGAGGAAGCATTCAGCAGATGCAATTTTCCGTCACGGCCCCAGACAGAGAAACCCAGATGCGAATAATCCAGACCACTCTTGTCGGTCACGATTGCCACAATATCACCGTCACAGATATTCTGCAATTTCTGGCGATTGAGTCCGGTTGATTTTTCGGGCAAATATGATACGATGGTATTGTTCTCTGCTTTTTCCATTTCCCGGATTTTCACTACCCATTCGGGATGAAGTCTCAACATTTTATAGGAATTGGAATGCACACTCATGTACGCATTATTTATTTTCTTTTTTCCGGTAAAATATCTATTGGCCCCCACATTCTCCACCAACCCCTTTCTGATATTGTCATTTATCCACCATTCAAAATAGTGAAGGCGCGAGACATAACCGTCACACTTGCCTTTCCGATAACGCAAACGCTCCAGATTGCGGCAATAATCCACAAAGCTGTCAGAACCTTGCCTGCGCGTCATTGTCAGGGCCATCACAGTTTCGACAAGAGTAGTGCAGTCAAGTTCTCTGAGGTTCACTATGATTCTTTCCGGATCTGCCACTTCCAAGGTATGTGCCACGTATGGAA
>VSQE01000060.1 GCA_009775705.1 Prevotellamassilia sp.
GAGATCTACACCGCCGCACTCAACGAAGACAACAGCACCCTGACCCTCACCCGTGCGGAAGCCGGCAGCCCCCTGCCGGCCGGAACCGGTGTTGTAGTAAAGAGCAATGCCGGCACCACCATCCAGTTTGAGACCACCGACAGCGAAGCTCCCGCCATCGGAGACCTCAAAGGAAACGACCACGCCACGGCCTTCAGCGCCGATGACTATTCCGGCACTTTCTATACCCTTCAGGGCCTCACGGCCGACGAAAAGTCTGAGCCGACGGATGTCGTAGGCTTCAAACAGTTCACCGGCACGACGGCTCCCGCCTTCCGCAGCTATCTGCTGGTACCGGCATCGGCCGCCGTACAGGCCCTTCGCTTAGTATTCGGCGAGACCACCGGCATCGGAACGGCCACGACAGGACACGGCACGAAGAATGTCATCTACGACCTCAGCGGCCGTCGCGTACATCAGGCCTCGAAAGGCATCTACATCGTGAACGGCAAGAAAACCATTATCAAATAAATCCATTTCCATACAGAATATGAAAACAAAAACTGCATACACGGCTCCGGCCTGCGAAGTGATAGACTTTACCTCCGAACATTCCCTGATGCTCGGCGTAAGCGGCAATCCCGAAGGAATGAAAGGCGAAATAGGAGGCGAGGGCGACCAGTTCCTTTCCAACAAGAAACAGGGAGGAAGCTGGAACAGCAGCCTGTGGTCCGACACGGACGAATAAACGGAAACACGCCGCAAGGCGTGACAGACGGAGGACAGAAAACGGCAACTTCGTCCTTCGGGTAATTTTTCTCAACACATGCCCTGACATCCGTCACACAACGTGGCGGATGTCTGTTTTTTCCGCCACTTCCTGTTTCCGGAATACTTGCAAAGGCATGACGGCAAGGAAAAACCCGGACTTTTATTTTGTCCTTTTACCGGCTTACATTAACTTTGCAAATCATCATCACCCGAAACCGATCATGACAAACACCGAATGGCTGCCGAATGTCATACTGGCAGATGCCGACTTTCTGGACCGCGTCGCATTCGACCTGACCGTAAACTTTGAACGGATGATCGGCCGCCGCATCGAGGCTGCCGACCTGCCGCACTGGCTGGACTGTATCGCCCTGGACGGCGGACTGCGTCCGGGTGACAACCGCATCCAGGCGATTTTCCTGCACGACAGGAACCGCACCGCTCTGGAACACTTCAGGCCCTCCGACTTCGGGAAAGAGCTGGACGGACAGGCTTTCAAAGACAATCTGGGAGAGTTTCAGCTGCACAGTTTCGGCGTAGAGGAAATCGTCTCCAAAGCCGATTTTTTCACGGAATCGCTGTCGGCGCTACTTGAGGCCAAAGAAACCCGCCGCATCATGGTGGTGGCCGACATGGATGACTATGGCGAACGCGTGAAACGCGCCGTAGCCTCGACCGAAGGCAAAGACATCACACTCTTTGCCATGCAACCGCTTACGGGACGGGGCTTCGCCCAGGAAATTCTGGGCTACTCACTGATGAGCGCCCTCGGCATCCGCGGGGAAGAGCTGGGCTGAGCCCTGCATCGCACAGACTGACAAAAAAAACAAAAATATATCAAACATGGGAAAAGTCTTAATTATTGGAGCCGGCGGCGTAGCCACCGTGGCCGCGCACAAAGTGGCGCAGAACTCTGACGTATTCAACGAGATCATGATCGCGAGCCGCACACAATCGAAGTGTGATGCCATCGTGAAAGCCATAGGCCGCGACGACATCCGCACCGCCCGCGTCGACGCCGACAAGGTGGAGGAACTCGTGGCATTGTTCAACGACTTCAAACCGGATCTGGTCATGAATCTGGCCCTGCCCTACCAGGATCTGACCATCATGGAAGCCTGCCTGCAATGCGGCTGCTCCTATCTGGACACGGCCAACTACGAGCCTATCGACGAGGCCCACTTTGAATATTCCTGGCAATGGGCCTACAAAGAACGCTTCGAACAGGCCGGACTGACCGCCATCCTGGGATGCGGTTTCGACCCGGGGGTGACGAGCATCTACACGGCCTACGCCGCCAAGCACCACTTCGATGAAATACAGTATCTCGACATCGTGGACTGCAACGCGGGCGACCACCACAAAGCCTTTGCCACCAACTTCAACCCCGAAATCAACATCCGCGAGATCACACAGAAGGGCCTTTACTGGGAAAACGGGAAATGGGTGGAGACCGAACCGCTCGAAATACACAGGCCGCTGACCTATCCCAACATCGGTCCGCGCGAAAGCTACCTCCTGCACCACGAAGAAATAGAGAGCCTCGTGAAGAACTATCCCACCATCAAGCGGGCCCGCTTCTGGATGACCTTCGGACAGGAATACCTGACCCACCTGCGCGTGATCCAGAACATCGGCATGGACAGCATCGTCCCCATCAACTACAACGGCATGGAAATCGTGCCCCTGCAATTCCTGAAAGCCGTGCTCCCCAATCCGCAGGAACTGGGCGAGAACTACGAGGGAGAGACAAGCATCGGCTGCCGCATCCGCGGACTCAAGGACGGCAAAGAGCGCACCTACTATGTATATAACAACTGCTCGCACCGTGCCGCCTACGAGGAGACCGGCATGCAGGGCGTGAGCTACACGACGGGCGTTCCGGCCTGCATCGGCGCACGCATGTTCATGCTGGGATTGTGGAAACGGCCGGGTGTATGGAACGTGGAAGAATTCGATCCCGATCCCTTCATGGAAGAACTGAACAAGCAGGGACTTCCCTGGCACGAGATATTCGATGGAGACCTGGAGCTTTAAGCTCCCCCGTCTCCACCGTACAGGAAAATCTAAAAGAAACGTTCCGCCTTCTCTGCATGTGAGGCGGAACGTTTTTCTTGTGATCCGGCAAACCGGAAAGACAGTATTGTCAGATGTCGATGTCCGTTACCTGAAACTTACGGTTGAAGGTTATCTCCACATCATTGGACAACTCCACCTCGTACTTTCTCTTGTCTTTCTCAATTTTTACAATCTTGGCATCCGGATAATGGGAATGCACATAACGGGTGATAGCCGCAGGCACCAGTCCGCTCGGTACAACCGACCGCTTACAGTCGATTTCGGTCCAACGGCCGTTACGGTCAAACTCAACCTTGTCACCACTCGTAAAGGTGACATCGAATCCCTTCTCAAGCCATCCGTTCTCCGCCTTTGCCAAAGCGATCTTCTGCTTGGAGAAGTTTTTCTTGATAATCTGCCGGGCCGTCATGGGAAGGTTATTGATACTGACCGGAACATTCTTATCGGCAAAAACCGGTCCCTGCATGGCCAAAAGACCGGCACATGCCACCATCCATCTTTTCATCTTCATTTTCATAAGTTCTTCTTTTAAAATTGTTCTACAATTGGTTGGCTGTTCAGGGGCAAAGATAGGAATTTTGAAACACACGGAAAGAAGAATGACTTTTTTTAGCGTACATTATCATTCCTGAAGAATCGGCCTCTCTTCCCTCTCCTACCAATAAAAAACGGGCTTTTCCCGCATTCTCATTTTTAATTATTATCTTTGTTCCCTGAGAACATCCTAATACATACCCACAATGGCAAAAAAAGAAGACATACAAGGTTCGGGCAGCACTGAAGAAAAGCTGAAAGCGCTACAAGCTGCCATGGCCAAAATCGAAAAGGACTTCGGAAAAGGTTCTATAATGAAACTCGGCGATGAACAGATCGAAAACGTAGATGTCATTCCTACCGGCAGTCTGGCCCTTGATGCCGCTCTCGGAGTGGGCGGCTATCCCAAAGGACGCATCATCGAAATCTACGGACCGGAAAGTTCCGGTAAAACCACACTGGCTATCCACGCCATAGCCGAGGCCCAGAAAGCCGGAGGAATCGCAGCCTTTATTGATGCCGAGCATGCCTTTGACCGCTTCTATGCCGCAAAACTCGGTGTCAACGTTGACGAACTGCTGATCTCACAACCGGACAACGGAGAACAGGCTCTGGAAATCGCCGACCAGCTTATCCGCTCTTCCGCCATAGACATTATCGTTGTAGACTCTGTGGCCGCCCTCACTCCGAAGGCCGAGATAGAAGGCGAAATGGGAGACAATAAAGTGGGATTGCAGGCCCGCCTCATGAGCCAGGCCCTTCGCAAACTGACATCCACAATCAACAAGACAAACACCACCTGCATCTTCATCAACCAGTTGCGCGAAAAGATCGGAGTCATGTTCGGAAATCCGGAAACCACAACCGGCGGTAACGCCCTGAAGTTCTATGCCTCCGTGCGTCTGGACATCCGTCGCGTCACAACGCTGAAGGACGGCGATACTCCCATCGGCAACCAGGTTCGCGTGAAGGTTGTGAAGAACAAAGTGGCTCCCCCGTTCCGCAAGGCCGAATTTGAAATCACCTTCGGAGAAGGTATCTCCCACATCGGCGAAGTGGTGGACCTTGGCACCGAACTGGGCATCATCAAGAAAAGCGGCTCCTGGTTCAGCTACGGAGACGCGAAGATAGGCCAGGGACGCGATGCCGTAAAACGTATGCTGAAAGACAATCCGGAACTCTGCGAGGAACTGGAAAGCAAAATTGCGGAAGCGCTGAAGGCACAACAGGACTAATCTCCGACCTATATACCGCGACACACGTAAAAAGGATGCCTTGTGCGGCATCCTTTTTACGTGCGTTTTATAGAGATGCTTCAAGTATCCGGTATATATCCTTTTCCGTAAGCGGAACAAAAACGGAAGGATCATCCAGTCCCTCATTCCTGGCGATGTGCGCGGCAATTTCCTTCAGGCGGCTGCCATCAATACCCACTTCACGCAGGGTCATCGGCATGCGCATCGTATTCTTGAAAAAATCATAGGTCTTGTCTATGACCAGCTCTGCAATCTCATAGGGCGGCAGATTGGCAGGAATACCGTAAATGTCCACACCAAACTTTACGAAACGCTCCAGCGTACGGTCGCTCAATATATGACGCATCCACCTCGGTGTAATGATGGCAAGCCCTTCGCCATGCGTGATGTCGTAATAAGCTGACAATGCATGCTCGATACCGTGCATGGGCCATCCAGACTTGCCTGCTCCCAGATTAAGCAGCCCGTTACAACCGAAAGTGCAGGCAAGCATGATTTCGGCACGGGTCTCATAATCATCGGGATGGTCCAAGGCAACAGGACCGAACTTCATCAGAGTTTTAATCAACGTCTCGCAAAAGCCGTCGGCGACCGAATTGGAAGGACTGACAAAGAACTGTTCCATGGCATGGTTGACGGCATCGGCCACCCCTGCTGCGGTATGTTTGGCATTGACCGTTTCAGTATAGGTTGGATCAAGCAGCGAACAGACGGGAAAAAGCAACGAGTCCATGTATCCGATCTTGTCGTTGGTCTCCGTCCGGGAAATAACGCCTCCGCAATCATACTCGCTGCCGGTAGCGGCAAGTGTCATCACATCAACGATAGGAAGTGCGGCCGTAGCCTTTACCTTGTATGAAATAAGGTCCCACGGATCTCCATCGTATTTGGCCGCGGCAGCAATAGCCTTGCAACAGTCGAGCACCGACCCTCCACCGACAGAAAGGATTACATCTATGTTCTTTTCCTTGCAGATTCTCTGCCCGGCAAGAACGCTCGGGTCATATTTGGGGTTAGGCTCGATACAGCCCAATTCGTGGATTTCAAAATCCTTGAGCAGTTCCTTCACCTTGTCGTAAAGCCCGATCCGTTTGATGCTTCCTCCGCCATAGGCGAGAAGTACACGTTTTCCGATGGGGCGTATTACCTCGGGCAGTCTTCCGACAATGCCTTTCCCGAAAATCAAACGGGTCGGGGTGTGATATTCAAAATTTTCCATGTCTGAGAGTTTATCTGTTTTTTCAATCATTTGTTTCATGTCATACGGAGTCTGAATAATACATGACTGGGCATCGGTTCATTGCAACACACGGGCCATTCGTTCCAGCCCGTCCGCAAGCAACGCCCGGGGACAGGCAATATTCAGACGGATGAATCCTTCCCCACCGGGGCCATACATGGTACCGGAATTGACCATCAGCTTTTGTTTCTCTTGCAACCGCAACGTCACGGCCTCCGAACCGATAGCGGACGCACGACAGTCAATCCAGACCAGATAGGTACCTTCGAGCGGCAACACGGAATAGTGAGGCAACCGCTCCTTAAAAAAGCGGCAGAGGTATTCGTAATTCTCCCACAGGTATTTCCGCAAGGCATCGAGCCACGGGCCGCCTTCGTCATAGGCAGCTATAGTAGCGACCACACCGAACGGATTGACATCGCACACCTCATTGATGTTGATGGCCCGGTCTATACGATGACGAACCTCCTCATCGGCTGCGATGATATTGGCTATTTGCAGTCCGGCAATGTTGAACGCCTTGCTGGGCGAGACACAGGTCACAGAGTTTTGCCGAAGGCGTTCGGACAGCGAGGCAAAAGGTGTATAGACATGCCTTTCGTAAGTCAGTTCGCAATGAATCTCGTCCGCCACGACAAACACCCCGT
Organism: Prevotellamassilia sp.; assembly: GCA_009775705.1. Lineage (GTDB taxonomy): Bacteria > Bacteroidota > Bacteroidia > Bacteroidales > Bacteroidaceae > Alloprevotella. The sequence goes on from VSQE01000060.1 coordinate 6,507, forward strand.
TGCGCAGACAAATGTCACCGAGACGCCGCAGTTCTTCGGGTGTCCACACCCGTCCGACCGGATTGTGGGGATTGCATAACAGCAACAGTTTCGCCTTCGGATCGGCCGCTTTCTCTTCGAGGCCATCGAAGTCTATCCTGTAGCGACCGTCCCGGTACACGAGGCTGTTGGCCGACAGTTCGCATCCGTTGTTGCGGACCGACGAATAGAAACAGTTGTATGCCGGGCTCTGTACAATTACCTTGTCGCCCGGTGAAGCCAAGGCTTTGATAATGGCGGACAGAGCCGGAACGACACCGCTGGTATAGACGATCCATCGAGGATCGATCTGCCAGCCGTGACGGTTTCCGAACCATCGGACAACCGCATCGTAATAGGCTCCGGGCACTTTGGTATATCCGAAAATGCCGTGAGCCACACGCTTCTGCAAGGCTTCCACGACAGCTGGTGCCGTACGGAAATCCATATCCGCTACCCACATGGGCAGCACATCCTCCTCCTCAGGAGTATCCCATTTGTAAGAATTTGTCCTGCGTCGCGGAACTATCGTTTCGAAATCGTATCTCATAATTTATCTCTTGAATCGTAATTTGTAAATCCAGTTACCCCTCCACAATCTGACAAGGAAAATAGTCCCACGAAAGCAAAGTTCAACGCACATGGCAAGCCACACTCCGCGCAGTCCCATCGTTGGAGCGAACCATGCCGCCAGCGTCAGCCGCACACCCCAAATGCTACCGAAAGTCATCAGACTGGGCACGAACGTGCCTCCGACACCCACGAATACTCCGTAAGCAACAATAGAGGCTGCAAACATCGGTTCGGCAAAAGCCTCTATCCGCAATATCTCCGCTCCCAACGTCCGGATGTCCTCCACAGGGGTCATCACTCCGATGATTTGCGGAGCCGCCACGTACATCAGCGCCCCCATGAAGCCCATGATCAGCATACCCGACCAGACCGTAATATTGGCAAAACTACGGAGCAACCGGATACGATTCGCTCCGAGACTCTGTCCGACCAGTGTAGTGGCGGCTTCCGAAATGCCGTAACCGGGCATATAGCAAAGACTTTCGGCAATGATGGCAAACGAGTTGGCGGCAATAGCGACAATGCCAAGCGGTGCGACAATAATCGTTGTCATAATCTGTGCCCCGCAAATGGCCGCATGCTCGAATCCCATCGGCAGAGAGATGCGGAAAGCCTTGTGGAGCGTTTCCTTTCGGGGCAGGAAACCTCCTCGTTTTCCGGACAGCCTCAACATGGGCGAGCGACGGCAAAGATACCACATCATCGCGCCGGCCGTGATAAGCTCAGCCAATACTGTCCCCGAAATCGCACCCGCCACACCCAAGCCGGCACCGGGAACGGTAAATTCCACTCCCAAGTATCCCACCTGCCGCGAAGGGAAAATCAGGAAAAAGTTGAACACGACATCCAAAAGACACATCAGAATGTTCAGCATACTGGGCACACGCATATTCCCGCTGCACCGCAACATGCCGCCCGCAAGGAAATTCAACTGCAAGGCTGGCTGAAAAAGCGAAAAGATCAGAAAATAGAGGGAAGAATCCCTCCTGATTGCTTCGTCACCGCCCAGCCAGCCGGGAAGCATGCCGCTGACAGAAACTCCGATAACCGCCAGCAATGAGCTGAAAACAAGCACGGCCGTAACCGACTGACGGAACACCATCTTGGCATCTGCGAAATCGCCGGATCCGATCCGATGCGCCACCTGAACGGAGAATCCCGTCGCAGCGGCAGCGCACAATCCTCCGAACAGCCATGTCGTGGTTGAAACCAATCCGATGGACGCAGCGGCATTCGCACCCAGGCTACCCACCATCGACGCATCGATGTACTGCATGGCGATAGAGGAAACCTGTGCCATAATGGCGGGAACACTAAGGTATGCGGTCAAGCTCAACTGCTGTCCCAGCGTCATTGGCTTCCCTTTGCGGATAAGCGACAACAGGCGTTCTGTCTTCCCCTTTTTCATTCCCGTCAATTTGGCCGGCAAATACGTCAATCGTTGAGACGGATCTTCTCATCCCAAAGCCTCAACTTACAATCGGCAGGAGCCTTTATATGCCCATCAAGGATGATCTCCCCATAACTGCCGGCGGTGATACTCCCTGTCCGCGGATTCTTCACTCCGCCTATCGGACCCTTGATGGCAGCCTGCACCGAACTATACTCGAAAGCCCTGTCGCAATCGGAACCAAATGTACAATTCTCCAAAACAAGATCATGGGCATAGCAGAGAGGTTGCTCGCCGGTAATATGGCAATTCACCAACCGAAGATTGCGCGAATGCCAGCCCAAGTATTCGCCATTGAGTTCGGAGTCGTAGACCGTCACATTTTCCACCTCCCAGAAAGCGTCTTTCGTAGTGATTTTGGCATTACGCAACTCCACATTCTTTACATACTGGAAAACGTATTTGCTGTCGCTCTCCAATCCGTCTATGCGGATATTGCTGCTGAACATGAACGGATAAGTCCCGCCATGCAGTTTCAAATTGCGGATGTCCAGATTCCGGCAGCGCCAGAACACTTCGTCGGCATCGTTCATCTCCACGTTCTCGATTTCGATGTCGTGCATCTCACGAAACATCTTGGGAGCGTCGATGCGCGTGTCCTTCATTTTCAGATGATCGGAATACCACAGAGCCGAACGTCCGCCTACATCAAAGAAACAACGATCGATGACAAAACCATGCACATGCCAGAAAGGATAATTTCCCTCAAATTGGCAATTGACGGCTTCTATGTTGCTGCATTCCTTGACGGCAGACTCTCCGGCTCGGATGATGACGTTCTCCAACCGGAGATCATGCGATCCAAACAATGGCCGCTCCCCGCCGAATTCCTCGTTTGATATTACTCTCATACTTTTCCTGTTTTACTGTAACAATGCTGCAAAAGTACGAAGTTCATGCTACAAAGATTTTGCCTGAAGGCTCAAATTACGTTGCTGTGAAGTTCATCCCGCACTGTAAAGCACAATCCGGTCCATGACCATGAATGTACAAAAAGATCGGCACATATCCGAGAACCTATCCGGGTATGTGCCGATGTTTCCTTTATTACCGATCTGCTTATTGGTCAGCAGCAGGGGTTTCGTCCTCGTCCTGCGGAGCGATGAACTCGGAAAATCCGTTTTCCGTCAGGATATTGTACCACTGTATCAGTTTCTTTATGTCCGTCAGATAGACGCGGTCACGGTCGTAGTTCGGCAATACCTCCGACATGAAATCCGTCAGTTCCTTTTCCGAAGCCTTCTTGATGTTGATGGCCACCTTGCCGCCGTTCTCTTTCTGTCTGATGTTCTCGAAAACTTCCATGAGGGGCTTGTCTTCCTCGTCCGTGTACATGGAAACGTCATTGAGCGAAGTGACCCGGTCACGCGCACCGGCAGGAAAACGTTTGTGTGCGGAGTCAACCGACTCTACAATCAGCATTCCGCGTCCCTGTGATACCAGACGATATAAACCGGGTCTACCGGCAATAGACAAAATTGTGTCTTGCATAATCTATTTGAATTATTAGTTAAAATTGGTTTCGCAAAGGTACTTCTTTAACATGAGAAAGCTCCCTCGCCACACTCTAAAAAATCTTAAACCCGAACAAAGACTTCAATTGTTCCTGGAGAGAGCTTCCACCGTTGTTTTCTATAATGAAATCCGATCTCCGTGCCTTTTCTTCCTCGGACATCTGCAAGGCCATCCATTCCTGCACTTTCTCCCGGCTCACTCCGTCACGCTCCATCACACGTCTCACCCGCAGCTCCTGCGGAGCGGAAACCAACGCCACGGCATCGACAAAGCAGTCAAACCCAGCCTCGAACAGCAAAGCGCATTCCATGAACACCAGCCGTCCTTCCCGCGCGGCACACCACCGGAGAAAAGCGTCACGCACAGGTGGATGCACCACAGCATCCACCTGTTTGGCCGCCTCCTTGCCCTGACAGATGTAACGAGCCAGCACCGGCTTCACAAGCGTTCCATCAGCAGCATAGACTTCTTCGCCGACCAGCCTCCTCAATGCCTGACATACCTCAGGATCGGTACGGATGATGGATTTAGCCTCGTCATCGCAATAGAAGACAGGGAAACCCGCTTTCTCGATCAGACGGCATACATGGCTTTTTCCGCTGCCGATTCCTCCGGTCACACCAATTCTGCGGAGCACCGGACCGCTACTGTTCGGGGATTTCTTCAATAACATATTCTACGTCTTGCGGAGAAATGCGGACATGCGACACACCATCGGGAATGGTCTTCAACGCCAAGTGGCACTTATTGCCTTCGGATGCCAGCAACTCCTCATAATTGACTACCAGAACAAAACTCTCGGAGGTAATCTGACGGTAATGCGCCATGCCGACCTGGAAGGTCACACTGACTTTCGCCGGAAAAGTGCGCAACACTTTCGTTGCGGGAAAATTGACCCACTGCACCGGAACCTGGACAGTCTTCTCTACCACACGGTCCACACTGAGGGTCAACATGGCATGATCCGGCGTGAACTTAACACCCCGGACAGATTGAAAATCGGCCCTCACCCTCATTGTGTCGGCAATGTCCTTCAGATAAAGCGGACGGGTATAGGCCGCCGTAATCGTGTCGAGCAGGCTCTTGGCCGCATATACCGTAACACTGTCGGTCGACAATATGCGGTCGGAAACATAATAGGTATCGGCCGCACGGAAAGTGCCCTGCAAACGCACAGGCACCCGTTTGCACAGTCCGTAATTGTAATAGAATTCCAACGTGTCGGGCTTCATGCCCACCACCTGCGTACTGGGAGCCAGACGCCCCGTTACCTGCTTGACAACATCGGCGGTAAGAAAACGTACATGCCCCGACGCATTGGCATAGCTGTTATAGTCGATGACTACAGGAGGGAACGATTGGCCGTAGATGTAATTGAGCAACGTGACTCCCCTGTCGCGCAAGCGCAGGTGCAACTTCTCCGGCAATTCAGTTGTGATAACCACATTGCCGGGCACGTTCTTCAACTCCACCGGCACATAAAAATCCTCCTCATACGTCTCGTTCACGGTCTGGAAAAGCCAAAAGGCTGAAGAAAGTACAAGAAAGAATAAGAAAATCAGGAACTGCCTGTTCCATATCTTGGAAAAGCAACTCCTGACGATGTGTTCTATTTTCCGTATAAGTGCCATACGAAAGCAAGGAGGAGGGGAAAGTACCCGGTAAAAAGGATCAGTTCTTCTGTCCGAGCGGCATGATGGCACTCTTCTCGAACTTCATTTTCACGCCAGTGGCCACTTCGAGCATCACAGTATTTCCTACCTCGTCAATGCTCTTGACTGTTCCATGTATTCCTCCTATGGTCACTACTTCCTGACCTACCTGCAAGGCATTACGGAAGTTCTGGATTTCTTTCTGCTTCTTGTTCTGCGGGCGTATCATGAAGAAATAGACAATGGCAAAAAGAGCCACCATCATGACAATGGTAGGCATCATGCTCTGCTGTCCTTGTGCTGCCTGCAAAAAGGCGGGGGTGAGATGGTACATAATTATAAAGGATTAATGATAGTTATGATTTCATAAGTAGGTTGTCCTCCTTCAGTTTCTTGACCACATGATCCAGAAGTCCGTTTATATAGGAGGCACTGCGAGGAGTACTGTAGATCTTCGCCATATTGAGATATTCGTTGAAAGTCACGCTCACGGGTATGGCTGGGAAAGTAAGGATCTCTGCCAACGCGGTCTGCATAATAATCACGTCCATAAACGCCAGACGGCCGAACTCCCAGTTCTTGCAGTTGTCGCGGATGAGTGCACGCACTTCATCTGCACGTTCCAGCGTCTGCCGGAAAAGTGTCATGGCAAAAAGCCGGTCTTCCTCTTCAGCAAAGTCGGGCAACAATTCCTGTTCGTTCCCATTGGCAGGATCGAAACGCTTGATGGTCTTCAGCACGAAAGAGTCTACGATATGCTTGTCATCGTTCCAATAAAGGCTTTGTTCTTCCAACAAATCATCAAAGTCCTCGTTGTTGACCACATACGTCTTGTATAATTTCCGGATCACCTCGCGGTCAGTTTCGTAGGAAAAATCCTCCTTCGTGATATAGAGCTGAAAGATCTCGCTCTCAACGAACGCGACATACAGTTTTCTTACCAAAGCGTCCTCGGCATCGGAACCGGCCTTCTGTTTTTCCCGAAAATCCAACAGAGTTTTGTTTTCCTCCAGTTGCGAAAGAAAAAGGTTGGCAGCGAATCGTCCGTCCTGCGTAAGCCCCTCCATCCTTACTCCGGTACGACGGTTCCGAGCACGTACCGTTGCTTCCTTTTTTTCTCCCGTCTTTCTCATTTCAACGAGAAGATCAAGCAAATACAGATAAAGGTCATACGCCTTGGAAAGACTGAACATAAGCTCTTTCTCGGCCATGTCCATCGCTTTTCCTTCGTTCTGGTAGTAGGCATAAATCAGCTGAACCACCTTCAGCCTTATCATTTCTCTGTTAATCATTGTTCAATGGCCTTCGTTAGTTATGTGTGGTGCAAATTTACGAAAAAACAGGCAGTCACTTTCATTTTCCCATCGCTTTTTTTGGTACTCTGCAAAAATGATAGCAATTTTGTAAGGCAAACAGAAAATTATACAGCTATGAAACCTAACTATGATACAGCTCAGGAAAAGAACGACAACACCATTCTTTTCTCCAAAGTAGTGAAGGCAGGAAAACGCATCTATTATGTAGACGTGAAACGCGACCGCCGTGAAGAACTTTACCTCTCCATCACCGAGAGCAAACGCATCAAGGACGGAACAGACGAAACAAGACCCGTTTTCGAGAAACACAAGATTTTCCTCTATCGCGAAGATCTTGAAAAATTCACCGAGGCTTTTTCCGAAGCCGTCGACTACACCCGGGCCAACAGCCCTGAACCGGCTCCGCGTGAGCGGCAACCTGAAAACAAGTCCGAGGAAACCGAAAGCGAAAGTCTGAAATTCGACATTGAATTCTAAAACCGAAAGTCACAAAAATACCCGCGGTGAACGGGAAAAACAAGGTCAGTAGAAAGTCTGTAAGGAAATTTCCGAAGCCGTCACAGAAGCATCTGGAATAACAATAAAAAACGGCTTCGCCATCCTTCCCTCTTGTTGGAAAAGGATGACGAAGCTGTATATAGTTTGTCTGTATCCTAAAACCCATAAGGGTTCAGATTGCGGTAATACTGAGCCATACGGTTCTCTACATTGGTATATTGTCCGTCCAATTCTGAGGAAGACTCCGGATTCAGTTCCAATGACCGCTTCAAATCCTCGGCCGCTCCGGCATCATCGTGCAAACGGTGTTTCACTCCTCCGCGTCGCTTATACACTTCGGCAAAGTCCGGTAACAAATCCAGCGTCTCATCGTAAAGTGCAAGAGCCTTATCCAGCCTGTCGGTCTGCTCATAGAGTGTTCCCAACAAAAGGACTGCCTCGCGATGGAAGGGATTGAGCTGACACAAATGCAAAGCCTGCTGCTCAGCCTCTTCCATCCGGCCTAAAGCACCCAATATGCGTACCTGTAAAAGAAGATAGTCCTCATTATCTCCATCGGCTGCCAGAATAAGTTCTGCATCCTTCTGTGCCTCGCCGAACTGCCCCATATCAGCCAGGATCGTGGCACGCAGAAACTGGGCTCCGGGGAAATCCGGACGGGCCACAATGGCCTGCGTCAAGAAAGCTATGGCAGCAAAATCATCGTGCAGTCCACGAGCGGCACGGGCTGCATAATAACAGACGCGGGGATCTGCGGCATGAGCGGAGAGCAGTTCATCGCAAATTTGCTTCATTTCCTCAAAAGCGCCGCAGCGCCCCAATGCCTCTACCAGATGCAGGTGTACTTCTATGCCGTCTGTTTCTTTTTCGGCAAGTTGCCGGAGCAAAGGAACGGCACGGTCAAACTCCTGCCTGCGCAAGAATACCTCGGCCAGGTAGCCGGCTGTCGTCAAGTCTTCTTTCAGATCAAGCGCAGCTTGCAAACAACGGGCGGCATAATCCAGTTCGCCCATGGTGAGCGCCCGGACTCCGTCATCCCGCAAAGTCTCGAAATCACGCTGCCCGCGCTCTGCGCCGGAACTATCACCGCCGCCCAGAAGTTTTTTCAAAAATGACATTTCTACAATGCGGAATCATTATCCGTAAATCACCTTACCGTTCTCGTCCGTATAAGGAGCCAGCTCTTTCGCATACTGGTTCATGGCCCGCAGACTCATACCCATCGAAGAAAAACCTCCGTCATGGAAAAGATTCTGCATCGTCACCTTACGGGTCAGATCCGAGAACATGACCACACAGTAGTCTGCACACTCATCGGCCGAAGCATTGCCCAACGGCGACATCTTATCCGAAAAGTCCATCAGGTTGTCCATGTC
>VSQE01000061.1 GCA_009775705.1 Prevotellamassilia sp.
CTCTCGATGCTATATTGGCGCTCGTCTAAACTGACGGGCTATATCTTCGCATCCTTTGTTTTCGCTGAATAGTTACTAAAATTTTTCATCATGCTAATTTGCTTTATTTATAATAAATGCCTGAATGGTATAAATATATTGATCCTGCAGATATAAGCATAAATATTAAAATATAGAACAAAAGAATAAATTTATATTAAAAAACAATTGCGGAATCATAATAAGTTCGTTTCCACAATTCTTCCCTATATGGAAGGAAACAGAACGGAGCGCGCGAAGGTGGGAGATACGGAAAACAGAAAAAAAGGAAAACTTTTCTTGGTTATTCCAGAAAAAGTTTTCCAAAAAATAAAATACGGGAAAAACTTTCGGGTATTAAAAGCTTGGCGTATCTTTGCAGCAGAGACGGCTCAGGGGCATCCGATCCGGCCCCAATGGAAGACCGTAAGAACACTCTGTAATACTCACTGCTGTGTTTCTTTTGTTTTCTTGAAATGACTGATAAATAACAAATTAAATCTTTAAAAGTTGTTTAGGGAAGAGAAAGGCCGAAATTCCAACCGTCTTCAACGGTCTCTGCCCGTAACTTCGGGAATTAAGACGGGTAAGGCTGCGTTACACATGCCGGACGGATGGTTCTTCGGATAACTTTTCGGAACATCAAGCCGGAAAAAGTTTTCCAAAAGAAGGACCTATAATTACATGTTATTTCCAAATATGACTACCAAGAACTATGAGTTACGATTCCTTTCTTATCACCAAACGCGATGGCTCCACCGAGACCTTCTCGCTTGAAAAGATCAAGAGTGCCATCCTCAAGGCCTTTGCTTCCATTAACGATTCCGTAGATGCCGATGGTTTGCAAAAGATAGTGGACCATCTGAAGTTTTGCAACGGAATGAGTGTGGAGGACATTCAGAACCAGGTAGAGGTGGCACTGATGAGCGAGCGGAAGTTCAAAGCTGCAAAGGCCTTTATGCTCTACCGTAAGCGCCATTCCGAAGACCGGGAAACCGCCGAGAAACTGGATTTTCTCATCAATTACTGCAATTCCGTCAATCCCGCTACAGGTTCCAAGTTTGACGCCAATGCAAATGTAGAGAACAAGAACATCGCCACCCTCATCGGAGAGCTGCCCAAGCAGGGATTTATCCGCTTGAACCGTCGTTTGCTCTGCAGCCGCATTAAGGAGATGTACGGAAAGGAAACTGCCGACCGCTACATTTACCTGCTGAAGAACCACTATATTTATAAGAACGATGAGACCAGCCTGGCCAACTACTGCGCCTCCATCACGATGTATCCGTGGTTGCTTAGCGGGACCAAGAGCATTGGCGGAAACTCTACTGCACCTACCAATCTGAAGTCCTTCTGCGGTGGTTTTGTCAACATGGTGTTCATCGTGTCGAGCATGTTATCGGGAGCCTGCGCCACACCGGAGTTCCTGATGTATATGAGCCACTTCCTCGAAAAGGAGTACGGAGAGGACTATTACCTGCGGGCCGACGAGGCCGTTGACCTCTCCTTGCGCCGGCGTACTATCGACAAGGTCATCACCGACTGTTTCGAGCAGATCGTGTATTCCATCAACCAGCCTACCGGTGCCCGCAATTTCCAGAGCGTCTTCTGGAACATCAGCTACTACGACAAGAATTATTTCGAATCCATCTTCGGCAATTTCTATTTCCCCGACGGTTCGCAGCCTCACTGGGAATCAGTCAGTTGGTTGCAAAAGCGTTTCATGACATGGTTCAACCGTGAACGTACCAAGACGGTGCTCACCTTCCCCGTCGAGACGATGGCGTTGCTCACAAAGGACGGCGATGTCATCGACCGCGAGTACGGCGACTTTACCGCCCGCATGTATGCCGAGGGACATTCGTTCTTCACCTACATGAGCGACAACGCCGATTCTCTGGCCTCGTGTTGCCGCCTGCGCAACGAGATTCAGGACAACGGCTTCAGCTATACACTGGGGGCCGGCGGTGTTTCGACGGGTTCCAAGTCGGTGCTTACCATCAACCTGAACCGCTGCGTGCAGCAGGCAACGCGCGAGGGCCGTTCTTACACGGAATATTTAGAAAGCATCATCGACCTGGTCCATAAGGTGCAGATGGCTTACAACGAGAATCTGAAAAACCTGATGTCCAAAGGCATGCTGCCCCTGTTCGATGCGGGCTACATCAACATCAAGCGCCAGTATCTCACCATCGGAGTCAACGGCATGGTCGAGGCCGCCGAAAGTCTGGGCATGACCATCTCGGATAATGAAGAGTATGCCGCTTTCGTATCCAACATCCTCGGACTGGTGGAGAAATACAACAAGCTCTACCGCTCCAAGGATCTGCTTTTCAACTGCGAGATGATTCCGGCTGAAAACGTAGGTGTAAAACACGCCCGCTGGGACCGAGAAGACGGATATTTCGTTCCTCGCGACTGCTACAACAGCTATTTCTATATTGTGGAAGATACCAACACCGATGTCATTGAGAAGTTCCGTCTGCACGGCCGCAAATACATAGAGCACCTCACCGGCGGATCGGCGCTCCACATGAATCTGGACGAACACCTTTCCGAGGCGCAGTATCGCCAGCTTCTGCGCGTGGCGGCCAAAGAGGGATGCAACTATTTCACGTTCAACATTCCCAATACCCTCTGCAAGGAGTGCGGCACCATCGACAAACGCTATCTGAAGGAATGCCCACACTGTCATAGCAAGCAAGTGGACTATCTCACCCGTGTCATCGGCTATCTGAAACGCGTTTCCAACTTCTCGCTCGACCGCCAGAAAGAAGCGGCCCGCAGGCATTACGGAAAACTGGCCTAAAGAAATGCGCGATGCTCCGATATGTTAACCACGACATTGTGTTCCAGGAATTTCCCGATGAGGTGACGCTGGCCGTCAATCTTTCGTGCTGCCCCAATGGTTGTCCCGGTTGCCACAGCGCTTACCTGCAAAAGGCTGTAGGCGATGAATTGACCGAAGAACGGCTATTCTCCCTCATCGGTACCTATCAAGGGGAAGTGACTTGCATTGGCCTTATGGGCGGAGACAATGATCCCGTCAGGGTCATGCACTTGCTCTCCGCTGTGAAACGCCGCTTCGGCAACAATCTCCGGACGGGTTGGTATAGCGGCCGGCAGGAACTGCCCCACGGTTTTCTTCCCGAGGTATTCGATTACGTGAAGCTCGGCCCCTACCGTTCCGAGTTCGGTCCGCTGAAAGAGCGCACCACCAATCAGCGGCTCTACCGCGTGGCCGGCGGAAAGTTGGAGGACATTACCTGCCGGTTCTGGAAACAGTGAAATGCCCGCTCTGCGGTTATTCGTCAGAGACATACACACAAGAGAGGGCGGTCCCGCATCGGATGGTGTCGGACCGCCCTATCTTTTTCGCATACGGGGCCATACCAACCGTACAAAGAAAACAATTTATAGACGGTCAACCAAAAAGTTAAACTACAGGCAGAGTATTTTTCACGCCGTGAAAAAATAGCGTTTACTAAAAAAGAAGTTTCCTGGTGGTTTACTCGTTTTTTTAGTCTATCTTTGCACAGAATAGCATCCGTTCCGCTGCTCCGGATATTCTTCGGGGCTTTTTGTGGAGAATCCTGTTGTTCGGAAAAAAGAATAAGACTATATGGAGAAGCTCTTCGCTGATGATTTCATTGAACTGCTGCGCCGTCGGCGCAGCATCCGCAAGTTTACGCCCGAACCGCTCTCGTCCGACGAGGTGGTGGAACTGATGCGGGCCGCCCTTTATGCTCCCAGTTCAAAAGGACGGAAGGCCTGCGAGTATGTCGTGGTAGACCGTCCTGAACTGTTACGCGAATTGGCTGCCTGCAAGGAGGCGGGCGGACGCCTTGTCGAGAGAGCACCGCTGGCTGTGGTGGTGACCGGACGCATGGATCTGTCCGACGTGTGGGTGGAGGATGCTTCCGTGGCCACGACCCTTCTGTTGCTGGCGGCCGAAAGCATGGGGCTGGGGGCCTGCTGGGTGCAGGTGCGCGAACGTGGACGCGCCGACGGCACTCCCGCCGCTGCCGTAGTGCGTTCCTTGCTCTCCCTGCCTCCCGGGGTGGAGCCGCTGGCCATCGTGGCAGTGGGCCATAAGGCCGTCTCGCCCGAACCGCATACGGACGAGGAACTTCCATGGGAGAAAATACATTTCAACACATGGGAATGAAGACCGGCATAGCTCCTTCGGCTCCGATGACGTGTGTTTTTGTCGGTGCCGGCAATCTGGCCACCCGTCTGGCATGCGCCCTGCAAAGGTGCGGATGTGTGGTGGCAGGTGTATGTAGCCGTACCCTGTCATCGGCGCAGCGACTGGCGGGTCTGTTGGGTTGTAAGGCTGTGGAGCGGCCCGAGGAACTGCCGCCGGCTCAGATGTGCTTCTTTTCCGTGAAGGACGATGCCTTGCCCGGTCTGGCCCGCCGCATGAAGGACTGGCAACCCGCTGCTGTTTTCGTGCATACGGCAGGTAGTGTGTCGCTGGACGTCTTTGCGGAAACTGGCCATGCCTGCGGTGTGCTCTATCCGATGCAGACCTTCTCGCGGGAGCGGGAGGTGGACTTCCGCCGGATTCCCTGTTTCGTGGAGGCTTCGGACGAGGCCACGCTCGGGCGGATCAGTGTTTGGGCGACCTGTTTGTCGGACAGTGTGATTCCGCTGGATAGCCGGCGTCGGCGATATCTGCATGTGGCGGCGGTTTTTGCCAACAATTTTACCAACCACTGTTGCGAATTGGCCGGAGAGCTGATGTGCCAGGCCGGATTACAGCCGGAATGGCTTCTGCCCCTGATAGATGAGACGGCGGCCAAGTTGCACGACATGCCGGCCCGGCAGGCTCAGACAGGGCCCGCCGTGCGCTATGACCGCGAAGTGTTAAGCCGTCAGCGTGAACTGGTTGCGCAGGTCAGTTCGCGGATGGCGGAAATCTATGACCTCATGAGCGAAAGCATACACCGACAGACTGAAGAAAAATGATAAATTACGATTTGACCAAAATACGCGCGCTGGCCTTCGATGTGGACGGAGTGCTGAGTTCGAACGAAGTGATCCTTTCCGGCGACGGCCAACCCGTCCGCACGGCCAACATCAAGGACGGATATGCCTTGCAGTTGGCCGTGAAGCGCGGACTGGAAATAGCCATCATCACCGGCGGAAAGAGTGAGGCCGTGCGCACACGCTACATTGGGCTGGGCATCACGAACGTCTTCATGGGCGTTTCGGTCAAGATACGATGCTTTGACGACTGGCTGGAGGAGAGCGGTTTGCAACCCGAGGAAGTGCTCTATATGGGCGATGACATTCCCGACTATGAAGTGATGAGGAAATGCGGTTGTCCCTGCTGCCCCGCCGATGCCGCCGTTGAAATCAAGGAGACGGCTCTTTACGTGAGCGACCGTTGTGGTGGCTACGGCTGTGTGCGTGATGTGGTAGAGCAGGTGCTCCGCGCACAGGGTATGTGGGTGTCCGATGCCGAGGCTTTCGGCTGGTGAGCTTTTGCCCTGCCTCTTTATGCTATAACCCTTAAACTGTTATGCGAAGATGTTTGAGAATTTACGGAAATATGAGATCATACTGGCCAGCAATTCCCCGCGCCGCAAGGAGTTGTTGCAGCGGTTAGGACTCAATTTCAAGGTGAGAACCCTACTTGGCATAGACGAGAGCTATCCCGACACGCTGCGCGGAGAGGACATAGCCCGTTACATTTCCCGCAAGAAGGCCGAGGCCTATCGTGTTTCTATGGCAGCGGACGAACTCCTGATCACGGCCGACACCATTGTCTGCGTGGATGGCATCGTGCTGGGCAAGCCGCACGATGCAGCTGAAGCGGCGGCAATGCTGCGGAGCCTTTCTGGTCGAATCCATCAGGTCATTACCGGAGTAACCGTTGTTACAGCCGACAGGACGGAAAATTTCGCCGTGACGAGTCATGTCCGCTTCAGCTCGCTCAGTCAGAAGGAAATAGACTATTACGTGGCCAATTACCTGCCGTTCGATAAAGCCGGTGCCTATGGCATTCAGGAGTGGATCGGACTGGTGGCCGTGGAGGAATTGCGCGGCAGTTTCTTCAATGTGATGGGGTTGCCTGTGCAGAAACTCTACAAGGTATTGGCGGATTTCTGATATGATGATAAAGCTATACGAGAAGAACAACGACCCGCGCCGGTTAGATCGGATCGTGGCGGTGCTGAATGATGGCGGTGTTGTCATCTATCCCACCGGCACGACATACGCGTTGGGTTGCCATGCCTTGAAGGAAAGGGCCGTTGAGCGCATCTGCCGCATCAGGAACATCGATCCTGTGCGCCACCCGCTTTCGGTCATCTGCTACGATATGAGTGCCGTGAGTGAATACGCCCGCATTTCCACCGCTGTCTATAAGATGATGCGCCGCAATCTGCCCGGTCCTTTCACCTTTGTGTTGCCGGGCCTGAGTCGTCTGCCCCGGATTTTCCGGAACCGAAGGGGAGCGGAAGTGGGGATTCGCATGCCCGACAGTACCATCGTGCGCGAATTGCTGGAACGGCTGGGCGCGCCGCTCATGACGGCTTCTTTGCCTGAGAATGAAGACGGAAGCGAATACCAGACCGATCCGGAACTGGTGGAAGAGACTTTCGGCCGACTGGTGGACCTTGTCATTGACGGCGGACCGGGGCGGCCGGGGATGACCACGATAGTGGACTGTACCGGCGAGATACCGGAAATAGTGCGTCAGGGAGACGGTGAACTGATTTAATTGAAAACTTTTAAAAAATACATTATGACGATGTGCAGAAAATATCTGAATCTGCTCGTAGCGGCAGTATTGTTGGTGCTTCCGGCGGCTTGCTCAGAAGATGACGACAAGTATAACTCCATTGTGCCCGAGTTTTCGGACATGCAGTTCCATCCTCTCGACAAGGCCTCGGGCAACGTGATCTATGCCGGCGAGCCGTTTGTGGCTACTGCTGTGCAGAGCAGCCGGGGCCGGTTGCTGGACCGCACTACTTACGCCTGGGCTTTTAATGATGAAGACGAGGAGATGGATGTCACTCACAAGTATCGGAAAGAAGTGGTCTATGATGTGCAGTCCGACAATCCAACCGATACGATCATTGTGAGTCGGCCCGGCAATTATCGGCTCCGTTTCAGGGCCAACTATCGTGTCTCCGGTACCGGATCGGGCGGCGGTTCCATCATTTCCATTCCCGGCGGACAGATCACGTACTATCTTTCCACACTCACCTATCAGGTAACGATCGATAAGAATCTCAAGGTCGTTGCCCGTCCGTAACGCTTGCAGGCGGTGGTGTGTTTCTCCGCCATTTTTTTCTATGGCAAAAATTTGGTGGCTCGGTGATAAATACATATCTTTGCACCTGCCAACGGGCCTTGAGGCCGCTGGCACAGCGGCGGAAATAGCTCAGTTGGTAGAGCACAACCTTGCCAAGGTTGGGGTCGCGAGTTCGAGTCTCGTTTTCCGCTCCAAACAGGTTGCTCGAATGGTGGAATCGGTAGACACGAAGGACTTAAAATCCTTTGGCCAGTGATGGCTGTGCGGGTTCAAGTCCCGCTTCGAGTACAAAAAGGCCTCCTCCCGCAAACAGGACATTTGCAGGAGGAGTTTTTTTGTATAGGGAGTTCTGAAAAACGGGAAGCAAGACTTTGTAAGATTAGGATTTTTATCTACCTTTGCTTGGCACGTTTCCGTGGCTACGGAAGTATGTTCAGGCAGAACATTCCAATTTAAATGAAATAAAATATACTTATGGCACAAGCACCCGAATTCAAGTATGCACCGATGTTCCAGGTCGGCAAGGACGATACGGAATATTATCTGCTGACAAAAGACCATGTCTCTGTCGGTGAGTTTGAGGGACAGCCCGTCCTCAAGATCGAGGCCGAAGGCATCACCCGTATGATCAATCAGGCTTTCCGCGACGTCTCTTTCCTGTTGCGCCGCTCCCACAACGAGCAGGTAGCCAGAATTCTGTCCGATCCTGAGGCTTCGGACAACGACAAGTATGTGGCCCTCACTTTCCTGCGCAATGCCGAGGTGGCGGCCAAAGGACAGTTGCCCCTCTGTCAGGACACCGGAACCGCCATTGTACACGGTGAGAAGGGACAGCAGATATGGACCGGATTCTGTGACGAAGAGGCCATCTCGAAAGGTGTTTATAAAACCTATACCGAAGAAAACTTGCGCTACTCTCAGAATGCCCCCCTCTCCATGTACGAGGAAGTGAACACGAAATGCAACCTGCCCGCGCAGATTGACATCGAGGCTACCGAAGGTATGGAATACAAGTTCCTTTGTGTGACCAAAGGCGGCGGATCGGCCAACAAGACCTATCTCTATCAGGAGACGAAAGCCATTCTCAATCCTGACACACTCGTTCCCTTCTTAGTGGGGAAGATGAAGACGCTCGGCACCGCAGCTTGCCCGCCTTATCACATTGCCTTTGTCATTGGCGGCACTTCGGCCGAGAAGAACCTGCTTACCGTGAAACTCGCTTCCACGCATTACTATGACAATCTGCCTACGACGGGCGATGAGACAGGCCGCGCCTTCCGCGATGTGGAACTGGAGAAACAGCTTCTCGACGAAGCACACCGCCGTATAGGACTGGGAGCGCAGTTCGGCGGAAAATACTTTGCCCATGACGTGCGCGTCATCCGTTTGCCGCGTCATGGTGCCAGTTGCCCTGTCGGACTGGGAGTTTCCTGCTCGGCGGACCGCAACATCAAATGCAAGGTCAACAAGGACGGCTTCTGGATCGAGAAGATGGACGACAATCCCGGCTCGCTCATTCCTGCCTCCCTGCGTTCTGCCGGCGAGGGAGAAGTGGTCCGCATTGACCTGAACCAGCCCATGAGCGAGATTCTGAACGAACTGTCCAAGCATCCCGTCTCCACACGTCTCTCGCTCAATGGCACCATCATCGTAGGCCGCGACATCGCCCACGCCAAAATCAAGGAACGTCTCGATGCCGGCGAGCCTATGCCCGAATATCTGAAGAATCATCCCGTCTATTATGCCGGTCCGGCCAAGACTCCCGAAGGTATGGCCTGCGGGTCCATGGGCCCCACTACGGCTGGTCGTATGGATCCCTACGTAGACCTATTCCAGACCCATGGCGGATCGATGGTGATGCTGGCTAAAGGAAACCGTTCGCAGGCCGTGACCGATGCCTGCAAGAAGCATGGTGGTTTCTATCTCGGCTCCATCGGTGGCCCTGCCGCCATCCTCGCACAGAACAACATCAAGAGCATTGAGTGTGTGGAATACCCCGAACTTGGCATGGAAGCTGTCTGGAAAATAGAGGTCGAGGACTTCCCGGCTTTCATCCTTGTGGACGACAAGGGCAACGACTTCTTCCAGCAGATCAAGCCCCGTTGTGCCGGCTGCCAATAACGGGACAGGATAACCTGTCCGCATAGAGTCCCAAAAAGTCTTCCGGAAACTGATTTCCTGTTTAGGGGAAAGGTCTTTTCCGGAAGACTTTTTTGTTGTAAGAGTATGGTTCTATCCCACCTCGATACGGCTTTTCCCGCCGGCAGGAAGTTTGATGACACGTATTTGCGGACTGATCTGGGAGCGGATCTGGTCCGTGTGGCTGATGACACCTACTTTGCGGCCCTGAGACGTCTCAAGACTGGCAAGCGCGGTCATCACCAGATCCAGCGAATCGCGGTCCAGATTGCCGAAACCTTCGTCTATGAACAGACTTCCGATGGAAAGATTGTCAGAGGAAAGCGATGCCAGTCCCAGTGCCAGTGCCAGACTGACAACGAAC
Organism: Prevotellamassilia sp.; assembly: GCA_009775705.1. Taxonomy (GTDB): domain Bacteria; phylum Bacteroidota; class Bacteroidia; order Bacteroidales; family Bacteroidaceae; genus Alloprevotella. Next base: position 9,789 of record VSQE01000061.1, read on the forward strand.
GTCTCGCCTCCCGAAAGGGAATAGACGTAGCGTTGCTGGTCGAACATGTCGCGATCTATGATTTTGAGCGTCAGTGTTCCGGGAATTGTCCTCAGTTCGTAACGGGGCGAAAGTTGGCGCAGATGGAAATTGGCGTGCTTCACCAGATAGCGGAAAGTATAGCTCTGGGCCTGTTCGCGGAAGCGGCGGCCGTCGGCGCTGCCTATCAGTGAGCACAGTCGCGTCCAGTGTTCGCAATCGGTACGGGCAGCCGTCAGTTGTATCTCGAAACGTTCTGCCCGCCGTTCACAGTTTTCGTGAGACAGCAGGCGTGAGTTGATCAGCGCCAGCCGTTCACGCAGTTCAGCGATATTTCTTTCCAGTTTCGAGGCGGTTTCCTGCAACGCCTCGCGGCTTTCCTCTTCCTTTCCCGTAGGCCGGAACGGTACATTCTGCAATTCGAGCAGTGCAGACCGTGCATGGTCCAGATGGTTCCCGGCAAGTGTGAGCGCTTCCCGCCGTCCGTCAAGCATGGTACGCAAAGCCTGCCAGTCATGGGTTCCGGTAAAGATCTCTTCCAGTTCGGAGAAACTGACCGGCGAATGGTCTCCGTTGAAGCGGAGCATCCGTAAATCCAGTTCAGACATTTTTTCACTGTATTCGCGCTGTTTTTTCATACGGTTATCCAACAGTCCGCTTTGGATGCCCTGCAACCGGCGCAGCTCCCCTTCCATTTTCTGCAATTCAGCCTGTACCGCGGTTTCCGCCTCGCGGGCCTGTGCCGTTTCCTCCAGTAGCCGTTGTTCCTCGGCCTCGGGCGAGCTTTCCCCGAACAGTCGTGCCATCTCGTTTTTTTTGTTCGTCAGCGCTTCATGGGCGGCCGCATGTTCATCTCTGCATCTGGCAACGTCCCGTTCGGCTTCTGCAAGGTTTTTCTCTTCGTTTTTCAGTTCCTTTTCCAGAAGGGCGTTATTGCGCAGACGATCTTCCAGTTCGGCCGATGTCGTTTGCCAGTCTCTGTACAGATTGGCCAGCCTCATCCGTATTCCGTCCGGATTGTTTTTCCATTCCGAGAACCATCCCGACAGTGTGATCAGTTCGTCGAGTTCGGTGTAGAGTTCCGCGCAGGAGCGGTCGGAAAGTTTGATGGTTGCCTGCAAGTCATCGAGCGCGGCGGCGGCAATCTGGAAGTCCGTGTTCAGATGGTCCAGATAGCTGCGGTCGTCTGCTATAGAGGCATCCAGTGCGCTGATGGCTTCGTTCAGGCGGTTGATGTGCTGCTGGTGGAAATGGAAAGTCTCCAGTTCCTTGTCCGCCTCTTCCGTAGCTCTCCGCGTGTTGTCCATCAAAAGTTCTATCATCAGGCGCCGTGCCTCACGGTTGACCGTTGCCGAGGCGTCTCCGAACGAGGAGTCCAGCTGCGCGCATGCCTTCCATTCCTCCGTATATGTCTGCTGCCGGCTCTCGCATTCCTCCAGTGCTGCCGTTTCAGCCTGCAACCGCCCCTCGTCCGCGGCCCTACGGCTTTGCAGTTCTGCTAAGCGGGAGTGCAGCGCGGCGGCATGGTCGCGCGCCTCGACATATTCTTTTTCCAGGGTGTTGAGCAATTCTCCCAGTTCGCGCTCTGTCTCGGTATGGTAAGGGTGGTGGGTTGCGCCGCAGACGGGGCAGGCCGTTCCCTCCTTCAACTGTTTGCGGAGCTGGATGATGTTCTGGCTTTGGTTCAGGGTATAGGCCGTTTCCAAGCGTCTGTAGGTTTCTTCCGCGACCTCTGCTTCTCGGGAAATGCGGACGATGGCCTGTGCCGCCTGTTCCAGTTCCACCATACGTCGCTGGCGGGCCGCACGTTTCTCCTCGATGTCTGCATATCCGGCCGAGATACGTTGCCACAGCACTTGTGCCCGTTCCAGAAGGAGCAGACGGTTGCGATTGTCTGCAAACCGCTGTTGCAGCAGCATACTGTCCCGTCCTTGATTGGTTTGGCGGTGTACCAGCAGTTCGCTTTTCATCGTGGCGAGACGGGCGGTGTCATCGTGCAGTTTCTGCTCGTATTTGCCGGCGGCCGCTTTCAGATTGGCCTGACGTTGCTGTAAGGCGGTGTATTTTTTATGGTTTTCATCATTGCGTTGTGTCTCTGTCCGGAACAGGTTCAGTTTGTCCTTTATCAGGTCATACTTGTCGAACATCAGTTTATGGACCGCGAGGGCCTGTTTGTGCAGGCGGCACTGTTCCTCTTCCCGGATGGCGGCGGCCAGTTTCTCCTGTCCGTCGTGCAGACGCTTTCTGCGTTCTTCAAACGTTGTTCTTTTTTCGCGGAGCCGTTCTTCCTGTTTCCGCAACTGCTCTTCCGCCTGACGGATTTCGCCGCAAAGCATACGGCCTCTGTTGATGGCGGGGCGGCGGGCGGAGAGGAGTTTCTCGGTTTCCGACGAGTGTTTGCGGGCGGCCGTCAGAGCGGCGTTCCGGGAGTCCGTCAGGTGCCTCAGCTCGTCCACCTGTCTGTGTACCTGCGTTTCCTGCTGTTTCACATCTTCTATATCGGCCCGGCGTACCATGATCTCCTGATAGAGGGGCTGCATGCACAGCACGTCATCATAGCGTTCCAGACGGAGCTGGTCTGCCCGCATCATGACAAGGGCCTTATGTGCTTCGGTGTGCCGTTCCTCGCAGTTCTGCACCCTTTTCACAGCACCGTCGTATTCGTCAAACCATCCCAACTGTTTCCTGACAACGGCCAGCCGTTCTTCCCCGTTTTCCAGCAAAGCCGTTGTCAACCGTCGGTCCTCGTTCGTTTCGGCCAGTTCCTCCGGTGAGAGCCGGTCGTGAAGCACCCCTTTCATCTCGTTTTCCAGAGCCTCTACGTTCCGGCGTGCCTTGGCTGTGAGTTCGTGAACCTTCACCGAGATACGTCCGTAAATTTCCGTGCCGGTAAGTTTTTCAAGCAAGGCCGATTTCTCCTCCCGCCGTGCTTTCAGAAAATTGGCAAAACTGTTCTGGGCCAGCATCACGGTCCGCGTAAACTGTGTGTAGTCCAGTCCCGTGAGGGCGGTGATGCGATCCTGTATCTCCTTTTCGGGCACCGTCTCTTTGTGTGGTGCCAGTCGGCGGAGCGAGCGGGAAACCTTGTCGCAGGTTCCGGTACGTTTCAGCCGTACATACCATCGGGCTTCATAACGTCCGCCGTCCGGCAGGGAGAATACCACCGTGCTGTGCGCCTCCTTACATCCTCTTCGCAGGATGTTGCGCACATCGCCCGTAGGCAGCTGTGTCCCGTTATCGGCCATCAGGTCGTCCTTCGGCACCCGCTCGGTGTCGTCAAAGCGCGGAGCGCGGTTGTACAGGGCCAGGCAGATGGCATCGAGCAGGGTGGATTTCCCCGCTCCCGTATCGCCTGTTATGGCAAAAAGTCCTGCGGAGCGCAGCGGCTCTGCCGTAAAGTCTATGACATATTCTCCCTCTATGGAGGCAAGGTTGCAGACTGTAATTTTTTCTATCTTCATCTTTTATTCATCTCACTGGTAATCCACAATCAGACAGGCGGTTTCCTATCCGTCATTCTCCTCGTTCCGTCTCTTCGGCCGCCAACGCTCCTACCGCTATGGAGAAACGTTCTTCCAGTTCCGGAGGCATCGGGCTGTGATAGCGGGCGTCAAACACACGGTGCGCCATTTCCATAGGCGAGAGCCGCCGCAGAGTGTCCGGCGATTCCGTGTCGGTCCTTGCCGTTTCCGCTCCCGGTATCACGCGCACCATCCGGCAGAAGCGCACGGCCTTCTCTTCCAGCAATACGGCCACGTCGTGCATCAGCGAAGGCTCGGGCTGCCGTTCCTCTACCTTGATCTCTATATAGGGCCAGCGGCTTCCGTCATCGTTCTTTTCGCGGCGTGGCAGGGCTGACAGTTCGTCAAGCACTTCCGACGGAGTAGCAGCACCTTTGGACGGTATGGAGAGCAGCCGGCAGAGCGGTTCGTAGGCGATGCGCTCCACGCTGACCTCTCCCGATTCCTCGTCCAACTCCGTCCACAACACGCCGTGTCGGTAGTGCCGTTCCGAGAACGACATGGGAAGCGCGCTTCCGGCATACCATACGTTCCGTCCGGACTCCACCTGCTGCATCCGGTGTATGTGTCCCAAAGCCGTATAGGCCACGCTCTTCCCGCTCACATCGGCCGGAACGCAGTCCTGCCCGCCCACCACGAGGCGTTCGCTGTGTTCTTCCGCCTCGACAGACGCGCCGGCGGCATAGTAGTGGGCGCAGGCCACGACCGGCAGCCCCGAGAAATCACTGTGCGCGAGGTTCCGTGAAAGACCGTCAAACCAGTAGCGCAGTCCCTCGGCCGCCGACATCCCCGCCGGATAGTCCGCCGGCCGCAGGTAAGGCAATGCCAGACACACGCAGACGGCCTCGCGGTCTGTCCGCCGGCTTAGCGGCAACACATAGTGGCCGAAATCCGGTTCTCCCTGTTCATCGTGCCGCAAGGTGCCCCGTACGTAGATGTTATGCAGTTTCAGCAGCGAGGCCGGTGCTTCTATGCGGCCTGCCGAATCATGATTACCGGCGGTGACCACCACTTGTAGGCCGGGCACCTCCTCCGTGGCGCGTTTCAGAAAATCATAGAAAAGTTCCTCGGCGGCAGCCGAAGGGTTGGAAGAGTCGAACACGTCACCGGCCACGAAGAGCGCGTCCGGCTGTCGGATGCGTAGCGTATCGGTCAGGAAGTTCAGGAAATGCCGGTGTTCGGCGGTACGGTCATGTCCGTGAAAGGTGTTGCCGAGGTGCCAGTCGGCTGTATGCAGGATTTTCATTACTTCGGAACTTTTTAGGGAAGCAAAGTTACGTGTTTTCATAAAAACAATCCGTCCCGCCGCGCAGTTTTTTCGTCTCCGCTGTTCGCAGGGTTTGTGCAGGTATCACGATAGCCCCATACCCAGGAGTCACAACAGCATCCGACATCTTTTCATGTCAAGCAATAAAAAAGAAAGGATAAGACAGGGCGTTGTCATTGTTGAAAAGTTTCTCTATTTTCTATTTTCAGATATAAATAGGATTTCATGGGTTCTATTATAATATCAATAAGTTTTTTGTTTTTACCTTCAATAGTATTTAGT
>VSQE01000062.1 GCA_009775705.1 Prevotellamassilia sp.
AAGATTTAGATTTACTCTTCATTGTAGATAATATATGATTATCAGTGATTTGCAATTTTATGATATTTTCTGAAAGCATAGGTTCTGGAGCCCCTCTCTCCGCAGAGAGGATTCCCGCAGGAATATGTTTCCGGCGGGAATCCTTTTTTGCCGGAGCCTGCACGCACACCTTCACACAGGACATGACGATGGAGCCGATGGTTGACCACTGCGCACAATTCATGGAAGAAATCAAGAAACAGTCAGGGCAGAATCTGACTAAGGAGCAGGCGAAGGAAATGATGCACCGGTTCTCCCCGAATCTTAAACGCTGGAAGAAATAATTCTATAAAAATCGAATTTGATTCAAATTCAATACTGTAATTTATAACCGACCATAGAACGATTGTACCGCTTACCATCAGCAGCAGTTGGTAAGAATTCTTTGACATACATAATCGGTAAATCGGCGAATAGCATATCAGGTCAGGAGGCTTTTGCATGTTCGGCAAAGTTACCGGTATGCTTTTCCGGGTGGTAAGAAATGTAGTGGCTTCGTTCTCCTGAATATACGCCGAAACCGGTCTGCAGGATGTTTCCGCCGTCACGGTATGTTGGGGTGCGGAAAGGTCCTGCGGACCGGTTTCGTGTGTGATTCCGCCGGTTCCTTTTTACGGGAAGCGGGGATTATTTCAGGCCCAGTTTCTTTGCGATCTTGGCCGGGATGGCATCCTTGTGGATCAGGATGTTCATGGTTTTGTAGGCAACATAAGGCTTGGAGATGTAGCACATTCCGTGGTAAGGTCCGTAGTCGCCCCAGGAGTTCTTCATGATGAAGTATTCCTTGCCGTTCTGGTCTTTGGCCAGACCGTAGATCACCATGCCGTGGTCGTCGGTGGTTTCCCAGTTGTCGTAACCTATCTGGCGCATTTCCTGTGTGATGGTCAGTTCGCCCTTGTTGTCGGCGGGAGCGATGGAGTTGCGTTCGTTGCTGCCGGTCCAGCGGGCAGCGTCGCTGCCCGTCTTGTCATCGGACTTCGCGTTGCTGGGAACGATGGCGATGCCCTTGCGTGTGTTCTTGCGGAAGCCGTCCTCGCTGACATCGGCACCCCAGGCAAAACTGTAGCCGTTGCGGATGCCCTCGTCCATCACCTGCATGAACTCGTCGAGCGGGAGGTTATAGCTCTCGGCCCAGCGCCAGTTGTCCTGGATTTCGAGGATGAACTTGGAGTAGAAGGGATGGTGCGTGTAGCTGGTGAGCGATACATAGTCATCGGGATTGATGCCCAGTTCTTTCACGTAGCTCTGCGGCGTATAGGTTTTGCTTTTGTAGGTAAAGGAGGCAGGCAGTTTGCCGAAGTAGTTTTCGTAGATGGCGCTCAGATCCTTCTTCCACACGGGGCTGATTTTCTTGAGATTTCCTTTGGCGATAGCTCCCACGTAGGCGTCGGTCACGGCGCTGAGCTGGTTAAAGTTGAAGAGCGAGTCGCCATACAGGGTGCCGGGAGCGGGCATGGCGTCCTGCGGCACCATGCCGTAGTGTTTCAGACAGTAGACGGCGTCATAGAACGAGCCGCCTTGCGAGAAGCTGGCATCGCCGTGGGTGCGGATGGCCTTGTCGGCGCGGTCCATGTACGTGTTGTACACCAGGAAGCTCTCGCAGAGGTCGTGTTCTCCTTTGCCCATGCGGAGGAGTTCGGCCTCGAAGAAGCCGAGCGAACTGTAGGCCCAGCATGTGCCGCTCTGGTTCTGGTCTTTGACCGAGGTGATGGGATTCTCCTTTACGACCGTAAAGACGAGGCTGTCCTTCTTGGCGGCATCCTGAGCCACCGTTGTGCCCGGCAGCATGCAGAGGGCTGACAGGGCTACAGAAAATGTTTTCTTCATGTTTTTTTTGTTGGGTTATTTGATTGTGATTGATTTTTGTATGCTTGCTTGGGTTATCCGGCCTGTGCCTCTACATAGGCTTCTACATCATCGGCGCGGTAGGGGATGATCTCCTTGCCGAGGAAGCGGCAGCCGTCTGCCGTGATGAGCACATCGTCCTCGATGCGTATGCCGCCGAAGTCCTTGTATTTCTCAATCTCGTCGAAGCAGAGGAAGTCCGCGTTTGTTCCTTGGCTGCGCCACAGGTCTATCAGGTCGGGGATGAAGTAGATACCCGGTTCGTCAGTAACGACGAATCCCTCTTCCAACCGGCGGGCAAAGCGCAGCGAGGCGGTGCCGAACTGGCTGGAGGGGCGTGTCTCGTCGTCATAGCCCACGTAGGTTTGTCCCAGACCCTCCATGTCGTGTACGTCCATGCCCATCATGTGGCCCAGGCCGTGGGGCAGGAAGAGCGCGTGTGCTCCGGCGCGCACGGCCTCTTCGGTGTCGCCTTTCATCAGTCCCAGTGTCTTCAGGCGGTCCGTCATGAGGCGGCATACGTCGAAGTGAACGTCCCACCAGCGCACGCCGGGACGGGCGTGCGTCAGGGCCAGGTCGTGACAGTCGGCCACGATGTCGTAGATGTCGCGCTGCCGTTGGCTGAAGCGGCCCGAGATGGGCGTGGTGCGCGTATGGTCCGAGCAGTAATGTTCCGTGGTCTCGGCACCGGCGTCGCACAGGAGCAGCCGGCCTGCCTCGAGGGGACGGTCGGAGGGATAGCCGTGAAGAATCTCGCCGTGCATCGAAACGATGCTCTGGAAAGAGGGGAGGCAGCCGTAGCTGGAGGCGATGCCGTCCAGTACGCCACCGATGTAGCGTTCCGTCACGCCCGGACGGGCCAGACGCATGGCGGCGGTGTGCATGCGGTAGCCTATCTCAGCGGCGCGTTCCAGCTCCTCGATTTCGCCGGCCGACTTGCGAGAACGCAACTTCACTACGGCATGGATCAGTGTCAGCGAGGCCTCTTCGCGCTGGCGCGAGGGATGGATGCCGAGCAGGTCGGAAAGGCTGATCATGGTGTCGTGGCGGTAGGGTGGCAGGAAGTGTACCTTGCGGCCTTGTTTTACGGCCTCTCCCACGATGTTTTTCAAGGCACCCAGCGGGGCCGTGCGGCCTACGCCGCTCTCGGCGGCCATCTCAGTCACAGAGGTAACGCTGCCGTACCACACGATGTCGTCGATGTCTATCTCGTCGCCCGCCAGAATCTCATCGCCGCTGTCGGCATCTATGACTCCTACGAGGCCGTCGCGCTTCTGTCCGAAGAAATAAAGAAAGGAGCTGTCCTGACGGAACTTGTAGGCATTGGCCGGATAGTTGACAGGGCTGTCGTTGTTGCCGAACAACAGGATAAGCCCGTTTCCCACCAGCTTGCGCAAGGCGTGGCGGCGCTGCACGTAGGTTTCTGTTGAAAAAAGCATAACTATCTTGTTTTCTTATGTGTTAAAGGTATGATTCTGCAAAGATACACAAAAAAGTGTGATTTATTGTGTCCGCCGCAAAAGAAAGTCGCGGCTTTGATTTTTGCAGGGTTACGGGATGCCGGAGGGGCGCACGGAAGCCGCCCTATAGCAAAAATCGTGCCAAACTGAAAAAGGCCGGAATGTGTCCTGTGGTAATTTTCGGTTTTTTAATAGTGGAATATAAAGTTTAACTTTTAGGTTTTTCGGAAAAACTCCGGGAAGGGATCTGTTTTTCACAACATAGTATCTTTTTTGAACAAGATAGGACCTTTTTTAAAAAAGATAGGATGTTTTTTTTACGTTAAACGACGAAAAAAGGCCGCTAAATTGCGGCCTTTCAGGACTCTTCTACTTTGCTGGTGCAAATATAATACATTGGCGGACGAAATTCAAATGTTAATTAACTTGCTTTAATATTCCGGATTCTCAGAATAGCTACGTAGCAGAGTGCTGTTCCGTCAGCGTTGGAACGCATGGAGTGGGACTGAGTCCGGTGCGGAATCTTTCCTGAAATTTGCGGTAACGGATGGCCGGTTGCCGAATATCCGTTATCTTTGCGGTTCCTTTCCCTTCTTTCTTTATATGTGTGTGGGGAGGGGGTGATAACAGACAGTTACGGAAATATGGACAAGGACAGGAAACAGACGGACAGGAGAACGCAGACGGAACAGGTGCGCGGGTATCGCGAGGACATCCGGAAGGCCGTCGAGGTGATGAACCGCGGAGGAGTGATTCTCTATCCCACCGATACGATATGGGGCATCGGCTGTGACGCCACGAACGGCGAGGCCGTGCGCAGGGTGTATGAGATAAAGCGGCGGGTCGACTCGAAGGCGCTCATCACGCTGGTGGATTCGGACGTGAAAGTGCAGTTCTACGTGCGCGAGGTGCCCGATGTGGCGTGGGACCTGATAGAACTGGCGGAGAAACCGTTAACGGTGATTTACGATGGCGCGCGCAATCTGGCTCCCGAACTGTTGGCGGAGGATGGCAGCGTGGCTATCCGCGTGACGCGTGAGGCCTTCAGTCGCGAGCTTTGCATGCGCATGAAGCGGGCGGTGGTCTCCACATCGGCCAACGTGAGCGGAAGTCCCGCTCCCCGTTGTTTCGCAGACATCGCACCCGAAATACGCGAGGCGGTGGATTATGTCTGCACCTCGCGCCGCGACGAGCGGCAGAACCCGCCGGCATCGGCCATCGTCAAGCTGGGCTGCGGCGGCGAAGTACGGATTATCCGTGAATAATCGGATATTGTTGAAAAAAAGTTATAATTTTGTAGTTTTTCCGGTGTCCCGTGGCGGCCGGACTTTATTTCTTGGTGTAAACAAAATAGAAGAAAACACATGACGGAAACTACAGTTCCCGAAGGATGGACAGGCCGCGTGGCGGCATGGTGCGAGGCGAACCTCAGTCAGCGGCAGTTTGTGTTGCTGCTCAGTTTCATGGTGGGTATCGGGGCCGCGGTGGCGGCCTGCATCCTGAAATGGCTGATTCACGAGATAGAGTATCTGCTCACCTCTAAGTTTGATGTGACGCAGTCCAACTGGCTTTTTCTGGTCTATCCCGTGGTGGGTATCTACCTCACGGCTTTGTTTATCCGTTACGTGGTGCGCGATGACATAGGTCACGGCGTGACGAAGATCCTTTACGCCATCTCGCGGCAGCAAGGGCACATCCCCCGGCACAACTGCTGGTCGAGCGTGATCGCCTCGGCCCTGACCATCGGTTTCGGCGGTTCGGTGGGTGCCGAATCGCCGATCGTGCTGACGGGATCGGCCATCGGCAGCGACCTGGGGCGCATCTTCCGTCTGGACCATAAGACGCTGATGTTGCTCATAGGCTGCGGTGCTTCGGGTGCCATTGCCGGAATCTTCAAAGCCCCCATCGCCGGACTGGTCTTTACGCTGGAGGTGCTGATGATAGATTTGACGATGGCTTCGCTGCTGCCGCTGCTGGTCAGCTGCCTGACGGCAACCTGTCTCACTTACGTGCTTACGGGGCCTGAGGCGATGTTTCCCTTCGACCTGCGGCATCATTTCACGGTGGAGTGGGTTCCGTCGGCCATAATGTTGGGTGCTTTTTGCGGATTGATTTCGCTGTATTTCACGCGGACGATGAATTCCTTCGAGCAGATTTTCGACCGTTTCCACAGTCTGTACGCCCGTCTGGCGCTGGGAGGAACGGTGCTGGCGGTGCTCATCTATTTTTTTCCGCCCCTTTACGGCGAGGGCTATTCTACTATCCGCATCCTGCTGAGCGGTGCCGATGCGGAAGGGGCGGACCGTGTGCTGAACAACTCTTTATTCTACGGACATCCGGAATCCCTGCTGTTGTATCTCGGCCTGATCATTATCTTCAAGGTATTCGCCACAACGGCCACGAACGGTGGCGGCGGTTGCGGCGGAACGTTTGCGCCAAGCTTGTTTCTGGGGTGTGTGGGTGGTTTCGTCTTTGCGCGCCTGTGGAACGGTTACGGCCTGTTTGGTTTCAGTCTGCCCGAGACAAACTATGCCCTACTGGGCATGGCGGGCGTGATGAGCGGGGTGTTTCATGCTCCCCTGACGGGTGTTTTTCTGATAGCGGAACTGACGGGAGGGTACGATCTGTTTCTGCCGCTGATGATCGTCTCCGTGAGCAGTTATCTGACAATTCATGCCTTTGAGTCTCACAGTATCTATTCGATGCGATTGGCGCGCAAGGGCGAGTTGCTGACACACCACAAGGACCGTTCCATTCTTACGCTGATGTCATTGGACGCGGTGATAGACCGCGAGCGCCCGCGCCTGAGCCCTGACATGAACTTGGGACAGCTGGTGCAGGTGATTTCCAAGAGCAAGGCCAATAATTTCGCGGTGTGCGACCGCAACGGCTCGTTGCTGGGCATCATCAACCTGCAAAGCATACGCAATATCATTTTCCGCAGCGAGCTGTACCGGCTCTACAGGGCGGAACAGCTGATGTGTCCGCCGCTCGCCGTACTCTCGGTGACGGCTTCGATGAATTCCGTGATGGAGCAGTTTCAGGAGACGGATGCCGCGGTGTTGCCGGTGCTTGATGCCGACAAGAACTTTGTGGGCTTCGTCACCAAGGTACGTATCTATGCCTCTTACCGGCAGTTGATGAGGGATTTTTCCGAGGAATAGCGGGGCTTTTTTTACACGCATTGGGGCCGACCGGAAGAACGGTCGGCCCCAATGCGCAATGTGGACCAGGAGGGAGTCGAACCCTCGTCCAAACGAGGAAACAATATGCTTTCTACATGCTTATCTCCGTTTGGGTTTTCGTACACGGGCAAGACCGGAGCTACCAGCCAGTGTCTTATCCTCTGAGAGTTTCATCATCGCCGCGAGGCCGGCTCCGACTATTCCCGATTTATCTGCACCACCTGTTCAGGACGCTTCGGGACAAGAGCTTCCCGGGTGATGTCTCGTTCCCGCACCTGGTGCAGGAATAAAGCCAATCTACTGTGCTTCGATTAGGCAGCGAGAGCGTAGTTCTTTTCGCCAGTTAAATTTTTGAAAGCCGAGATTAGAGTGCCCACTTTCAGGCGCACTGCATGCTTACATACCACTTCGGCCCGCTGTCAAATCCAGTCTGGCCCGGTAATGATGGTGCAAATTTAGGCTTATCTTTTGAGATGAGCAAGGAAGTATGGCAGATTTCCTCTGTGCGGTCTATTTGTTACGGATGTATTCCGGAAGTTCGCCAACGCGGATAAATTTGCTGAAAAAGCGTTCGCCAATCTTGTAAATGTAGCGCAGGGACAGGAGGAAATAGCAGGATGTGACCTTGTTTTTCCGGAGTGCCAGACGGTGGTCCTGCATGATCTGCCGGTGGCTGGACATGCCTGCGTTGGAGATGCCTCCGGTGCGCATCGTGACGAAGTCCATTGGCAGATAGACGGTCCTGATGCCGTGGATGTGGATGAGGCGCAGGAGTTGTTCGAAGTCGGCGGCGATTTTATAGGAAGTATCAAAAGCTCCGTATTGTTTGTAGATGCCGGACCGGCAATAGAAAGAGGGGTGGGCCGGCATGAAACCCAGTCGCATGAGACCTTTGCGGAAGAAGCGGGAGGTGTAGTAGCGGACGCATTTGTTGAGGTTCTTGTGGCTGACGTAGTGAACATCTCCGTACACGGCATCGGCTTTGGTCTCTTCCATCTTTTTCACCATCCTTTCGATGACAGTGGGCGAGGTGAAAAAGTCGTCGGAGTTGAGAATGCCTATGACATCGCCCGTTGCCAGCCGGATACCTTTGTTCATTGCGTCATACAGCCCGTTGTCCTGTTCGCTGATGTAGGTCATGCGGTTGCCGAAGACGGGTTTGTAGCTTTTGACGATGTCAAGCGTATTGTCTTTAGACGCCCCGTCCACGACGATGCACTCGATGTTTTTGTAGGTTTGTCCGAGTATGCTCTCGAGCGTGTCCCCTATAGTTCTTGCACTGTTGTATGTGGCTGTGATGATGCTTATTTTCATAGCTTGTCTATAGCTGTCGGTATCTCGGAGGCCCGTGTTTCGTGTTGTTTTGTACAGTCCGATATATTTTCAGCCTTTATTCAAACGTAGAATATCGTTAATATTGTGCGGCAGTCTTTTTTTGTTTTGTTGTTCCGTTCTTTTTCAGAATTTGCGAAATACGAGCCGGTGATGGTCCGATTGCAGGATCATTTGTTTCCCGTCCAGTTTCTCGATACTGAAGGTTTCGGCATTACCGCGGATTCCTACCGGAGCCAGGGATGTACTGGCCGGATCGGTGATGAGGCTGTCGCGGTTGAGGGTATGTATGTAGGTCTGGGTAATGGCGAGGGTGTTGCCGGATTTTTCGAACCGGCAGGCCGTGTCGTATGTGTGTCCGTTCAGCATGGCACCGGCAGTATGGATCATCAGCAGACGAAGCTGAAAGCGCCAATATATGCGTTGGCCTTTCGTGTCGGTATAGGTCGGGGAGGCATCGGCGTTGTTGCGTGTCCCCATGCTCATGAGCTGCCATTGTCCGTCCAGCTCTCCGTTCTCCGGCATCTTGTCGCAGGAGGCGCAGGTCAGGGTTAGGAAGATGAGAATAAGATGGATATATTTCATACTGGTATGGCTTTACTTGGTGAGAACTCCGGTCTTGCGGACGGTCAGCCGGAACCCTGTATTGTTTCCGTACTGCTTGCTGCGGTCCAGCGCGAAGGCTGCGCCGAACTGCCACCCGCGTGTGTCAAGCCGGCCTATGTGAGACGGACTGTAATGGGCTTCGGCCAGAAAACTGCTGTTGTAGCGTACGTCCTCGAAGGGACTGGAGTAGGTGCCCCAGTTGCGCATGTAGCTGTACAGCAGGCGGTAGTGCAGGCCGGTTGCGGGATCACCGCTCAGACCGAAGTGGTGGGCCTTGAAGCGGTTGCCTGTAAAGTCCAGCCGGCCGTTTCGGTTGTAGAGCGGGGAGACGAAAAGAGGATTGCCTATCGCCTGTCCCCAATGTTGCCACCCGGCATAGAGATTGTGGTTGTAGTAGTTGTCCGAACCGCTGACCTGGTCGGGGATGGCCGTGGTGTGGTCGTGATATACAGGGCCGGACTGATAGGAAGTGTTGATGTATTCGTAGACCAGGCTTGTGACTGCGGGGTTGCGCGGAGCCGTGAATTCTACACCCAGAAGTCCGTCCTGCCATCCGTACTGGAAGAACATCATCGAGTGGTCCTCGAAGAAATGGTCGTAGTAGGCCCTCAGCTTCCAGTCTTTTCCTTTGTAGCTCAGGCTGAACAGCCAGCTGCCCAAAGTGTTTCCAGCCGAGTTGGCGTACTCTCCGTCTGTGGCGTCGCTGCCCGTTCCGAAAATGGCATCGATGAAGTCCTTCGGTCCGTGTCCCATTTCCAGTTTTTCGTCCAGCACACCTTCACGGCCTATGGGGTTGTAGACGGTGCCGCCGAAGAGGCAGGCCATTTCCAGACCGCCTTCGAAAACAAGCGGGAATTTTTCTTCGTTGCCAATGCGCAGATAGCCGGCTTTGGTATGGTAGAGTGCTTTTTTCGCGTAGTGATGGCCGGGAACGACATAGCTTTCCTGCCAGCCCCCGTCGGTAAGCATGCCGTAGCCGAAGTGTCCTTTGATGGCCGCCCAGTTGCTGCGACCTGTGATGGAAAGATATTCGGGCAGTTCCACCCTAATCTGGGGAACGGGGCGGGCGTTGATTCCGAATGTCTGGCTGCCGCTGCTCAGTTCGTTGTTCTTGAGTTGCATGGGCCTTTCCTTGCTTCCTGCGGAGAGACGCAGCTTCTTATAGTCGAAGTCGGCATAGAGTTGCTGGATGACAAAACTGGAAGTGAAGTTGTACGGTACGGCAATGTCAGCTCCGTAGCCTATGCGCCAGTTGTGAAGGGTGTCGTGGGTGGCGGAACGGAAGATGCCGGCCCTCAGGTAGCCGTTGTCTCCTTTTACGCTGGAGAGGCCTTGCCGGTTGGCGCCGAGCCAGAGGGGTGTTTGTCCGTCCGAGGCCGTGACTTGTGCTTCGGCTTTGTATTCAATGCCTTTCCCCGCGCGTGTCAGTGCTGTCTGCGCCGATGCGGCGTTGACGGCGGACAGGAATGTCAGTCCTGACAATATATGAGAGAGCTTGGAAGCCATTTTGTTTTGCAATTGTGAATATTGTGAAAGAATATTCTATTGTGTGCAAATTTACAAATATATATTGTAATAGCCGTGTCCGGTGGTGCTTTTTTCTGGCCCTGCGGCTCCGGTTTTTGCCCGGTGCGGAGGCGGCAAAAGTACCCTGCCGGAAAAAACGGATGATGGGGAAGGACGTCTTTTCCGGCAGGTGAATCTTTGGGTATATGTGTATGGGGTCAGGACCAGAGGCGGTCAATGCGGGTCAGGCGGAATAGTGTTTCCTTGATGCGGGCCAGCACGAGCGACGAGAGGAACACGAGAGGGACGATCACGAAGAACCAAAGTCCGAATTGTGCCTGGCTCTCGAAATAGCGGTTGATGAACCACGGATAGTACAGTGCATCGAAGATGTAGCAGCACAGATACACGTCCAGCGAGAGGAGTGATACCGTGGCGAAGGCTTTGCGCAGGGACGGCTGCCGGAGGTCGGCCTCGTAGAACAGCAGGAAGAAGAGGACGGCCACGGCGGCGATGATGATGCCGCCCGGGTTTCCCGTTATCTGGACGAGGGGACGGTTGTGTATGAAGAGAAGGTTGAATACCGGTGAGATGGCGGTCAGGCCGAGCAGGAGCAGACAGAGTGTTGTGCGTTGCGGCCGGGGGCGGTATTCGCGGATGTAGCTTCCGATGAAGTAGAAGGCGAGGGGATAGCAGTTGGCCCAGTAGCCCGGAACGATGTGCAGGTCGTAACGGTTACAGAAGTCGGGCAGGAAAGTCATGACAGCCAGTATGCCGATAAGCAGCAGTTTGTGGCGTTGTGTGCCGATGTTCCTGTACAGCAGGTTGAGGAAGGGAGTGAGCAGGTACAGGCCGATCCACATTTCGATGTACCATCCGTAGGGGATGGCGGAAAAGTCCAGAATTTTGAGCGCTCCCCGTACGGGCGAAATGTTTTCGTGCAGCCAGGTTGTTTTGAAGGTCAGGGTGAGCAGGGCAAAGAAAAGGTAGGCGGAGAGAACCCGGCCCATGCCTTGGAAGTATTTTCTGCTGACGGTCTTTCCTGTGTTAAGGAAACCCGTGAGCATGAGGAAGAGCGGTACGCCGGTCAGGAACAGTTCACGGCTCCAGGTTTGCAGGAACATGGAGAAACCGCCGAAGTCGGTGGTACGGAAAGGGGTGTTCAGTGTGGTGAAATGGCCTGCGATGACAAAGAGGATGGCGCAGCTACGGATGATGTCCGGGCCGGCCAGACGCTGTGACAGGCTTTTCTGCCCCCCCCCGTTAAACTTTTTGTTAAATTATTGTTTTTCATGTTATTGTTGTGTATATTTTTCAGGGTTTGCTCTTCAGGAACAGATCTCTGAAGAGGCTGGTCGATTCGGGGTGTTCTTCAACGAAGGTGTCGATGTGGCGCATCCGTTTTTCTTCCAGAATCTCATCAACGGCAATGAGAATGCCGGTCTCTTCCACTTCTCCGAAGTCGTGGTTGATGGCGGTGCCGAACATGCGCATCGTAGGGCTGAGGCTCATGTAGGCGTTCACTAAAGGCGGAATGTTGTAGCCCAGTTTGCGCACTTCGGTGTTGAGTATGCGGTAGTCCTCGCGGAAGGTGTCTTTGCAGAAGAGTTCGTTCAGTTGTGTGCTGTCGGTTTCAATGCGCAGGGGATGGGTGGGGTATACCAGCCGGTCCTTGTCTCCGAAGTGTTTGTGCAGGAAGTAGAGAATCATGTCGCGGGCCTGCCGGTTGAAAGAGGGGTACATCGTCATTTTCCCGAAAAAGTATTTCAGGTTGGGAATGATGACCGTGAGGGCACCCAGTCCGTCCCAGAGATTGTCCAGTGCAAAGAGGCCTTTGCTCATTTTCCGTGTGCTCTGGTACTCCAGCGTCACGAAGGAGCGTCCCAACTCTACGGTCTCGCGCATGAACTCATCAATGAAGCGGGGCGAGAAGTAGAACATGTGTCCGGTGGCCAGATGGGGTTGCCCGTCGGCGTTGAGCGTGATTTCGTTTCCGGGTAGGAAGCGGTAACCGCCGAGGATTTCCTCGCTTTCCGGATTCCACACGATGAGCTGGTAATAGGCGTGTTCGCCGGTGTCGAATTCGTCCAGGTCGAGAGATTTTCCCGTTCCGCCTCCTGCGGCACGGAAGGCTATCTCGCGCAGACGGCCTATTTCGCGCAGGACGTTCGGGGTCTGTTTCCACGTCACAATATAGATGTCATTGTCGCTCTTGTTGGTGGTGCGCAGTTTGCGTTCGGGGGTGAGTTCGGCTTTCAGCAGCGCGCGGCTGACGGGAGGTATTATTTGTTCCATATAGCAGATAGGTGCGGAATGTGGAGGGAGGAATTTTGTTAGAGTTGGTAGACGATGTCCTGCACCTGTGCGGCCCATTGCAGGGGGGTGCGTGAGCGGTTAAAGGTTTGCCAGGGTATGGGTTTCCCTATTTTTACGGTGAAGGTCTTGTGGCGGTTCTTGAACATCTCGTCTACGAGAAACAGCATGGCGATGTTGAACTTGATGCCCAGCGCCTTGCTGACAGAGGCCAAACGGTAGAAGAAGTCGGAGTTGCATCCCCCGAAATGGATGGGAACGATGTCGCGGTGAGTCTCTACGCTTTTGGTCACGAAGGTCTTGTTCCAGGGCAGGTCGCGGACAACGCCTTTTTGCCGGCGCGAGCAGAGGCCTGCGGGAAACATGATGATGTGGTTGTCGCTGTTGAAGCCGGCCTCCACCATGGCGGGGAAGCGGCGGTTCTGTGCGCCGGTCTTGTTGATGGGGATGCAGAGGGGGGCAAGGCCGTGCAGGTTCATCAGCAGGTCGTTCACCAGATATTTGATGTGTCCGTTGTACTGTTTTCCCAGGATGGCTCCGAGTGCCACGCCGTCCTGTCCGCCCAGCGGGTGGTTGGAGACGAAGGTATAGCGTTTCCCGTCGTCCGGACGGGGCAGGTTCTCCAGACCGCGGATGTCGAGTCTCATATCCAGAAAACCGATGCAGTCCTCCAGCCATTCCACGCCCTGTCTGTCACCTTCGCGGTGCAGGAACTCGTTGATTTCGTCCTGATGTATGATGCGTTTCAGCCAGTTGACGACAAAACGGGGAATCCGTCGGGATTTTTTTCCGGCCTTGTCGCGCAGCACTTTGTCGATGTCTATTGTGAAAATTTTGTCTTCGCTCATGATTTGTTCGTAGCCTCTGTAAGGAAATGTGCCCGGAACTTGTAAATAGTGCAAAAGTAATAAATTATTTCCAAGTTCCCTTTTACGATAAAAAGTTTTTATACTTTTGCCGTTATGATCAACACTTTGATACTGCTGACAACGGAGTTTGCCGCTGTGGCTCATTTGATGATGAGCCTTGTCCTCTTCTATTTTGCGCGGCGTAGTGTGCGTTTCCTCTCCCAGGCATGGATTATGCTCCTGATAGGGATTCTCTATGGTGTGGGGTTGTGTTTCGTGGCCGTCCACGACATCCCCTCGCCGGGCATTCTGCATCCGGTCATGCTGATCTATCTGCTGGCCTGTTCCTATTTGCAGAGCATCTATCCTTTAGGCATGTGCATGCCCGGCTATCTGCAATGGGGGCGTATGTGGGGGTATGCCACTCCCGCTCTTGCGCTCATTTTCATTTACAGTGTGGGAGCGGCGATGGGAAGCAACCTGGCCAAGGTGTACGAAGCGGCCGACATCCCGGAGAATCTGCTCAGCGGCGACGTGCTGCTGCGTCTGACTGCGTTGGGGCTGTCCGGCTATTACATCATCAATATCTTCCGTCTGCCCCACAAGCTGGTGCGACGGTTCGAACTGCCTCCCGATCTGGCTGTCTACGGCGCGGCCCTCGGGCTGGTGGCTGTCTACTTCATCGTGCTTACCATACGTTTCTCGCTTGTCGGGCTGATGCTTTACATGGTGCTGTTCACGGTGGTGAACATGTTTTTCTTTTTCCGGATCCTGCGTCCCGTTTCCCGTTCCATGGTCTTGCCGGCCATTCAGCCTGTCAAGGCTCCGCCCCCTCCCAACGTGCTGTCCATGTCCGAACTCGACGATTTCAACGAGGCCAACCTGCACCGGTTCGAGGTGATGGAGTATAAGATGCAGACGGAGCGTCCTTATGTCGATCCGCTTTTCAATAGGGAGAGTCTGTGCGGCATGACGGGTTTTAACCGTCATGTGGTGTTGCAGAGCCTTCGTTCTCAGGGGTATAATGACATCCATGAATATATTGCCCGTTATCGTGTGGCCGAATTGAAAAAGCAGATCATTGCAGGGCGGATTACGGATTTGAAGCAGCACGGCAGCGTTGGGTTCCGTGCGCTGAAGACGGCGCAGTCCTGTTTTGAACGCTACGAGGGCGGTAGCCTGATCGAGTGGTTCCGCGAGCATGCGCCCGGAGCGGACACCTCTGCCGATGACGGAGGTGAGAATACGTAAAGAACCGGAGCGGCTGTCTGTTTCAGACCGCCGCTCCGGTTCTTGTATCGAGAAAGGGCGGTGTCTTATAAACAACG
>VSQE01000063.1 GCA_009775705.1 Prevotellamassilia sp.
ATTAAAACGTTCTTCATGTCTGTTAGGCTTTAAGAATGCGGCAAATATAGAAGATTCAAAATAAATCGGCGTAAAATATTGTAAATACTTTGTAAAAACTTTGTCCACATTTGTCGCATTTTGTAAACGACTTGTAAACGCTTTGTAAACTACGCCTGTTTTTTTCGCTGATTTATAGCCTTTTCCTGAGGCTGTGGAAAACTCCAATTTTTTCGCCGCTGTGGAAACATTTCTGGACGAGGGGCGGAGGGAGGGGTGGCAACAAATGGCACGTGTGTTTAAGGCTCGCATGATTCTTTATGATACTTATGGTCATTGTTATCATTCGTGGGGATGGAAGTTGTCCTGAATATCCTCATTGGTTTGAGTTGGCTAAAGAAAAATGGGCGCAAGTTTACAAGACTACCGGTACTTCGTAGAAAAACGAGCGGAAAAAAGGCAATTCCCGCATGATTTTTTGCTTGGAAACTGCCTTTTTTGCCGGAAATTTCTTACTTTTGACTGCTTACTTAAATTTAGTTCTATGCAAACACCTTTGTTTTGGCTTGTGCCGGCCTCTTCCGTTCTGGCACTCTGTTTTGCCTGGTTTTTCTACAGGCAGATGATACGAACTTCCGAGGGTACTCCCCGCATGGCCCATATCGCTGCGGCCGTGCGCAAGGGGGCCATGTCCTATCTGCGGCAGCAGTACAAGGTAGTGGGGATGGTCTTTGTGGTGCTGGCCTTGCTGTTCAGCGTGATGGCTTACGGTTTCGGCGTGCAGAATGCCTGGGTGCCCGTGGCTTTCCTGACGGGTGGCTTCTTTTCCGGTCTGGCCGGCTTTTTAGGCATGAAAACCGCCACAGCGGCCTCGGCGCGCACCGCCAATGCGGCGCGCACATCGCTCAACGGCGGTCTGCGCATCGCCTTCCGTTCGGGAGCGGTGATGGGGCTGGTAGTCGTGGGGCTGGGGCTCTTCGACATCTCTTTCTGGTATCTGCTGCTCGATGCTTTCGTGCCGGCCACGGACAGCCCTACGGCCAAACTCTGCATCATCACCACGACCATGCTCACCTTTGGCATGGGAGCGTCCACGCAGGCGCTCTTTGCCCGTGTGGGCGGCGGAATCTATACCAAGGCCGCCGATGTGGGGGCCGATCTCGTGGGTAAGGTCGAGGCCGGCATTCCGGAGGACGACCCGCGCAATCCCGCTACCATTGCCGACAATGTGGGCGACAACGTGGGCGACGTGGCCGGCATGGGGGCCGACCTGTATGAATCCTATTGCGGCTCCATTCTGGCCACGGCAGCGCTGGGCGCGGCGGCCTATATGACGGGTGGCGACACCGTGGCACAGTTCAAGGCCGTGGTGGCGCCGATGCTCATCGCCGCGGTGGGCATCGTGCTTTCCATCATCGGCATCTTTGCCGTCCGCACCCGTGAGGACGCTACGATGAAGGACCTGCTGCGCGCCCTCTCCACGGGAACGAACTTGAGCGGAGCGGCCATTGTGGCGGCCTCGGGCGGCATTCTCTGGCTGCTGGGGCTTGACAACTGGCTGACAATGACCTGCACGGTGGCTGTTGGGTTGGTGACGGGTGTTGTCATAGGCCAGTCCACCGAATACTATACTTCGCAGAGCTACCGGCCCACGCGCCGCATTTCGGAGAGCGGCCAGACGGGGCCGGCCACGGTAATCATTTCCGGCCTGGGCTTAGGCATGCTCTCGACGGCGGTTCCCGTGCTGGCTGTTGTGGCGGGCATCATCGTCTCGTTCCTGCTGGCTGCCGGCGGTGACCTGTCGAACGTGTCGATGGGTCTTTACGGCATCGGCATGGCTTCGGTGGGGATGCTCTCCACGCTGGGCATCACGCTGGCCACCGATGCCTACGGTCCCATTGCCGACAATGCCGGCGGAAACGCCGAGATGAGCGGGCTGGGCGAGGAGGTGCGCCACCGCACAGACGCCCTCGACTCTCTGGGCAATACCACGGCTGCCACGGGCAAGGGCTTTGCCATAGGTTCGGCGGCCCTGACGGGTCTGGCCCTGCTGGCCAGCTACGTGGAGGAGGTGCGCATAGGGCTGGAGCGTATCGGACAGACCTCGCTCGAACTGCCGGGCCGCACGGTGCGGCTGGCCGAGGCCTCGTTTGCCGATTTCATGCAGTACTATGACGTGACGCTGATGAACCCGAAGGTGCTGGCCGGCATGTTCGTGGGAGCGATGATGGCCTTTCTGTTCTGCGGTCTGACGATGAACGCCGTGGGCCGTGCCGCCGCGCGGATGGTGGAGGAAGTGCGCCGTCAGTTCCGCGAGATAAAGGGGATCCTTACGGGCGATGCCGAGCCGGACTACGGCCGTTGCGTGACGATATCGACCAAGGCGGCCCAGCACGAGATGGTGGTTCCGTCGCTGCTGGCCATCGTGGTTCCCGTGGTAGCGGGACTGGTGTTCGGAGTGAGCGGCGTGCTGGGGCTGCTCATTGGCGGTCTGTCTGCCGGTTTCGCGCTGGCGGTGTTCATGGCCAATGCCGGCGGCGCGTGGGACAACGCGAAGAAATATGTGGAGGAAGGCCATTTCGGCGGTAAGGGCAGCGAGACGCACAAGGCCACCGTCGTGGGTGACACCGTGGGCGATCCGTTCAAGGATACGTCCGGCCCGAGCCTTAATATCCTGATCAAGCTGATGAGTATGGTCAGCATCGTCATGGCCGGTCTGACCGTGACGTGGAGCCTGCTCTGATGCTCCTTCATGATAATAAAATACGCGGGAGATACCTTTGTATAAAAAGGTATCTCCCGCGCATGGTATGCGCGGTATAGTGTCAGTCCGGTGCGAGTGTCGCCGCCACGGCTTCGGCACAGCGCTCGCCGTCGATGGCGGCCGAGACGATGCCGCCGGCATAGCCCGCGCCTTCTCCGCAGGGATAGAGGCCGGCGAGGTCGATGTGGCTCAGGGTGACGGTATCGCGCAGAATGCGGACGGGGGCTGATGTGCGGGTTTCGGCAGCGATGACCGTGGCCTCGTCGGTCAGGAAACCGTGGCTCTTCCGGCCGAACTGGCGGAAGCCGTCGGTGAGGCGGCGCACGATGAAGGAAGGCATCCAGAAGTGGAGCGGTGAGGGTGTCAGCCCCGGTGAATAGCTGGAGGCGGCCAGGTCGCAGCTGAGGCGGCGGTTCACGAAATCGGCCATGCGTTGTGCCGGTGCCGTCTGCCGGTGTCCGCCTTGCTGCCAGGCGGCCCGCTCGAGAGCTTCCTGCAAGTACATCATGCGCAGCGGATGGCCGGCCGTGCCGATATCTTCGTGCCCGGCGGCGAAGCTGTCGTCCTGCATGGCTTGTTGCAGGAAGGGTTTGAACTCTCCCTCCGTGTCTTCGGGCCGGGTCTCGACCACCATGCCGCTGTTGCTCCATGCCGAGGCGCGGCCGCTGGGACTCATGCCGTTGACCACCACCTGTCCGGGGCCGCTGGCCGCGGGCACCACGAATCCGCCGGGGCACATGCAGAAACTGTAGACTCCGCGGCCTTCGCTCTGGGCTACGTAGCTGTATTCTGCCGCCGGTAACCAGCGGCCTCGGCCTTCGCGGCTGTGATACTGGATGCAGTCGATGAGGCGGGAGGGATGTTCCAGGCGCACGCCCATGGCGATGCCTTTGGCCTCGATGGCGATGTGCTCGTGGTGAAGGTAGCGGTACACGTCGCGGGCGGAATGGCCTGTGGCCAGAATGACGGGTCCGGGGATCTCCTCTCCGCCGGCGGTGCGCACACCGCAAACGGTGCGGCCTTTCACGAGCAGGGCGTCCATGCGTGTCTCGAAGCGCACCTCCCCGCCCGAGTGGAGAATCTGTGTGCGCATGGCCTCGATGATACGGGGCAGACGGTCGGTGCCGATGTGGGGATGGGCATCGCAGAGGATGTCGGTGGAGGCGCCGTGCTGACAGAAGACGCGGAGAATCTTTTCCACGTTGCCGCGCTTCTTGGAGCGCGTATAGAGTTTTCCGTCCGAATAGGCTCCTGCTCCGCCCTCGCCGAAAGAGTAGTTGCTTTCGGGGTCTACGATGTGCTCGCGGGAGATGCGGGCAATGTCCTTGCGGCGCGCGTGTACGTCCTTGCCGCGTTCGAGCACAACGGGGCGCAGGCCCAGCTCGATGAGGCGCAGGGCGGCGAAGAGGCCGCCCGGTCCGGCGCCTACCACCACTACCTGAGGGCGGCCCGACACGTCGGGATAGCTCACCGGGGCGAAGTCGGTGCGCGGCGGTTCTTCGCCGAGGTACAGGTCTAAGGAGAGGTTGACGAAAACGGTACGCTGGCGGGCGTCTATGCTCCGCCGCCGGATGCGCAGGGCCCGTAGGTCGCGGATCTCGATGCCCAGTTCGAGGGCAGCGCGCCGGCGCAGGGACTCGTTGCGGAAGGCGATGTCGGGCGTGACGCGCAAGTTAAGGTTCTTGATCATTTCTGTGTTTCGGAAAAGTAAGGAATAAGGGGCGGGCCGGACTGTTTCAGCCGAAAAGTTCGCGCAGGGCGTGCTCTACGCGGCCTGCCGGTACCAGTTCGATGCGGTATTGTCCCGGATCCAGTCCTTTCAGGTTGGCCTCGGGCAGAACGATGCGGGCGAATCCCAGTTTCTGCGCCTCGGCGATGCGTTGGGCAATGCGGGTGACGGGGCGTATCTCGCCGCTCAGTCCCACCTCGCCGGCCATGCAGATATCGCGGCCCACGGGCGTGTCTACGTTCGAGGAAAGCACGGCGGCGATCACCGAGAGGTCGATAGCGGGATCGGCCACGCGGATGCCACCGGCGATGTTCAGGAACACATCCTTCTGGGCCAGCTTGAAGCCGACGCGCTTTTCGAGTACGGCCAGCAGCATGTTGAGCCGGCGCAGGTCGAAACCCGTGGCCGAGCGTTGCGGGGTGCCGTAGGCCGCGGTGGAGACGAGGGCCTGCGTCTCGATGAGGAAGGGGCGGATGCCCTCGATGGCGGCGGCGACGGCCATGCCGCTCAGTTCCTCGCCGTCCTGTGTGAGCAGCAGTTCCGATGGGTTGTCAACGGGTCGCAGGCCGTCGGAACGCATTTCGTAGATACCCAGTTCGGCGGTGGAGCCGAAACGGTTCTTGATGCTGCGCAGGATGCGGTACAGATAGTGGCGGTCGCCTTCGAACTGCAACACGCAGTCGACGATATGTTCCAGCACTTTCGGTCCGGCGATGCTGCCCTCTTTCGTGATGTGTCCGATGAGGATGACGGGGACTCCGCTCTCCTTGGCATATTTGAGCAGGGCGGCGGCGCATTCGCGGATCTGCGTGATGCTGCCGGGCGAGGAGTCTACTGTCTCGGTGGAGAGGGTCTGGATGGAGTCGATGACGAGGAGGTCGGGACGGACGTTCCGGATGTGGGTGAAGATATGTTCCAGCCGCGTCTCGCAGAGCAGGAGCGGAGATTCTGTGGAGCTTGTCGCGGGGTTTTTCAGGCGGTCGGCGCGCAGCTTGATCTGCCGCTCGCTCTCTTCGCCGCTTACATAGAGGACGGTGTGTCCTGCCATGTGCAGGACGGTCTGGAGGAGCAGTGTGGACTTTCCGATGCCCGGCTCGCCGCCCAGCAGGATGAGCGAACCGGGAACCAGACCGCCGCCCAGCACACGGTTCAGCTCGGCATCGTGCGTGTCGTGGCGCGGCTCTTCTCCGGCCGTGATGTCGGCGAGGCGGACGGGATGGGGCTGGCGGGCATCGCTGTCCGGGGCTGTATGCCGGTGGCTGTTGGCGGGGCGTACCGTCATTTCCTTGTAGGTGTTCCACTGGCCGCAGGAGGGACATTTCCCGACCCATTTGGGAGATTCCTGCCCGCAGTGGGAACAGACGTAAACTGTTTTTTCTTTGGCCAAAATGCTGTGTGTTTTTAAGTAAAGGAGATGGGGATATACCGGAGGAAGCGGGCTTATAGGTCGCCCAGCTCTTTCCGGATGGCCTGTAACTCGGCCTTGACAGCCCGCAGCCGCTCGATCACCTCGACGGTGCGCACGGTGCCTTCCTTGTTCTTGCGCAGGGCTTCGCGGGCTGCCGCTATCTTCAGACCGCGTACCTTGACAAGGTTGTAGACCAGACGGATTTGTTCGATGTCTTTTTTGGTGTACTGACGTATGTTGCGGCTTGCCTTCTTGGGGTTGATCTGCGGAAATTCCCTTTCCCAGAATCGCAGCAAGGTTTCGTTCACTTGCAGCATTTCCGCCACTTCTCCGATGGAGTAGAACTGTTTCAGGTCTTTGTCGGGTTTGAGTGCCATGCGTAAAGAAGTAATGATATTTGTTGCAAACTTACAAAAAATCTGTGTATTACGGTCCGGGCTTTTTAAGAAATCACAAACCGAACAACAATTAACAGTCTCTGCGGAAGGGATTTTCGGGTTTTGCGTACTTTTGACGGGTAAAGGCTCCGCCCTCTCTTTGGACGGCCGGAGCGGATGATGTTTCACACAATAAAAAAACAGATGTTATGCTGAAAGTTTTTAGATTCTTGTTTCCCACACACACCGAGACGATGCCGATGTCGGTTCTTCTGCTGGTGCTGCGTGTGTTGTTCGGCTCCCTGCTTTTCGTGCATGGAGTGCAGAAGTTGCTGTCCTTCGGTGCTTTGTCCGGTGTCTTTCCCGATCCGTTCGGGCTGAGCAATCCCGTGTCGCTCTCGCTGGTCATCTTTGCCGAGCTGTTCTGTTCGGTGGCGTTTGTCAGCGGGTTCATGTTCCGCCTGACTCCGCTGCCCATGATTTTCTCGATGGGTGTGGCTTTGTTCGGCATCCATGCGGCCGATCCTTTTGCGATGAAAGAACTGGCTTTCGTTTATTTCGCGATGTTCGTTCTGCTCTACATCACCGGACCGGGTCGTTACTCGTTGGACCATTTCATCGGATTCGGGCTGCGCTCGGCCGCGCTTTCCGCCGTGCCTCCAGCTGCTGTTACTACGGTTCCGGAGAATCCGGCTCCCGTTGTTTCCTGACGGCATTCCGGACGCGACAAAAAAGCGGCCTGCTCACCCTTGCGGGGAACAGGCCGTTCTTTTTGCGTTGGATGGTTTCTCTGTTTCAGGAAACCGTGACCTTAGGCTTCTGCTTTGGGAAGAACGGAAACTACGCTGCGGTCGCGGTTGCCGCGCTTGAAGTTTACGATTCCGTCGGTCAGGGCGAAGAGCGTGTGATCCTTGCCCATGCCCACATTCTTTCCGGGATAGTGGACCGTACCGCGCTGGCGGACGATGATGTTACCGGCAATGCAGGTCTGACCGCCCCAAATCTTAACGCCTAATCTCTGTGAAGCCGACTCACGGCCGTTCTTAGAACTACCTACACCTTTCTTGTGTGCCATTTTCTTCTACTTTTTTAGGAATTAAGCAATAATTTGTTTGATTGTCAGTTCGGTGAACTGGTGGCGATAACCGTTGAGCTTGCGATGGCCCTTGCGGCGTTTTTTGTGGAATACGAGAACCTTGTCGCCTTTTACCAGCGGGGAGAGTACTTCGCATACTACTTTGGCGCCTTCAACGGTGGGCAGACCCACTTTTACTTCGCCGTTGTTGTCAAT
Organism: Prevotellamassilia sp.; assembly: GCA_009775705.1. Lineage (GTDB taxonomy): Bacteria > Bacteroidota > Bacteroidia > Bacteroidales > Bacteroidaceae > Alloprevotella. Next base: position 7,549 of record VSQE01000063.1, read on the forward strand.
CAACAACACTTTCTCAAATTCAACAGTCTGGCCGTTTTCGGCGCTCTGCATGTGGTTTACGAAGAGCTTCTTGCCTTCTTCAGCCTTGAACTGCTGACCGTTAATTTCTACAATTGCGTACATGTTTTTGTTGTAAAACGGTTTTTCCGTGAGGCGGATTTCTCCGTGAAATCGCTTGTCCGGCCCCGGCGGATTCTGAAAATCGCGACAAAGTTACTAATTTTTTTCATTTCCAAGCCCTTGTGGATCTTTTTCTTTGAAAAATATTGTGTAAAGTTTCCTCTAAGAAGCATAACGGCATTCTCTCCGCATCCGGAAGTAAGCGTTTTGCCGGACACCGAGTTATAAAAAAACAGGGATTGACAAGTCTGTTTTTTGATGAATGACTAAATTTGCATTCGTAAACCTATGATGCTAATTTTTTTTTGAATCAGCCTTATGAAAAACCGTACATTTGTGTTTCTGTTCCTTTTGTGTGTCTTCGCCATGACGGGAGTTGCGTCTCCGTTGGGTGACACGGACGCTGTCCGTAAAGAACTTGCGGAGCGCCTGCAACGCCGGCCCTGCGGGAATGCAGACCGGGCCATTGCGATGGCGCGTACTCCGGAAGAGCGCGAGGCTCTGGAGTTTTTGTATGCCTATATGTCCTGGCCGGACATGACGGATTATGCTCCCGAATTTTATTTGCGCCAGGTGAAATCCTCCCTGAGAGCCCGCAGGGAATTGCCATGGGGAACTTCGGTCCCGGAACGGGAATGGCGGCATTTCGTGTTGCCGGTGCGCGTCAACAACGAGCACCTCGATTCCTTCCGGACGGTCTGCTATGAACAGTTGCGACAGCGGGTGGCCGGGCTTTCCATGTACGATGCCGTGCTGGAAGTGAACCACTGGTGCCACCAGTATGTGACCTACCGCCCCTCGGACGCCCGCACTTCTTCGCCTCTGGCCACGATGCGTACGGCTACGGGCCGTTGTGGTGAGGAGTCCACGTTTACGGTTGCCGCGTTGCGGGCCGTGGGCATTCCGGCCCGTCAGGTCTATACGCCGCGTTGGGCCCATACGGACGACAATCATGCCTGGGTGGAGGCCTGGGCAGACGGCCGCTGGTATTTTCTCGGTGCCTGCGAGCCTGAACCGGCACTGGATCTCGGGTGGTTCAACCGTCCGGCCTCGCGCGGTATGCTGATGCACACGAGAGTATTCGGCCGATATGACGGCCCGGAGGATGTTATCTCCCGTACACCCTGCTATACGGAGATCAACGTGACGGCCAATTATGCTCCCGTGGCGCGCACGACAGTCCGGGTGGTCGACGGGAAGGGAAACCCTGTGGCTGACGCTCTGCTCGATTTCAAATTGTACAATTATGCCGAGTTGTTCACGGTTCACCGTACACGTACCGATGCTTTGGGACAGGCCTCAATAACGTCCGGACTGGGCGATCTTGTGGCCTGGGCGGCCAAAGGCGGCCGTTACGGTTTTGCCAAGTTTACGGCCGGCAGTTCCGGAGAGGTGCGGGTGGAGCTCTCTCACGGGCCGGGCGAGCGTTTCGGAACGGACCTTGACATCGTTCCTCCCGCCGGTCATGACAATGTTCCCGATGTGGGGCCGGAAGCCATCCGGACCAACGAACGCCGCAAGGCGCAGGAGGATAGTATCCGCATGGCGTATACCAGAACTTTTCCGCAACAGGCGGAGGCCGACAGTTTCAGTCTCCGCAACGGATATGACCCGGTGGCTGTCTGGCAGTTGGTGCAGAAGTGCTGCGGCAATTACCGGAATCTGTTCCGCATCCTGAGCGATTTCCGTTCCACGTGTGCGATTTCCGTCTTGCAGGCCATGACGGACAAGGATTTGCGTGATTTTGACTACGATGTTCTGGCCGACCATTTCCGTAAAGCCGGCTTGCCGTCTTCTTGTACCCCCTTTACCGCACGTTATGTCTACAGTCCGCGCATTTCCGTCGAGGCCCTCACGCCTTGGCGGAGCTGTCTCGACAAGGCTTTTACGGACGAGGAAAAAACGCAATTCCGGACCCGTCCCGCCGCGCTTGCCGCATGGGTAGGGCAGCATGTGGAGACGGACGGTACATGGAATCCGCTCGGTTTTCTGCAATCGCCCGAATCTGTCGTGCGTTACCGTACGGCCGATGCCCGCAGCCGGGAACTTCTCTTTGTTGCCGCCGCGCGGACGTTGGGCATTCCCGCCCGCATAGACGAGGTGACGGGCAAAGTGCAGTATGCCTCTTTTTCCGGAGTGGCTCCGGCGGATGAGGAAACTGTGAACTGGATACAGGCCGATCTGAACTCGGCTGCTGTTTCCGTCTCGGGGGCCGCTTCCGCTTATCCTTGTCTCAAATTGTCCTATACGCCGCGCGAGTTCATGAAAAATCCGGCCTATTATACCCATTTCACCGTTAGCCGCCTGTATGACGGACTGCCTTTCTTGCAGGCCTATTCCGAAGGCTCGGTTCTGAATGGCGGTTTTGTGGACGGAAAGCCGGTGGAAGAGGGTGACTATCTGTTGGTTTCCGGCACACGAATGGCCGACGGAAGCGTGCTGGCCCGTCTCGAAGTCTTCCCGATGGAGACAGGGAAAGATTCCTCTGTCACGCTTCTTATGCGTGAGGATAAAACCAATATTCAGGTGATAGGTTCCTTTAATGCCGAGAATCAGTATGCCGATTCGGTCGGGGCGGCTTGCCGTACCCTTCTTTCCGCCACGGGGCGCGGTTACTATGCCGTGGGGCTGATTCGTGCCGGTCATGAACCTTCCAACCACATCCTGCACGATCTGGAGAGGATGCGTTCCGAGCTGGAGGCGTGGGGCCGTCCCATCCTGCTGCTCTTTCCCACGGAGGAAGAGGCAAAGCGTTTCGAGCGTCAGCGTGGCGAGTTCCCGTCATTGCCCTCGACCGTGCGCTTCGGTATCGACAGCCGCGGAGAGGTGGCTGCCGACCTTTTCTCTTCGGGCCTTACCGCTTCGCATGAACTGCCCGTGGTCTTTGTGGGCGATACGTTTAACCGCGTGGTCTTTTTCTCTCAGGGCTATACGATAGGAATGGGCGATCAGATCAGCCGTGTGGTTGGCAAGCTTCGATGACCTCTTTGTTTTCCCTCTTTGCAAAAAATCATGTCATGAGAAAACTTGTCATAGCAGCTTGTGTTTTTCTGTCGTGCCTGCCGGCAACGGCAGAGGACGATTTCACGAGATATGTGAATCCCCTGATGGGTTCGCAGTCCAGTTTCAAACTCTCGGCCGGAAACACCTATCCCGCCATAGCACGTCCGTGGGGCATGAACTTCTGGACTCCGCAGACCGGCAAGATGGGTGATGGATGGCAGTATACTTACGATGCGCATAGAATCCGCGGTTTCAAGCAGACGCACCAGCCCAGTCCGTGGATCAACGACTACGGGCAGTTCTCGGTCATGCCCGTGACGGGAGAACTGAAGTTTGACGAGGAGGACCGGGCCAGCTGGTTCTCGCACAAAGGGGAGACGGCAAAGCCTTACTATTACTCGGTTTACTTGGCCGATCACGACGTGCTGGCCGAACTGACGCCTTCCGAGCGTGCCGCGGCTTTCCGTTTCACCTATCCCGAAGGTATGTCCTATCTGGTGGTGGATGCTTTCGACAAAGGATCGTCGGTCACCGTCAGTCCCGACAGGCATACCGTCTGCGGCCGTTCCACACGCAACAGCGGCGGAGTGCCCGGCAATTTTGTCAATTGCTTTATCATTGAGTTCGACAAACCGGTGGAGTATGTAGCGGTGTTCGGAAAATCGTCCGACGCGGAACCGCTATCCCTGCATCCCGACAGCCTGTCGTTCGAGGGTTTTCATGCCGGTGCGGTCATCGGCTTCAGAACCTCGAAGGGAGAGGTGGTGAACGTCAGGGTTGCCTCTTCCTTTGTCAGTCCTGAGCAGGCGGCTCTGAACATGAGGGAGGTGTCTGGGCAGAAGTTCGACGAATTGGTCTCCGAAGGGAAGGACGCCTGGAACAGCGTGTTGGGCCGCATCGCCATTGAGGATGAGAATCTGGACAACAAGCGGACGTTTTATTCCTGCCTGTACCGGTCCGCTCTGTTCCCCCGCAAATTCTATGAGATAGATAAAGACGGGAAGCCCGTTCATTACAGTCCGTACAGCGGCGAGGTGAAACCCGGATACATGTACACCGATACGGGAGTTTGGGATACGTTCCGCTGCCTTTTCCCTTTGCTGAATCTGGTCTATCCCTCGGTGAGCCTTGAGATGCAGGAAGGCTTCCTGAACGCCTACCGTGAGAGCGGCTTCTTTCCCGAATGGTGCAGTCCCGGACACCGTGAGTGTATGGTGGGCAACAACTCGGCTTCGGTGTTGGCCGACGCGTGGCTTAAGGGAGTCAGGGTCTCCGACCCCGAGACTTTGTGGAAAGGACTGGTCAGCGGGGCTAATTCCGTACACCCGGACGTGAAGTCGACCGGGCGCGTCGGTTTCGATTACTATAACAGGTTGGGATATGTGCCGTATGATGTAGGTATCAGGGAAAACGCGGCGCGTACGCTTGAATATGCCTATGATGACTGGTGCATTTACCGGTTGGGCCGTGCGCTGGCCCGTCCGAAGTCGGAGCTTGCTCCTTTTGCCGAACGGGCCATGAACTACCGGAATCTGTTTGACAGGAACAGCTCCCTGATGCGTGGCCGTAATGCCGACGGCAGCTGGGCCGAACCGTTCTCGCCTTTGAAGTGGGGAGATGCCTTTACCGAAGGCAACTCGTGGCACTATACCTGGTCGGTTTTTCATGACCCTGAAGGGCTGAAGGAACTGATGGGAGGGAACGACCGCTTTGTCGCCATGCTCGATTCCGTCTTTTCGGTGCCTCCCGTCTTCGATGACAGCTATTATGGATTCCCGATTCACGAGATCCGCGAGATGACGGTGATGAACATGGGCAATTATGCGCACGGCAATCAGCCGGTGCAGCACATGATCTATCTGTACGATTGGGCCGGACAACCTTGGAAGGCACAGTATTGGCTGCGCCAGGTGATGGACAGGATGTATGCTCCCACCCCCGACGGCTATTGCGGTGATGAGGACAACGGGCAGACCTCGGCTTGGTACGTGTTCTCGGCGCTCGGATTCTATCCGGTGGCTCCCGGATCCGGCCAATATGCCATTGGAAGCCCGCTTTTCAAGAAAGCCGTGCTAAATCTTGAAAACGGAAAACGGCTGGAGCTGACAGCCCCCGACAACGGCAGTGACAGGCCGTATATCGAGCATTTGTCGGTCAACGGAAAACGCTACGGGCTGAACTATTTTACCCACGGGATGCTCCTGAAAGGCGGCCGCATTGATTTTGGCATGTCGTCCGTTCCCTCCTTGTCAAGAGGTACCGGTGAGGCATCTTATCCCTATTCTTTCTCGCGCGAGAAGAAATGAAACGAATTTTAAGATTTTCTGTCTGAAAACGTAGGGCTGTAATCAATTTATTTGTAGATTTGCAGAAACAATATACCATTAATTAAAATACATAAATACCAATGAAACCTACACTTTTTCTCCTGGCGGCAGGAATGGGCAGCCGCTATGGCGGTCTGAAACAGCTGGATGGTCTTGGTCCTCACGGAGAGACCATCATGGACTATTCCATCTATGATGCCATCAATGCCGGTTTCGGCAAGCTGGTCTTCGTTATCCGTAAGGATTTTGAGGAGGACTTCCGCCGCATCGTGCTTTCCAAATACGAAGATCATATCCCCTGTGAACTCGTGTTCCAGGCGCTCGATGCACTGCCCGAAGGCTTCACCTGTCCCGAAGGCCGTACCAAACCGTGGGGAACCAACCATGCCGTCATGATGGGCAAGAGTGTGATCAAGGAGCCGTTTGCCGTGCTCAACTGCGATGACTTCTATGATCGCGACTCTTTCAAGGTGATGGGTAAATTCCTTAGTGAACTGCCCGAAGGCAGCACGGGAAAATATGCCATGGTGGGTTTCCGCGTAGGCAATACGCTTTCCGAGAGCGGAACCGTGAGCCGCGGCGTTTGCGAGAATGACGACAGCCATCATCTTACCAGCGTGGTGGAGCGCACCAAGATCCAGCGCATAGACGGTGAGGTGAAATATCTGGACGAGAATGACCAGTGGGTGGCTATTCCCGACACCACTCCCGTGTCTATGAATTTCTGGGGTTTCACACCCGATTATTTCGAACATAGCGAGGAATTCTTCAAGACCTTCCTGTCCGATCCCAAGAACATGGAGAACCTCAAGAGCGAATTCTTTATTCCGCTCATGGTCGACAAACTCATCAACGACGGAACCGCCACTTGCGAGGTGCTCGACACGACTTCCAAGTGGTTCGGAGTGACCTATCCCGAGGACCGTCCCGAAGTTGTCGAGAAGTTCAAGAAGCTCGGCGAGGAAGGTGTCTATCCCGAAAAGATGTTCTGATACCGACGTTCGCGGCTTAACGCCTGAACGAGATACCCAAATAAAAGAGGCTGTGTCGTAATTAAGTTTTACGGCGCAGCCTCTGTTTTTTGAGTGTTGAGGTTTGGATATTTTTCAGG
>VSQE01000064.1 GCA_009775705.1 Prevotellamassilia sp.
AAAATCCCCTGTAAATCAAGGATTTACAGGGGATTGGGATTGTTCCAAGCGGAGAGAGAGGGATTCGAACCCCCGGAACAGTTACCCGTTCACCGCATTTCGAGTGCGGCCCGTTCGACCACTCCGGCATCTTTCCTGAAAGACGAGGCAAAGTTACAAATTTTTTCCAAAATGCAAAATGCCTCGTTCTTTTATTTTTTATTATACCTCTTATTCAGACCTGCAATAACCTCATCCGTGATGTCCATACTCTTGTCGGCATACAGAATGTTGTCACCACTCTTGCTCAAGATCATCGAATACTTATGCGTCTTGTTATACTCGGAGAGATAGTTGTTCAGACTGTCGTGCAAAGCCTCATTGAATTTGGTCTGCTCCTCATCCAGTTCTTTCAGAGAAGCCTGTCTGTACTGTTCTGCCGCCGATTCCTGCTTGGCCAAAGCTGACTGCGCATTGCGGGCCTGTTGCTCGGAGGTGTATTCGCCTTGCTGCAATTTACGCTGAAACTCTGCCACATTCTTCTGCAAAGCCTCTCCCTTCTGTTTCAATGCGTTTTCCAATTTTTTCTGCTTCGCCTCAAATTTGGCTTTTCCGTCCATAAAAAACTGATAATGGTTCTGCAAACTGTCCAGATCCACATAGGCAATACGGGGAGTGCCCTTTTCCGCTGCCGCTTCGGCCCGCGGAAGGCCGTTTGACTTCACTTGCTTGTTCTTATCCTCACCGCATCCGGCAAAAGGAACCACGAGGGAAAGGGCCAGCAGAGCCACCGGTACATTTTTCTTTATAAACCTCATATTCTTATTTTTTTCGTTCCTGAATTTTCTTTCTGTCAGTACGTCGTTCACTTGCATCCATAGACTGGGCACAATGAATGCCTCTGCGATTCAGTTCTTTGTTTCCGTCCACATGGGTATGTACAAACCGTTTGCCGGCAAACAGACGAACACAAAGAAGAACCATAGCCAAAGCTACAAGACCGAGGGGTACCAAAAGATTTTCCATCCATTATATTTAGGATGCAAAATTAGCAATAAATCCCTATATAAACGGGTATTTCAAATAATTTAATAGCTTTCCTATTTTAAATCCGAATATAGGGAACCGCACAACTGCAATTCCCTATATTCAGGCACTTCTATATTGTATTACCTTATTATAACTCAGACCGTACGATACGCCCCATCTGCATGACGAAGGTGAGTTGCTGCTCTGCGTCAAACATGATGATATCGGCATCCTTGCCTCTTTCGAGCGATCCTTTCCGGTCATAGATTCCCATAATGCGGGCAGGCGTCTCGCTGGCCATACGACAGGCATCCGCCATAGGTATGCCGGCTTGCTGCACACAGGTGCGCACGAGGCGGTCCATCGTAGCAATGCTACCGGCCAATGCCGAACGGTCTGCCAACTTGCACACCCCGTCTTCCAGCACTACGCGAGGATCAAACGCCACATCGGCACTGCTGGCGGCACATCCCAGCGCATCGGTCACCAAGGCTGTACGCTCCACACCTTTGATCTGATAGACCATTCGCAACATAACGGGAGGTACATGAATTCCGTCTGCAATGACCTCTACCGTCATGTCCTTTTCTGCCAGAATACTTTCAACGGTTCCCGCCTCCTTGAACTCACGATTTTTATAGACCACGGGCATTGCATTGTAAAAATGCGTGGCATGCGTCATTCCTGCCTCATAAGCGGCCTTGACCTCGGCATACTTCGCACGCGTATGTCCTATGCTGGGCAGCACACCATGCTTGCGGCAGCTCTTGATAAAATCGATAGAGCCTTCCAGTTCGGGGGCTTCGTCCCATCGTTTGAGACAGGGCGACTTGTCCAGCAAAGGTTCGTATTCCGAAGCCACTGGTGCCTTGATCCATTCGGGAATCTGCGCACCGGCCTGTGCCGGATTAAAATACGGTCCTTCCAGATGCAACCCCATAATGGGGCTGTCAGGTTCGTCCATAAGCCTTTGACAGGTTTCGACAGCCTGCTCGATCATGGGAATGGTAGAAGAGGAAAGCGTAGGAAAAATAGCAGTAGTTCCGTAATGCAAGTGTGCCTCCACCGCCGTGCGGAACGCTTCTTCCGTGCCTTCCATAAAGTCACGTCCACCGCCGCCGTGCACGTGCATCTCTATGCCCCCAGGCACAATGTCACAGCCCTTTGCATCAATAATCTCGGCATCCGACAAAGGAAGATCACAATTGGAGACCTCAACAATCTTGTTGCCCTTCACAATGACCGATCCGCCTTCCAGCCATCCGGCCGGTGTCAGGATTCTTCCGTTTACAATTTGCTTCATATCAAATGTGTATTTAAGGTTTAAACTCTTGTCTGTATGCAAATATAGAGATTTTTTCCGAGTGTCTGACGGCTTTCTTGGCTTTTATGTTTATTTTTGCAGTCATTACATTGTCTGAGCCATGTTCTCTTATCCACACTAAAGGAAAAATCAATGTCAGCAATCCGATACATTATATATATAATCATAGGCCTGACACCTGTTCTTGCCGGATGTGGGAGCGCCGAACGTTCCCTCCGCCGCGGCGATGCGGCACTGGCCCTCGGCGAATACTGCGAAGCCGCCGCTCTCTACAAGAAAGCTTATTCGCGCACTCCGCCCTCAGAGCGCGGACAACGCGGAAAAATAGCCTACAAGATGGGCGATGCCTATCGCCGATACGGAAATACTGCACGTGCTCTGGGAGCTTTCCGGAATGCCGAACGCTATAAATACACCGACACCCTCACCTATTTCATGGAGGGGGAACTGCTCCGGCTTTCGGGAGACTACAAAGGGGCGAAAAAATGTTATGAGCTTTATCTGGAGCAGAATCCGGGCGATGAAGGTGCCTTGCGGGGCATCGAATCCTGCAATACGGCACCGGCCATCAAAGAACGGGGATCCGCCTACACGGTTAAACTGGAACGGCTGTTCGGAGGAAGCCGCTCCGACTACGCACCGGCCTTCATGGGCGAGGATGCGGAACAACTGTATTTCACCACCAACCGGCCACAGGTAACGGGAGATGAACTCAGCGGCATCACCGGTCTGAAAAACGGCGACATTTACTTCTCCAAAAAGGACGAGAAGGGCCGCTGGAAAATGCCGGAAGCAGTTGAAGGCGGTATCAATACGGAATTCGACGAAGGGGCCTGTTCCTTCAGCGCAGATGGTAAGACAATGTACCTTACCGTATGCCGCACCGACCCGCAATATCCCCGTATGGCAGAAATCTGGACCTCCAACCGTACGGACGCCAGTTGGGCCAAGCCTCAACAACTGAAACTGACAGCCGATACTCTTTCATCATACGCCCATCCGGCGGCATCGCCCGATGGCCGATGGCTGTACTTTACGTCAGACATGCCCGGAGGGTACGGCGGTCTGGACCTCTGGCGTGTGCCGATCGGCACCCACGGCCTCGGAGCCATCGAGAATCTGGGTCCCGACATCAATACTGAGGGAAACGAGGTCTTTCCTGCATTCCGTCCGTCGGGAGAACTTTATTTCTCTTCGGACGGCCGCACGCCGTCCATGGGCGGACTGGACTTGTACCGGGCTACGGAAGATACCATAACCGGCAAATGGCAGGTAGAGCATCTGCCGGCTCCCATGAACTCCAACGCCGATGATTTCGGCATCACGTTCGAGGGATTGCACAACAAAGGCTTCTTCTCGTCCAACCGCACTACCGGCGGCCGGGGGTGGGACAAGATTTTCTCTTTCTCCTATCCCGAAGTATTACAAACCGTGAAGGGATGGGTGTACGAGCAGGACGGCTACGAACTGCCCGAAGCACAGGTCTACATGGTGGGAAACGACGGAACGAACCTCAAACTCAGCGTCCGCACAGACGGATCCTTTGAAGAGCCCGTCTCGCCCGATGTGGACTATCTATTCCTCGCTACCTGCAAGGGTTTTCTGAATGTGCGCAACCAGCTGCATGCCGACACCATGGAGACAGAACATCAGTATGTACTCCAATTCCCGCTCCCGAACATCAGCATTCCGGTGTTGGTAAGAAACGTGTTCTACGAATTTGACAAGGCCGACCTGACCGCCAATTCCGTCGAGGCATTGGACCGCCTGACCAGACTTCTGAAAGAGAATCCGAACGTCACGATCGAGTTGAGCGCACACTGCGACTATCGCGGCAATGACGACTACAACGAACGCCTGTCCCAGCGACGGGCCGAAAGCGTGGTGAACTACCTCCGGGAACACGGTATCGAGGCAGACCGCCTGACCGCCAAGGGCTACGGAGAGAAACAGCCGAAGACGGTCAACAAAAAACTGACCGAAACCTATCCTTTCCTGCACGAGAACGACACGCTCACCGAAGCATACATCCTGAAACTGCCGGCCGAACAACAGGAAATATGCAACGCTCTGAACCGCCGTACCGAGTTCCGCGTACTCCGCACTACCTACGGCCTTTTTGACGAAAAGGGCAATCTGAAACCCGGAGCATTACAGCCTCCCGTCCGTAGCGGAAAGGAACAGGAGGACGAAGAACTCTGATTTTATCTCACCTTATCTCCCACTCCATGCGTCCTCATCGAAAACGCCCCCGCCGGTACGGCATTCTGGCCATTAGCCCGCTATTCGTTCTGGCAGCCCTATTTCTCGGATTCAGCCTGCACTTGGGCGACTTCTCACGCGTTCCCCTGCTCATCATTTTTTCCGCCACGTCCATTTACGCCCTTTTCATCACACGCGGCTATCCGGCAGAAGAACGCATCACCCGTTTCTCACGGGGAGCCGGTTCCCCCAACCTGCTCCTGATGATATGGATATTCGTCATGGCCGGCGCATTCGCCAAGTCGGCCAAAGACATGGGAGCCATTTCCGCCACCGTCGACCTGACCCTCCGGCTACTCCCTCCGGAAATGCTCCTGGCCGGCATCTTCATTGCCGCCTGCTTCATTTCCCTCTCCATCGGAACCTCCGTAGGCACCATTGTCGCTTTGGTCCCCGTAGCCACCGGTCTGGCCGACAAGACCGGCACCGCCATTCCTCTGCTGGTTGCCGCCACCGTAGGCGGAGCCCTTTTCGGCGACAACCTGTCGTTCATATCGGACACCACCATTGCCGCCACACGCTCCGTAGAGTGCCGGCAAAGCGACAAGTTCAAAGTCAACCTCCAGATTGTGCTTCCGGCAGCTGTCATAACATTCATCATCTACCTGATAATGGGACAGAATACAGCAACCGTCCCTGCCGTTTCCGACATCAGTCTGCTGAAAGTTCTCCCCTACCTCATCGTCCTGCTCATGGCTGTCACCGGCTGCAACGTACTGATCGTGCTACTTATCGGCAACCTCCTGACGGGTTGCATCGGGATGGCCACAGGCAGCTACGATCTGAACGGATGGACCAGTTCGATGACCTCGGGCATCGGCGGCATGTCCGAACTGATCCTCATCACCATGCTGGCCGGAGGATTGCTGGAACTGATCCGCACGGGCGGAGGCATCGCCTACCTCATCCGTCTTCTCATCCGCCGCGTCCACAGCAAACGGGGTGCGGAATACTGCATCGCTGCACTGGTCAGTGTCACCAATCTCTGCACGGCCAACAACACCGTTGCCATCCTCACTACCGGCGGACTGGCCAAGGATATTTGCGAAAAATACGGCATAGACAAGCGGAAATGCGCCAGCCTGCTCGACACATTCTCCTGCTGCGTACAGGGGCTGCTGCCATACGGAGCCCAGCTGCTCATCGCCGGCGGCATGGCCGGCATCAGTCCCGTAGCAATCATTCCCAGCCTTTACTATCCGATGATTATGGGCACGGCTGCCCTGCTGGCCATCGGACTCCGGTTTCCCCGGAAATACAGCTGAGACCTTTTTTCCAAAAAAAGAAAGATAAGGAATTGAAATCTGAAAAGACTGACTCTTCATTGTATAATGGGACCGATGGACACCGATACAACATATCACCATGCAGAAGTATGTTCCTGAATGCAAAACCACTATTAATAAATACCACAAATAATATATGGCATATTATTCAGAAACGATACAAGAGGAAGAACTCAAAAACAATGTAGGTAAAGAATGATTCTCGGGAGCGAACAGATAAAGGGGGAAATGAAATTCCGCTTTCACAGAATACCTATAAAACTTTTACAAGGCGTGTAAAACTTTTTACATGCCTTGTAAAAGTTTTTACACGCCTTGTAAAAAAAACGGCGGAATATTTCTATTTCCCAGTCCGCCCGATAGACATACTCTACAAAAAAGTTTACCGGACCGTAATATTAGAAAGTAAAACAGACGGCTGTAGTCCTGCATGACAAGGAACAACCGTCTGATAACTTTCCGGGACACAACCCGATGGTCTATACTTTTATTTCCTGTTTTCGCATCTTACGACAGTTTGAGTTCGAGTACGTAATCCGGTACATTTTCGGGAACCGTCACGGGAATTACCAACTGCCCGTCTTTCTGCCGGAACTTCAACTTCTGACGGGAACGGAAATCCACGGCCGTCTTGACCTTCTCGGGCAGCGAAACGGAAATCTCTGCCACTTCAGGATTCAGAACATGCAGATAGAGCGTTTTTCCGTTTCTGGTGGAAACCACCTTTTCCCCGTCTCCTACTCCGCCAGCCTCCGTTTCATAAATAGAAGGACCATAGCACTTCAACCATTCCCCCATCCCGGAAAGACGCTGAAGGGCCGCTTCGGGCAGTGTTCCGTCAGGCTGAGGACCGATATTGAGCAACAAGTTAGCCCCCTTGGCCGAAGTCCGGGCCAGCAAACGGATAAGTTCGGACACAGACTTGTAGTCCTGATCCTTCACCTTATACCCCCACATGCCGTTCATAGTCTGGCAGGTCTCAAGAGGCAGACGGCTCACGGCCTGTCCGGACAGACCGGCCTTGTTCTCTCCGGGCACATCGCGTTCGAATATCTGGATGTCCTCACCTTCGAACGGAGTGAGATGGTGGTTATTGCCCACCAAACAGGCGGGCTGCAAACGGTGGATCAGTTCGTACTGCCCGGCCAGTTGCCAATCGAAAGGAATGCTGTCACCGTCATGATCCCATACACCGTCAAACCAAATGGCACCGATCTCACCGTATCCGGTAAGCAGTTCCGTAAGCTGACGGTTCATGAAATCATAATAGCTCTTCCAGTCGGCCTTGCCGGTATCGCGTCCCGTTCCACGACCGGTACGGCCTACGGGATAGTCCTCGCGCGTCCAGTCGAGATGGGAATAATACAGGTGCAATTTCACATCCTGCCGGTGGCACTCGTCTGCCAGCTGACGTATGATATCCTTGCCATACGGAGTATTCATTATATTATAGGACGACTGGGCGGTGTTCCACATTGAAAAGCCCTCGTGATGCCGCGAAGTGAAACAAATGTATCTGGCTCCCGCCTCCTTTATGGCCGAAACCCATGCCTTCGCATCAAAGCGGTGCGGGTAAAAGGCCTGGGCAGCCTTCGCATACTCGCGGTTGTCGATGTTCTGGTTTGTCATATACCACTCACCTTGTCCGAAAAGGCTGTACAGCCCCCAATGCAGGAAAATGCCGAACCGGCTATTGCTGAAATCCTTGCGCGCTTTCAGGTTCTCGGGTGAAGGCTGATAGGCCACGGTCTGCGCCGAAGAGAGCATTGCAAGACTTAAAAAAAACGAGACTAAATATTTTCTCATACTATTACGGATATTAATTAAAATGACGGACAAATATAAGTTTTTTTGGGCATATGGGGCAATGTTGGCTGAAAATTCGTACCTTCGCGGAAAAGAAGGAACAGCCGGACGGTCTGTCGCGTGTGTCCGTGTGACACAGGAGGAAAGTCCGGGCAGCACAGGGCAATCCGCTTCTTAACGGGAAGTTGTCCGCAAGGGCAAATGAGTGCAGAAGAAAAGAACCGCCGCCCGCAAGGACGGTAAGGGTGAGAAGGTGGGGTAAGAGCCCACCGGCCGCGTGGTGACACTGCGGGCCGTGCACATCGGATGCTGAAAGTTCGCGTAAACCGGCGCAGGAGGGCGGCCCGCCCAAGTCTGCGGACGCGCCGGAGGGTAGAACGATAGAGCTTGCCGGCAACGGCAAGCCCGGATAAATGACAGACACGTTACGCCATCGTAACGTACAGAACCCGGCTTACAGACCGGCTGTTTCTTCTTTTCTTTCCTCTTTTACCAATTTCTCACAATCGGGATGTAACCCGCGATTCTCCACAAAGATGCTATATAACATACAAATAAAAATTGGAGCGTTACAAAAAATGCTTAAATTCGCCCCAAGTTAACAAACCTTCAAAATATATAACAACGTATGAAGAAATATAATTTCGGTGCGGGACCGTCAATCCTCCCGCAAGAGGTGATGAAAGCAACGGCTGATGCCTGTACGGAATTTCAGGGCATGGGCCTTTCGCTCATGGAGATAAGCCATCGTACCAAAGAGTTTCAGGCCGTTATGGACGAGGCACAGGCTTTGTTCAAGGAGTTGCTGGACATTCCCGAAGGCTACAGCGTGCTGTTTGTCGGTGGCGGCGCAAGTCTGGAATTCTGCATGGTACCTTACAACCTGCTCGAAAAGAAAGCTGCTTATCTGAACACCGGCGTGTGGGCAAAGAAAGCCTTGAAAGAGGCCAAACTCTTCGGTGAAGTTGTTGAAGTGGCCTCATCGGCCGATGCCAACTACACCTTCATTCCGAAAGACTATACCATTCCGGCCGATGCCGACTATTTCCACATCACAACCAACAACACCATCTACGGAACGGAAATACGCAAAGATCTGGATTCTCCGGTACCTCTTGTCGCAGACATGTCATCCGACATCTTCTCCCGTCCCATTGACGTGAGCAAGTACGGAATGATTTACGGCGGCGCCCAGAAAAACCTGTCTATGGCCGGTGTCACCTTCGTCATTGTCAAGAATGAGTTGCTGGGCAAGGTAAGCCGCCCCATCCCCACCATGCTTGACTACCGCACCCACGTGGACAAGGGTTCCATGTTCAACACCCCACCTGTTGTACCCATCTACTGCGCTTTGCAAAACTTGAAATGGATCAAGGCGCAGGGAGGAGTGAAGGAAATGGAACGCCGCGCACAGGAACGTGCCGATCTGCTCTATACCGAAATAGACCGTAACAAACTCTTCCGCGGAACAGCCGAGAAAGAAGACCGCTCGCTGATGAACATCTGCTTCGTCATGGCCGACGAATACAAAGAACTGGAAGCCGACTTCCTTAAATTCGCCACAGAAAGGGGAATGTCGGGCATCAAGGGACATCGCTCGGTAGGCGGTTTCCGCGCCTCCTGCTACAACGCCATGCCGCTCGAAGGAGTCCAGGCACTGGTTGACTGCATGAAGGAATTCGAAGCTTTACACTAATGATCTAACGTACATCCATGGGGTATGGGAACAAAGACTTAACGCAAGGGATCTTTTTTCCATACTCCTTTTTGTTTACACTCATCCAGAACCATTATGAAAATACTCGTAGCAACAGAAAAGCCTTTTGCTCCGGTAGCTGTGAAGGGCATCAAAGAAATCATTGAAGCCGCCGGCTTCGAGTGCGCGTTACTTGAAAAATATACGCAAAAATCCCAGTTGCTGGAAGCGGTAAAGGACGTAAACGCCCTGATCATCCGGTCGGACAAAATAGATGCCGCAGTCATGGATGCCGCTCCCGAACTGAAAATCGTAGTCCGCGCAGGAGCCGGATACGACAATGTCAACCTGGAAGCCGCGACAGCACACGGCATCGTTGTGATGAACACTCCGGGACAGAATGCCAATGCCGTTGCCGAACTGGTGATAGGCTTGCTGCTGTACACCATCCGCAACCGCTTTGACGGGACTTCCGGAACAGAACTGAAAGGAAAGAAGATAGGTCTGATGGCCTTCGGAGCCGTTGCCCAGAACGTAGCCCGCATAGCGAAAGGCTTCGGCATGGAAATTTCCGGTTTCTCTCCGCGCAACCAGCCGCAAAAGATTATTGATGCCGGATTCCATGTTCATGAAGATGTGCAAAGCCTCTTCGCCGAGAATGACATCGTCAGCCTGCACATTCCCGCCACTCCGCAAACCAAAGGCTGCATCACCTACGACCTGATCAAGAGCATGAAACCCAATGCCATCCTGCTCAACACCGCAAGAAAGGAAATCATAGACGAAGAAGGACTGCTGCGCGCCATGACAGAACGTCCCGACCTTCGCTACGTGACCGACCTGAAACTGGGAGCACACGATGAAGCCGTGGAGAAACTGGCCGGCCGCTACATCTTCACCCCTAAAAAAATGGGAGCACAAACCTCCGAGGCCAATATCAATGCCGGACTGGCCGCCGCCTCGCAGATCGTCGACTTCTTCAAAAACGGAGTCACGACTTTCCAGGTCAATAAATAACAACAGCACTTTCCGGCAGGAAGAGGCGCACACAGCATGTACGCTTTCTTCCTCCGGAATTTATCTATTCTCTTAAAACCTACCATCATGCCTCAGATAAAACCATTCCGCGGTGTCCGTCCCCCCGCCCCGCTCGTTGAGGAAGTGGAATGCCGCCCCTATGACGTACTGAGTTCGGAAGAGGCCCGTGCCGAAGCCGGAACAAACGAAAAATCCCTGTACCACATCATCAAGCCGGAAATCAATTTTCCGGAAGGAACGGACGAGTACGATCCCCGGGTCTACGAAAGCGGAGCCGAACAGTTCCGGAAATTTCAGGAACAAGGATGGCTCGTACAGGACGAAGAGGAGAACTACTACCTCTATGCACAGACCATGAACGGCAAGACGCAATACGGCATCGTCCTGTGTGCCTACGTGAACGACTACATGAATTCCGTCATCAAAAAGCACGAGCTGACCCGCCGCGACAAGGAGGAAGACCGCATGAAGCACGTTCGCCAAACGAACGCCAACATCGAACCGGTATTTCTGGCCCATCACCCCACTCCCGTTCTCGATGCCATCACCAAAAAATATGCGGCCCTCAAACCCGAGTATGACTTCATCGCTCCCATCGACGGCTTCCGGCATCAGCTCTGGATCATCTCCGACGGGAAGGACAAGGAAAGCATCACCGGCGAATTTGCAAAGATGAATGCGCTCTACATTGCCGACGGACACCACCGGTCGGCCGCTGCCGCACTGGTAGGCGCGGAAAAGGCCAAAGCAAATCCCGACAATACGGGAAAAGAGGAATACAACTACTACATGGCCGTAAGTTTCCCGGCAGACCAGCTCACCATTCTTGACTACAACCGTGTCATCAAGGATCTGAACGGCATGCAGCCCGAAGAGTTTCTTCACGCACTGGAAAAAAATTTCATCGTACAGGACAAAGGCTGCCAAATATACAAACCCGCTCAGTTGCACGAGTTCTCACTCTATATGGACGGCCACTGGTACAGCCTTGTCGCGCGTGAAGGAACCTACAACCCCGACGATCCCATCGGCGTGCTGGACGTGGACATCTCGTCCCGGCTGATCCTGGACGAGTTGTTGGGAATCAAAGATCTCCGCAGCGACAAACGCATAGACTTCGTCGGTGGCCTGCGCGGCCTGGGAGAACTGAAGAACCGCGTGGACAGCGGAGAAATGAGGATCGCCCTTGCTCTCTATCCCGTCAGCATGCAGCAAATCATGGACATCGCCGACAGCGGAAAAATCATGCCGCCCAAAGCCACATGGTTTGAGCCGAAACTGAGAAGCGGTCTTGTCATCCACAAATTAGACTGATCTCTTCCTCTCTCTCAATATAAATAAGAGAAAAACCATTATCCACCGCGGCGGTCAATAACTACCGCCACGGTGGTTTTGATTTACAAAGGATGTCGCATTCCGGCCAGAATGTATTTTTAGAAGCTGAAATAGGCCATAAATAAAAAAGAAGTCGTAAATTCGCAAACAAATACTACAACACACGCAAATAGCATTATGGAAATTTCAGGTAAGATCATTGCGGCACTTCCGCCGCGCGGTGGAGTTTCGCAACGCACCGGAAACAGTTGGAAAACTCAGGAATTCGTCATCGAAACCCACGAACAATATCCCCGCAAATGCGTATTCAACGTATTCGGCGAAGACCGTTTGCAGGAAATGAACATCCAGGTAGGAGAAGAACTGACCGTATCGTTCGACATCGACGCAAGAGAATATAACGGACGCTGGTATAACGACATACGCGCTTGGAAGGTAGAGAGGAACGCAGCTCCTGCCGCACCGTCCAATGCCATCCCCGCAGGCAACATTCCCGCTCCGACCAGTAGTGCTCCCGCTGCCGGAGAGCCGGAAGACGACCTGCCCTTCTAAACCGCGCCCTCCCTTTCAGAAAAACATGTGCCAATATAATGCCGTTGTCATCGAGGCTACGGAAAATATTGGCACATTTGTTTACGAACTACCGTTTCCTCTTATATCCCGCACCATGAAATTCGTCCTACGGTTGCTCAAATGGATCTTCATAGCATTCTTCGCAGGAAGCATTCTCGCCACACTGGTCTACAAATTCGTACCGGTTCCCGGCACTCCGCTCATGCTGATACGGTGTGTCCAGCAGTTCGGCCACGGCGAACGGATCACGCTCAAGCACAAATGGGTCCCGCTCGACAGCATTTCCCCCTATCTTCCGATAGCCGTCATTGCTGCGGAAGACCAGAACTATCTGCTCCATCACGGATTTGACCTCTCGGCCATACGGCAAGCCTACGAGGAACAGAAAAACGGGAAGCGGCTGCGGGGCGGAAGCACCATCAGCCAGCAAACGGCCAAAAACGTTTTCCTGTGGCCCACGTCTTCATGGGCCAGAAAAGGGCTGGAAGTCTATTTCACCGCTCTCATAGAGCTTCTGTGGTCGAAAGAAAGAATCATGGAAGTATATCTGAACAGCATCGAAATGGGGCCCGGCATTTACGGAGCCGAGGCCGTGGCCATGCAACACTTCGGATGCCATGCACGGGAGCTCAAACGTTCGGAATGCGCCCTGATAGCCGCCACTCTTCCAAATCCTTTAAAATTCAGCTCTTTTCGTCCCTCTCCCTACATGCGGAAGCGACAAAGAAAAATTTCCAGAGAAATGAAGCATATTCCCTTTCCCGAATTTCTGAAAGAAAGGGAATGAAGACTGAGAAAAGCAAACAGGCAGGCACGCCTTCAATACTTACCGCCGTCCCTGCCGATATAGAAGTCTCCGCCCCGCCATTCCGTAAAGGGCAGCTCCTCCTGCAAATCGTAAAAACGGAGCACTTCCCCCCCCTCTAACTCCAGCACCTGATTGCGAAGTATTGTCCCGTCCTTCAAATGCAGCCTGCTGACCGCAATACGCTCCGTCATTTCCGTAAGTCCTGACGTATGCGCTTACGGGGAAAATGCTGCATGCGCATCTCTTTCTCCTCGTCCGCCGACAAAGAGGGCAAAGACATAGAATCGCGCACCAAACCTTTGTTCACCCTGAGAGAATCGGCACCAGTCTCTCCGGCAGACACAGACACATCCTCAGGATGAGAACGCGACAACACCGGATCCGACACCACCAGAAGTTTGGGCCGGTCCGACCATTCGGCATTCTGATAGATAAAGCCGAAAATGCTTTTCACCTGCCGTTTCCCGACCTGCATAACGATTTCCTGAGGCCCCGTTCCATAAAGATAATGAGAAGCCGAACCTATTGAATCGTTATCATATTTGACGGCTAAAAGCGCTATCGCCGACTTCATCCCTTCCCGATACATCCAACTGATATTGAACCTCCAGTGCAACCGGTCACCGGACCGAAGAAGAGAATCGGCTTTCTGCTCAAAAGTAATCCTCCCGTTATCGACAGATGACAAGAGAAAGAACCGCCGGCCTCTCCAGAAATTGATACTGTCTTTTCCCGATGCGCCAACAGGTCCGTCACCGATACCTGCCATACCGGAAACCGACGGATCCGCATAACGCTTGTCCAGATTCCGGTATATTTTGAACAATTGCTCGGAGTGGCGCATATACCATTCCATAGACCTGTTGAAATCCTCCTCCGTAATCCCGTACTTACGATAGACCGAACGAGAATAAAACCTTGTATAATAATCTACGCTGTCGGCCGACATGGCAGCCATCGCCTGCG
>VSQE01000065.1 GCA_009775705.1 Prevotellamassilia sp.
GTATTTTTCAAAGCCAAGCAAACGATGCTCCCACTGGATGAGAGAGTCGAGCACGTTCATGTACTGACGATAACCGGGACTACGTCCATCGGAAGCCTTGCAATAATCGCGCAAACCGGCAGAAGTCCACACCGAATGGACTTTCTTTCCGTAGACATCCATACATACGTTTTTGGCATTCTTGCAGATTTCATACATCTCCTCGTTTGTTTTTTCGGGAGACAGGTAACCGTTCACCTGACCATTAATAAAGTGAACCTTGATGTCCGGATATTTCTCAGGATCATTGTCTGCATAATAGCAAATATAGGCAAGTCCATCAAAATCGCTATTATAGTTAATCACATTCAAACCGTTTCTCAGGCCATAGGTATAAGTAGCCGGGCCTGCACCTACACCTTCATCGTTAAGCTCTTTGCTGAACCATGCTACCACCTTCAGATTTACGCTGATATCTTCAGGTATTCCGCTAACAACAATGGCGTGCTTGCCTTTTGAAATATTAATACCTGTCACACCTTGGAGCTGATCATAATATTTTCCAGGAGCATTCCATTGTTCCGACAAGGTAACGTATGAAATAAAACAAGGATACGAAGCCACACGGTAATTCGTATCGTAGGTTTTATTAAACATCTGAGTGGCAAGAGCCTTTACGAACGGATTTGTGAGTTTGTCTATATCTTCCTCTGTCACATCCGGACGCAACTGAGAATAGACATCATCTGCAAAGATTGCATAGTCATCCGTTGCACCAGTCTTCACACAGAACTGCATCTCGGCACAAGAGGCATAGTCGCCCCCTCCCGAGAGGACCTCAAACTTAACGGCTGTAGGATTCATCAGGCCGCCCTCGAACTCTATCGTACGGGGAGACGAACCTTTTTTCCAGTCATACTCTCCATAGAGGCTATAGTTGGTCTCACCAGCTTTTTTGATATACAATTTTACCTTGCCGAAATTTCCGTTGCTGTTACCATCCTGACGGGGAACGTACGTGATGTAATCAATCTTCTCAACATCGGTAAAGTTATACTCCAGCACAGCAGGATTACTTTCCGACACGACAAACGGATTATTTCCCCAATTTGTATGATAGAAAGTGGACGTATTCTTATCATAAGTCAAACTAATATCCATTCCGGACTGGTGGTTGTTGTCTTTTGCCGAAGATGGCTTGATCTGCAAATCCTCAGGAACTTCGCTGATCGTTTCATCCGGTCCCTGCGTAAGAGTAAGCACCTCGGTAATGTTACTTTCTGTGTTGGAAAAAGTAATGCGGGCCGTGCGGGATTCACCTATAAGATTTTGAGCAAGATGTACATACACCGTTCCATCTGCACCTTTACGCACAGTGACCCAATCTTGATCCGCACTTACTTCAAAGTCAACGTTTGCCATGATGTCATAGCACAGAGTCCTTTCGCGATAGCTCACCGTCTGCTCATGAGGGGTCACAATCATCGGCGAAGTTCCTGCCGGCAAAACAGACTGCGCTCCTACAGGCACTACGCATGTTGCAAGCAAAACTGCAAAACCGGTTTTCCATAAAAGAGAATATATCTTCTTCATGTTTATTCCTTATTAATATAATATATGTTTCTATTTTGTTTCAGACGTTGCTCAAAGAACCACCTTCTTTCCATTCACTACGTAAACTCCTTTCGGCAAGCTGACGGTAACATCAGTACTTCCCACTGTCCCGTTCCAAACAGTTTTACCATCCACTGTATAAATCCGCACAGCTTTCTCTACGGAACTGCTCATTGTAATGGATCCGGACAAAACGGAGATGACAAAATCCTTATCGGTTATCACGTTATTCACTCCCGTAATATCAGTACCTATAACAATAGGATTGGTTACGATGAATGCATCATAATCCTTACAATCCATCCGCAAATAAGCCTTACGCTGTGGTTTATAGAACGCAAATTTTCCCGAAGTATTGGAGTAGTCCCCATCCGTTCCGTTCTTTGTCAGCGTCATCGGAGTCTGAACATCTCCATCCATACTATACCATTGGAAAGTTACCTTTCCAATCTGTCCGGTAGAGGAAGAGGTCACACCAATATAACGGTATTGGCTCATATCAAGAGCATACTCTTCCTTGTTACGGTCAGCATAAGATTCACAGACATTCATACAAGGTACTCCGTCACGCAAGACAATTCCAGGCATGTTCTGCATCTCAAGAGCAAACTGGGGAGAGAACTGTACATAAGTAGGTTTTTTTGTTGTACGCGGAAGATCTTTCAAAGTCAATCTGTTGAAACTAATGTCCATTACATCCAACACATTGTCGGGACGAACCAACTGCTCGATCTGATTGTCCTTACAAGAAAGGTCGCTAAGATTTTCACTTGCAGAAAGGTTCAGCCTGGTTAATTTATTCCCATCACATACTATCTGCTGCAATTCAGGGACTCCAGTGCTCGGGAAAGTGAGTGCAGTCAAACGATTGTTATCGCAAACCAATGTAGACAATTTCCGATTGGAAGTCAATCCTAAAGTCGAGATCTGATTTCCTCCACATTTCAGGGTTGTCAATTCCGGATTGCTGCTGACATAGAATTTATCAAAACTGTTATTTCCGGCATCTATCAATCTCACCGAAGCGGAACGGACGGCAAATGTTCCTTTCAACTGATTGTTCGACACATTGATATTTTCTATCTTCTTAAGATCATATTCGATATAGCCTTCTGTGGTAAGACCGAAAGAAGTGATCTTGTTATCAGAACAATCCAAATCCGTCAGTTCCGAAAGACCTCTCAGGTCAATTGTGCTAAGTTGGTTATTCTGGCAATAGAGCGAATGAAGATCTGTTGCCTTTGTAAGGTCGATTTCTGTCAGTTCGCAATTCGCGCAACTCAGCATGTCCCATGCTCTATCGCCGGTCACGGTGATCACAGCCCCTTTTACAGTTCCTTCTATCACCCGCAACACATCCTTTTTGGTATTATACACCACCGGATTTCCATCTCCCCAATCAACGGTGACCCCATTATAAGTATGGTTCACCATCAGTGTGATAGGTGACCCCACAGCCTTGGCCGTGGTCATCTTGACCATCTTGCTCTGAGCCATTGCAGGCGAAAAGCCCACCAGACTCCCAAGCAACAAGGCTGAAACAATCATTTTGTTTTTTTTCATACTGTGTAAATTAACTTGATATATAGCTCGTTTTTTAAGAATCTACAGACGTTGATACACATCGACTTTACTTTCCACTTGTTTTTCACAGCCCTTCATTTATCATTCATGGGCTATAGCCGTATTTTCAACCAGTCCTCCCATATTTAGCCCTACAAAGGTGAGCAAAAAAACCTATAAATGCAAATATTTTAACCTTTTTTCTTTCTTGTAATAGTATCCTCAAAATGTCCGGAAACCCCATGCCACGGGATCGCGATAAAAATGCGGGGCCGAACGATGTTTTGCTACAATAATTCAAAAATTCCGGTTTTATACTTATACGAGATGTCATTTTGCAATCATCAGCATACAAATCCCTAATTTTAAATTCCTTACACAATCAGAATAAAAAAAAGGATTTGCCCAAAAGCAAAAATGAAAATACCACTTCCCTTATTATAAAAATGTGAAAGAAAAAATTTGTTATCTGCCAAAGTTTGCCTAACTTTGCGAGAAAGTTATAAATATTCCAACCTTTTAAGTTCAAAATCATGAGAGTTATTATCGAACCGGATTATGAAAAACTGTCACAATGGGCAGCAGACTATGTCGTAAACAAGATTAATGCAGCTCAGCCTACTGCGGAAAAACCATTTGTATTGGGATTGCCCACAGGCTCCTCTCCTATCGGAATGTACAAGGCCCTGATCAAAGCCAATAAAGAAGGCCGCGTAAGTTTCAAGCACGTACTTACGTTTAACATGGACGAATACGTTGGCCTGCCCGAATCCCATCCTGAAAGCTATCATTCATTCATGGCCACAAACCTGTTCGATCACATTGATTGCCCGAAAGAAAACATTCATATCCTTAACGGAAACGCTGAAGACCTTGAAGCTGAATGCGCTCACTATGAACAGATGATTCTGGATGCAGGTGGCATTGATCTCTTCATCGGAGGCATCGGACCTGACGGCCACATCGCATTCAACGAACCGGGAAGTTCACTGACCAGCCGCACACGCCGCAAAACCCTGACAACCGACACCCGTGTAGCCAACAGCCGTTTCTTCGGTGGTGACCCCGAGAATGTTCCTTCTACCGCCCTCACCGTTGGAGTAGGTACCGTCATGTCGGCCCGCGAAGTCCTGATTCTTTGCAACGGGCACAACAAATCACGTGCTTTGCAGGCTGCAGTCGAAGGTCCCGTAACGCAACAATGGACCATCTCCGTCCTCCAAATGCACCAGCACGGTATCATCGTATGCGATGAAGCCGCTTGCGAAGAGCTCCGTCATGGAACATACAAATATTTTAAGGACATAGAAAAGAATCAATGCTGATTCTTCACGACCATTCCCGTCATTGACATAAATGGTTTTACCAGACAAGACCAAAATGTCAGGAGAACAGAAACAACCCCTCCCCCGAATCATTTCTCTTCGGGGAAGGGCTTATTTTTTCTTATCACCATCCACGTATGCCACAGCCCGACCACTCCCCTAACGATTACACTCCTTTCTGCGGACCACTCTACATCATGACAAAACCAGCCGGATCGCTTTGCAATCTCGCATGTAAATATTGCTACTACACAGAGAAAGCAAAACTCTACCCCGACCAGCCGCGAGCCGTCATGTCTGACGCTTTATTAGAAAAATTTGTCAAAGAATATATAGAGATGCAGACTTCCCCCCATGTATTGTTTACATGGCATGGCGGAGAACCTCTCATGAGGCCATTGGCCTTTTATCGGAAAGCCCTCGCTCTACAAAAAAAATATGCCGGCGGGCGCATCATCGACAATGCCATCCAGACCAACGGAACACTCATCACCGAAGAATGGGCAATTTTTCTCAAAGAAAACAATTTTCTAGTAGGTATATCCATTGACGGACCGCAAGAATTCCATGATGCCTACCGACGTAGCAGGACCGGCAGACCCTCATGGCTTCAGGTCATGCAAGGCATCCGCTTACTGAACCGCCATGGGGTTGAATGGAATGCCATGGCCGTTGTCAACCGGATGATTGGAGATCACCCTCTGAAATTTTACCATTTCTTCAAAGAAATTGGTTGCCGATACATACAATTCACCCCTGTGGTGGAACGGCTATACCGTCATCCGGACGGCAGACTGTTGGCCTCCCCCATCGAAGGCAGCGTCATCGAACCTACCGACTTCTCCGTCACCCCGGAGCAATGGGGCGAATTTCTCTGCACGTTATTTGACGAGTGGGTCCGTAAAGACGTTGGAGAATATTTCATTCAGATTTTCGATTCCACCCTTGCCGGTTGGATGGGAGTACCACCATCCGTATGCTCTCTGGCCGAGACCTGCGGACATGCGGCCGCCATGGAATTCAACGGAGACCTTTATTCCTGTGATCATTATGTCTTTCCCGAATTTAAACTGGGAAACATCCGGAACAAAAGTCTGGTCTCAATGATGTATAGTCCTGAGCAGCTCCGTTTCGGGACCGCCAAACGAGACCTGCTGACCCGGCAATGCAAAGAATGCAAATTCCTTTTTGTCTGCCACGGCGAATGCCCCCGCAACCGCTTCGTAAATTCCGAGGATGGAGAAGCCGGACACAACTATCTATGTCAAGGTTACTACCGTTTTTTCAACTATGCAGTCCCCTATATGGACTTCATGAAAAAATGTCTGCTTGAAAACCGTCCCGCATCCGAAGTGATGAACTGGATCACCAATGGAATGCCGGAATATCAGGCGAATAAAAAGACAAAATTATAAGATTAAATAAATAAAACCTTAAAAATAGGTTGGCCAAGTCAAAGAGTATTTGTACTTTTGCATGCCGATTATTATCAGGCAGGCTAAAATCTGCCAAACCGTATGTCAATTGCTCCGGCCATTGGCCGGCCGGACAATACAAATGACACACGGAAGATAAATATTAGTAGTTACAATTTTATTAAAAACAAAAAGAGTGGACACTTTAAGTTACAAGACCATTTCTGCAAACAAAGAGACCGCTAACAAAGAATGGATCGTAGTTGATGCTACCGATCAGATTTTGGGTCGTCTTTGCACGAAAGTTGCCAAGTTGCTCCGCGGTAAGTACAAACCCAACTTTACCCCGCACGTAGATTGTGGCGACAATGTTATCATTATCAATGCCGACAAAGTGAAACTGACAGGCAAAAAGTGGACTGACCGCATCTACTACACCTATACAGGTTACCCCGGCGGCCAGCGCGAGCACACGCCCGCCAGCATCATGGCAAAAAAAGACGGTGCCGAGAAACTTCTGCGTCGTGTGGTAAAAGGTATGCTTCCCAAAAATCGTCTGGGCGCAAGACTTCTGGACAACATGTATGTTTATGAAGGCAGCGAGCACAAACACGAAGCCCAGAGCCCGAAGGCAATTGATATTAACTTGTACAAATAATCTCAGCAGCAATGGAAATGATAAATGCATTAGGTCGTCGTAAAAGCGCTGTAGCCCGTATTTACGTGACCGAAGGTAATGGCAAAATTACCATCAACAAGCGGGACCTTACGGAATATTTCCCCTCTTCTATCCTGCAATTCGTCGTTAAGCAGCCTCTGAATCTGCTTGGAGTTGCTGAGAAATATGATATCAAGGTCAACCTGAACGGCGGCGGATTCACCGGCCAGAGCCAGGCTCTCCGTCTGGCCATCGCACGTGCTTTGGTGAAGATCAATGCTGAGGACAAAAAAGCCCTTCGTGCAGAAGGCTTCATGACCCGCGACCCGCGTGCCGTAGAACGTAAAAAACCGGGACGTCCCAAAGCACGTCGCCGCTTCCAGTTCAGCAAACGTTAATATTCGGCCGTTATTGCTGAATGAGCGTTTAGTATCTAAACCGTCAGGACTCTTCAAAGACTACCCGATGGCTGGTTGAACTACACAACTCAAAAGAAAGTAAACGAAAAAAAACAAAACAACAATGTCAAGAACAAGTTTTGAAACATTATTGGAGGCTGGTTGCCATTTCGGCCACCTCAAACGTAAGTGGAACCCCGCCATGGCTCCCTATATTTTTATGGAGCGCAACGGCATCCACATCATCGACCTTCACAAAACCGTTGCAAAGATTGATGAAGCTGCTGAGGCTTTGAAACAAATTGCAAAATCAGGTCGTCGTATCCTTTTTGTAGCTACTAAAAAACAGGCAAAGCAAGTCGTTGCAGAGAAAGCGACTTCTATCAATATGCCTTACGTGACGGAACGTTGGCCGGGCGGTATGCTCACCAACTTCCCGACCATCCGCAAAGCTGTCAAGAAAATGGCCAATATTGACAAGCTTACCAGTGACGGTACATTCTCCAATCTTTCTAAACGGGAAATTCTCCAGATATCCCGTCAGCGTGCAAAACTGGAAAAGAATTTAGGTTCCATTGCAGATCTGACACGCTTGCCGGCAGCACTCTTCGTAGTAGATGTCTATAAAGAGCATATTGCTGTGAAGGAAGCCCAGCGCCTCGGCATTCCCGTATTCGGAATCGTAGACACCAATTCTGATCCCAATCAGATAGACTTCGTAATTCCGGCTAACGATGATGCCAACAAGAGCATCGAAGTAATTCTTGATGCCTGCTGTGCCGCCATTGCCGAAGGTATTGAAGAAAGAAAAGTAGAGAAAGTAGATACCGAAGCCGCCGGCGAAGGTGATTCTGAAAAAGCTCCCCGCAAACGCACTGCGAAGGCTCGCGTTGAAAAGAAAGAGGAAGCTGCCGCAGAAGAAGCCGTAACCGAATAATAACAAGTCAAAGCATGAAGGTTATGAGGTCTAAATTACTTCAAGCCTCATAACCTTCTTCAGTTTTTTCATTAACCTCATAAAACAAAACAACTATGGCAGTTGGATTAGAAGATATAAAAAAATTGCGCACCATGACCGGTGCCGGTTTGGGCGACTGCAAAAAAGCCCTTGCCGAAGCTGAAGGCAACCTCGAGGCCGCCATCGAAATTATCCGCAAAAAAGGACAGGCCGTTGCTGCCAAACGTTCTGACCGCGAAGCATCGGAAGGTTGCGTACTCTGCAAAGCTGAAAACGGAATCGGTGCGATCATCGCTCTGAAGTGCGAAACCGACTTCGTTGCCAAAAATGCAGATTTCGTGAAACTCGCACAAGACATCCTTGATGCAGCTGTAGCGGCAAAATGCAAGACTTTGGACGATGTTAAGGCTCTGCCCATGGGCAACGGCACAATCGCGGAAGCCATTGTTGACCGCAGCGGTATCACTGGCGAAAAAATGGAATTGGACGGTTACTCCATAATTGAAAGCGATAATATCTCCTGCTACGACCATCAGGGCAAACACATGCTCTGCACAATGGTTGCTCTCAACAAAGACGTTGATCCTGTCTACGGACATGCTATCGCCATGCAGGTTGCAGCAATGAATCCTGTTTCTCTCAGTGAGAATGATGTTCCCGAGAACATTAAAACTCAGGAATTTGAAATTGCGGCAGACAAGGCACGTCAGGAAGGAAAACCCGAGAATATGATCGAACGTATTGCTCAGGGACGCATGCAGAAGTTCTACAAAGAAGCCTGCCTGCTCAATCAGGAGTTCATTCAGGACAGCAAAATTTCCGTTTCCGACTATCTGAAACAAGCTGATAAAGAATGCACCGTTACAGCATTCAAACGTTTCACACTTCGTGCTGAATAAACAATCACCACTTTATAATTAATTGCGGACCGACTAAAAATTCTGTCGGTCCGCAATTTTTTGTAGATAAAAAGAAAACTTCCATCACAAAATTATCCCAGCCATGTAAAAATATGGTTTCTATTAACGCCTTTCTCCACAGGATTCCGTATTTTTGCTACATATCCATTACTATGAATCTCACTACGACAACGATGAAACGTATATTCTCATTATTCCTATTACCAATACTCACAGTTAATTGTGTGCCGGCACAAACCGATGAAGCCCGTCTTTACGTAAAACTACGCACGGGAGCAATCGATGCTTTCGCGCGCGAACTCGTGGCCGGACATGAGATGGTGGATGACAGGCTTGACATAAGGTTGACCACGGACACCACCTTTTCTTACAAACTTTCAGAAGTGGAGACTCTGACCGAAGAAATGCCAGGTGAACTTCCGGTATTCACTTCCTTCAAGTTCAACAACAAACACAACTACAATCTTTTCAGCGATGTAGTGGCCACCGTCACCGATTCGCATATAGACGCTACGGTAGGTGCCATCGGCAAGAGGTTGACTCCTTCGTTCACTCTTTCCTCAGACGATGCCCGAGCCTACATAAACGGTGAACGGCAACGCAGCCGTCAGTCGAGACTGCGCTTTGACAAGCCCATAACCTATACCCTAACGCGGGCCGGTTACGGCGAATGGCAGTACCGGAAAGTGCAAGACGAAGTATGGAGCACACCTTCTGATGCCGACTTCGAACTAACCCCCATAGACTTACGCGAGAATATGCTGTCGACCAATGCGCCGTCCAACTATGATGAGGGGCTCGACAAACTCATTGACGGGAACACCCAAACCTTCTTTCACTCTACATGGGGATCCGGACAATACACCAAACTCGATGAAAGCGATCACCCCTTCATTGACATTTCGCTTGACGAAGCCTTGGAATACCTCAGTTTCCACTATTTTACACGCTTCGACACCGACCTGCGCTGCCCCACAAGTTTTCAGATATCCGTATCGGCTGACGGCACTGAATGGACTGATGTACGCACACTTACTGCCGATGACGGCATTCCCGCAAACGGCCGGGGCCTGGAATACACTTCACCGGTGATAGACCTCGGTGGCTGTTATACACACGTGCGCCTGACAATGCTGTCTGCCACTTACAAGAACTACCTCTGCCTCTCCGAACTGTCACTGAGCAGTGCCCGGCCAATGGGCAGCAACGAGCCGGAACTCATTTCTCCGGCACGCTGGGAATATGTCAAAGTTCCCTTCGGACGCAATGTAACCGTTAACGTATCCTGGCTGACAGATGAGGCTGAGAACGTGCCGCGCATTGACATCGTAACAGAAACGGGCCAACTCCCACCCGACAAAGTCAACTACATCGGAGCCACCATTACTATCAATGGTCGGGGAGTATTCCCTTCCATGTCTGATACGGAGGTCCGGATACGCGGCCGCGGCAACTCCAGTTGGGCAGGGCAGAACGGCAAAAGTCCTTACCGACTCAAATTCGCGTCCAAACAAAAGCCTTTTGGTCTGACAGGCGGAAAGAACTGGGTACTGCTGGCCAACCGTCAAGCCAATTCCATGACTACCAATGCCATGGCCATGGCTGTGGCCGGTATGATGGGAACAGCAGCGGCCAATCACATCGTTCCGGTGGAACTATACATCAATGGGAATTACCGAGGCAGCTATAATTTCACAGAACAGGTAGGTGCGGGCAACAATAGTCTCGACCTCGATGAGGCTAAGGACGTATTACTTGAACTCGACTCCTATTATGATGAAACCTACAAATTCCGCGATGACAATTTTTATCTGCCTGTCAACATCAAGGACCCCGACTTTGACGAAGCTCTCACATTACTCACTCCTGAGATGGTGCAAAATGACTTCAATGCCTTCACACAGGCCGTAGCCGACGGCACCGACGCATACGCCTCACTCATCGACACCGATTTATCAGCACGTTACCTCATGGTCAATGACATCGTGTACAACCGTGAACTACATCATCCCAAAAGTACCTATCTATACAAAGCATCCTTGGGAACTCCAGATGCCCATTACACCTTCGGTCCTTGCTGGGATTTCGATTGGGCTTTCGGCTACGACGGTACCAGCCGCTACTTCTCCTACGGTGCCGAAAAGGATTATTATCAGGCTCTCTCATCGGACTTCTTCAGTTCACTGCGTTACAACAGCGAGGAAATGCGCCGTACCTGCTACTCCGTGATGGACGAATTCATGCGCAACCATGCTGATGAACTTTTAGAATATGTAGATGACTATTACAACTATGCACATCCGTCGCTGGAACACAACGCCGAGCTTTGGGGCGACGGAAACGGCTATGCCGCTTTGTCTGCACAGTGCAAATCGTGGTTCCGAAAACGCCTCACGTATATATATAATAATATGGAGAAGTTCGACCTGCCTGAGACCGGCACCCTACTCCTTGGTGACGCCAACGGAGACGGTGCGGTGACCATGGCCGATGTAGTCTGCGTGGTCAACCGCATACTGGGACAGCCGAACGAGAACTTCGAGTTCGACCAAGCCGATATGGATGCCTCACAAACCATCACCGTGGCCGATGTGGCCCGCATACTCGATACAGCCCTTTGCGAAACCTCACACACCGCCCGCCATACGCGCCTGCCGCGGGCCCTTGCCCGTCTTACGGCACTGCCCTTCGAACTCCGCACGGGCGAATCTGGTGAAATGCTTCTCAACCTCGATTGCGAAGACGGTCGCACGGCAGCCGCCCAGATGGACATCATCCTGCCCGAAGGAGTGATGCTTGACGAATCCCGTCTGACAAACAGCACCGCCGGCTTCAACATCTTCAGCGAGCGCTTGTCCACAGAAACAGGAAACCGCTACCGCATTGCTTTCTATGCCCCGGGAGGTGGTGCCACACTGGCTGCCGGAACCACAGAACTGGCATTACGCCTGACAGCCGGCAATGCCCTGCCCTCAGAGCAGTGCTTCGTAGCAGTCGAGAACATCACTCTCGCTGCTGCCGATGCCGAGGACTACCGTCTGCCTGCCTTCTGCACCTCCTTTGGCCTCAAAAATACCACGGGACTAGCTACTCCCGAACTCGCCATCACCGTTCGCGGAGGCCGCATGCTGCACATCGAAAGCGCCACAGCCGGACACCTGGCCATCTACGGAGCCAACGGCTGCCTTATGCGTACCCTTGACCTGCGTCCCGGAACATTCGAAGTACCTCTGCCCGCCGGTGTATACATCGTAAACCACCAGAAAGTAATCATCCAATAAATAACTCCCTCTGATCTCCATGAAACAGCTCACAACCTTAGTACTTCTTGTCCTGCTCGCGCCAGCCATTGCCACAGCTCAATTCTCTCTGGCCGTTGCCGGAGAGACCGGACGCGCCTGGAATCTATTGGTACACTACATTCCCGAAGATGGCGGGCAAACCGCTTTGCAATTCGACCTGCTCCTCCCCGACGGTCTCACTGTCGAACCTGTATCGGAGACAACTGTCCCCGACAACTACACTGTACAGTGGGCCAGACAAACCGACGGTAATATACGTGTCGTGATTTACTGTGGCACCGGCACCACTTTCGAAACTGCCAAACACATCGTCTTCAGTTGTCGCTTGACTGCCACCGAAGATTTGCCTGCCGGCAACTATACAGTCCATCTGACTGGCGGACGTGCATCGGCTCCACATGGGGCAGAATACGTGCTCGATAACACCGCCTACACCATAAATGTACCCGAGCCTGTGTCAGCCAGCTATCGTGTCACCTGGCTCATCGACGGACAGTTTTTTTCAGAACAGACCGTAGAGGAGGGAAATGCCCTCGTCCCGCCCGCTGTGCCCGAGCGCGAGGGCTACACTTTTTCGGGCTGGCAGAACCTTCCCGAGGTAATGCCTGCCGAGGATATCATCGTGTCCGGCCAATGGACTGTCAACATTTACCGCCTGCTCTACTATCTTGACGGCGAACTATACGATTCGCAGGAAGTGCCATACGGCACACCTCTTCAACCACTCCCCGCTCCTGTACCCGAAGAACAATTCAGTGGCTGGAGCAAACTGCCCGAAACGATGCCGGCACACGATGTTACCGTAGTCGGGACCACGGTCATTTCTTCCATCAAGACACCCGCACCAAGCCTCAACCACCTACCCGTCTATTTCCTTAACGGGCGTTTTGCAGGCTATTATTCCACAGCCCTGCGGCACTCGCTACCAACAGGAGTCTATGTGGTGGGCGGACGCAAGGTCATAGTGAAGCCACATTGAACCTATCATTTTTTACAAGGCATGTAAAAACTTTTATAAAACAACATACCCAATCAAGCGGGACCCGCCTCAGCAATTAGGGAGTTTAGAATAACGTAATGACGAAGTTTGAAAATGGCCCGTGTCAGTGTGATTGTCTGTAACTACTGACACGGGTATATTTTGTCACCTTGTTGTATTTCACCACGGGATAGCCGAACAATCCACCCGATATGAAAAGCTCCATCGTATCCCCTTTGTGTAGTCTCGCATATTTTGCATGTTCGGTTTCAAAATCCCTGAAACTTCCGTCACCGAATCTCACCTTCAAATAATATACATTGTAGGCTTCACCCTGTGTGTAACGTCCCCGTGACACGCGACGCGTTCTATGCCTCACTTTGTAATATTTATTTTCCACAACAGTTTTCTCAATATGTCCGGCCTCATCATCGGAAAAACAGTAATTACAGACGTAAAACAGTGCGGTGACAAATATTCCTGTGCATACCGAGTGACACAGATAGTTGGGAAGGAATGCCGATGAACCGGTGAGCCATGTCCATAGTCTGCATTTCCACAGCACTCCTCCCGATACCAAAGCCCCTACAGCGAAACATACCGCCGTTGTACTGAAGCTGACAAGTGTAAGCCTTGACAGAGAACAGATACCCGCCCCCAAACAAAAACATAGAATGACTGCAAGTATACGAAAAAAATCACGTCTGCTATTTTTTATTTTCATGGTTGTTTGTTTAGTAGATGACAAAAATGAATTTTGTCGGTTATATTATTGATTTTTAATTAGTTATTTCTTACAAAAGTCCCTGA
>VSQE01000066.1 GCA_009775705.1 Prevotellamassilia sp.
TGTAAAAAATAGCCGGTGCTCAGCTGCGCAAAACGCGCTGCTGGGTCGCGTATTTCAGAACTTCGGGCCGATGGGTAATGAACAGGATGGTGCGGCCGCTGTATCTTTTTATGATGTTCCGGATCACGCATTTTTCGGTTTGCGTATCCAATGAGGAAGTGGCTTCGTCAAGCAGCAGGATCGGAGCGGGACGGAGGAGGGCACGCGCTATGGCGATGCGCTGTGCCTGCCCTTCCGAAAGCCCGTATCCCATTTCGCCGCAAACCGTGTCAAGCCCATCGGGCAGTTCGAACACAAAGGTGGCGGCTGCATCGTGCAGGGCATCCCGAAGTTGTTCGTCCGTGGCGTTTGGGGCGCTTAATAGGAGATTCTGGCGAATCGTACCGCTTAGCAATGTGTTACCTTGCGGAACGTATGAAAAGTTGCACCGAGTGGCAGGGCTGACGGGGTAGGACTGTTTCCCGTTCTCTCCGATCAAAACTGTTCCTGAGGTAGGCTTCTCCAATGCGAGTAACAGCCGGATCAGGGTTGTTTTTCCGGATCCGGTCTCTCCCAGGATGGCTGTAACGCTACCAGCCGGAAATTCATAGTCGAAATGATCGAACAGGCAACGGCTTTTTCCCGAATAGGAAAAACTGAGATTGCACAGACGCAGTCCGGCTTTTGCAGATATCCGGTGCATGTTTTTCAGATCTTCAGCCGGAATGTCCGACAGCTGAATCAGACGTTCGGTGGCCGTGAAGGCACCTATAAAGACGGGGATGAATTTGGTAAGTGTACGTACAGGTCCTTGAATCTGCCCTACCAGCTGGATGAAGGCTATCAGGGCTCCATAACTGATAACTCCCTGTTGCAAGCTGGTTACGCCCCAAATAAAAGTGAAAAGATAGCCGGCTGCAAAACCGAAGTTCATCAGCCCGGAGGATACGGTGGCGTATTTGGTTTTCGTAATGACTTCTTTGCGGAGCTGTTTTTGACGGTCTCCGAGTTTCTCCACAAGGGTGTCGGTACGTTCCAATGTTTTGATTATCAGAACATGTTGCAGACTTTCCTGGATGATAGACTGAATGCGACTTTCGCTTTCGCGCACATCGTGGGTAAGGCGGCGCATTTTTCTGACATAGAGTTTGCTGCTGAGGATGAAGAAAGGGATGACGAGTACTACTATGCAGGCGAGGGTACGGTCCATAATGAACAGAAAAAGAAAAGCTCCCAGGAATTGCAGGCAAGTGCTGATGAAAGAAGGGATGCTCTCGGTAAGGAAACCTACGACGTCTGTAACATCGCGTTCCATGCGATTGAGCAGATCTCCGGAATGAAACTTGCGGAGCGGCTTCCATTGGCTGTTCAGCAATTTGGCAAAGAGGAAACGCTGCATTCGGTTTTGTGCTTTTACTCCGAGTGTGGCACGAATCCAACGGGAGGCTATCCTAAGGAGCAGTTGAAGCAGAATGACGGAGATCAGCAGGCCGATAGTCTGTGACAGGGAAAAGCGGTTCTCACTGCCGGTGGCGATGTCAATGGAGAGTTTCGTGGCATATACAAACAACAGGTCGGTAAGTACCATCACAATCCCGACAATGGTATTGAGAAAAGCCTGAGCGCGATAGCCTTTCCATGTATTCCATAGCCATTGGAGTAATTGTCCGTAAGGGATTTCCCTCTTTCCGATGGCGGAATACGTGTATCTTTTATTTTTGTCTGTCATTGAAATCTGTTTCCGTTTGAGAGGATCAAAATCTCGGGTCAATTCCCCACATCATCTTTTCTTTCAGGGTATCGAAAAAATGCTTGTGTTTGATTTTTATGACACCGATCGTATAGTCGGCCTTGCGCAAGGAAATGACAGTGCCGTCCGGGAAGCTCTCGCTTCTTCCGTCGATAGAGATAAGAAAATTGTGGCTGCGGCTGTACACTTCCAGTGTGATGCCGACGTTGTCACAAAGGATGACGGGGCGGATGTTCAGGCTATGCGGTGCGACGGCCGACAGGCAGAAGGTGCCGGACTGTGGAACGATGATCGGCCCGCCGGTACTCAGCGAATAGCCGGTGGATCCGGTCGGAGTGCAGACAATCAGTCCGTCCGCCTGATAG
Source organism: Prevotellamassilia sp. (assembly GCA_009775705.1). Lineage (GTDB taxonomy): Bacteria > Bacteroidota > Bacteroidia > Bacteroidales > Bacteroidaceae > Alloprevotella. The sequence continues at coordinate 2,095 of VSQE01000066.1, forward strand.
TTGGTAAGATGGTTGCCATCAATGTGCGTCCTGATTTCAATGAGTGAGGAATTGTCGTGTTTGAGTACGGCTATCTCGTTGAGAGCGTATGGGTACGTAGTGAGCGGCTTCCCGTTTTTTGTTACATGAATGAGGCTTCGCTGCTCGATGATGTATTTTCCAGACAGGACGGAGTCAACGGCCTCACCGATTCCGTCGGGAGAGACATCGGCCAGGAATCCCAGATGACCGGTGTTGATGCCGAGGATGGGGATTCCTTTTCTGCCGATGCGGGCGGCCGTTCCCAAAAAAGTTCCGTCGCCTCCCATAGAGAAAGCAACATCGGCAGTAAAATCTCCTTGCGTGCCGATGATGGAGCAGTCGGACAAATCCAGCTGGTGGCTGGCAGCAATGAAATCAGCAAACTTTCGTTCTATACATATATTAATGTGCTGAAGCCTGAGCAAGCGTATCACATCAACGACACACTGGTTTTTTTTAATTTGGAAAGTATTCCCGAAAAGCGCTACTGTCGGTTTTTTATTCTTCATGTATGTCTGTTAATATATTTTGTAACGTTTGCAGTTCTTTTTTAATGAAAGTTTTTATTACTTTTGCACTTTGACAAAAGTGGTGCAAATATACGTTGTTTCTTTGTACAAAACATCATTTGGAATGACAAAGTTGAGTGTGAATATAAATAAAGTGGCGACTTTGCGAAACGCCCGCGGTGGGAACAATCCTGATGTTTTGGCCGTAGCGCTTGATTGTGAACGTTTCGGAGCACAAGGCATTACTGTCCATCCGCGTCCCGACGAACGCCATATCCGTTATTCGGATGTATATGAATTGAAGTCTCATCTTCAGACGGAGTTTAATATAGAAGGATATCCCAGTCCCGATTTCTGTAAAATGGTATGCGAGGTCAGGCCGGCTCAGGTTACTTTGGTTCCGGATGCTCCCGGACAGTTGACGTCCAATCATGGATGGGATACAAGTATGCACGAATCGTTTCTGCGAGAAGTAATATCCATGTTTAAGTCACAAGGCATCCGTACTTCCGTATTCGTCTCTACGGATGTGAGAATGATAGAACATGCCGTACGGACCGGGACGGATCGGGTGGAACTTTATACCGAACCATACGCCGCGCATTATTCGGAGAATAGGGAAGAGGCGGTAAAAGACTATGTGGACGCGGCCTGCATTTGTCGTGATTTGGGACTTGGCGTCAATGCCGGACACGATTTGAGCAAGGAAAATCTGAAGTATTTTCACCGGATGCTTCCCTGTCTGGATGAAGTGAGCATAGGGCATGCCCTGATTTGTGATGCTCTGTATTTAGGATTGGAGGAAACGATCCGCAGCTATTTGGAATGTTTGTTGTGACAACACATAAGAGATATGATACATTTGTTTTTAGCCACAGGCTTTGAAGAGATTGAAGCATTGACAGTTCTGGATATACTGAAAAGATGCAAACTGGAAGTTATGGTCGTCAGTGTGACGGGAACCCGTCTAATTCGAGGAGCGCATGATATTCCAGTGATGGCGGATTGCCTCTTTCGGAAAAGTATTGTAGAAGAGAGTGACGGTCTGATATTGCCCGGGGGTATGCCCGGAGCCAAGAACCTGATGTTGCACGACGGACTGCGTAAAGCCCTGATTGCCCACAGTCAGAAAGGAACTATCATTGCCGCCATCTGTGCTGCGCCGATGGTGCTGGGCAAGTATGGACTGTTGAGAGGACGCCGTGCCACATGCTATCCCGGTTTTGAAAAAGAACTGACTGAAGCTGTCTTGGTCGATGAAATGGTTGTAACGGATGACAATATCATAACGGCCAAAGGACCTTCGGCGGCAATGGATTTTGCCTTTACATTGGCTGGAAGGTTTGTAGACCGGCAGATGATTGCCCGCCTCAGATATGATATGTGCTTTTATTGATTACAGCTGTAAACGAGCGGACAGAGACGTGTCCGGGCAATTTTTATGCCGGATATTTTAAATCAGGATATCAAGTATTTGAAAGGGGTGGGTCCGGCAAGGGCGAAACTTCTCAATGAAGAACTGAAGGTGTTCACATTGAGAGATTTGTTGTTCGTCTTTCCTTATAAATATATAGACCGGTCTGTCATCCATAAGATACGGGAGTTACAGGACGATATGCCTTATGTGCAGTTGAGGGGGCATATCGTGGATTTCGAGACGGAAGGAGAGGGGAGAAAACGAAGGCTGAAAGCGACTTTTACCGATGGAACAGGCTTCGTGGAGCTGGTATGGTTCAACAGTATCAACTACATACAAAAGAACTATAAGATGAACCAGTATTTACAAGTTTTCGGGAAGCCTTCTTCTTACAACGGTCGTATATCTATCGCCCATCCCGAGATGGATGAAGTCGGAAAGGTGGGGGAAGTTTCCACAGGTTTGCAGGCATTTTACCATACTACGGAAAAAATGAAACGCTCCGGTTTCACTTCCCGTCTTGTCAACGATTTGGTGCAGAACATATTCGATGCCGTGAAGGATTGCATTCCGGAAACGTTGCCTTCCTATATAATCAGCGAGTATGCCTTGATGGGGCTGAACGAGGCTTTGAGGATCGTGCATCGTCCGGCCAATGCCGGACAACTGCCGTCTGCCCGTCGTCGGTTGAAGTTTGAAGAACTGTTTTATTTGCAATTGGATATACTTCATTACACGAAGAACAGGAAACGTTGTTACGCTGGTTTCGTCTTTCCTGTTATAGGGGAGAATTTCAATACTTTCTATTATAACCGGTTGCCCTTTTCGTTGACAAATGCCCAGAAGCGTGTGATCCGGGAAATACGGCGTGATGTAGCTACCGGAAGCCAGATGAACCGTCTGTTGCAAGGTGACGTGGGATCAGGTAAAACGTTGGTCGCGCTGATGGCTTGCCTGATGGCTATTGACAACGGCTTCCAGGCCTGCCTGATGGCTCCGACGGAAATTCTGGCCGAGCAACATCTGGAGACGATACGGAAATTTCTTGGAGACATGGCAGTCACGGTGGAACTGTTGACCGGTAATATAAAAGGAAATAAGAGAAAGGATATCCTGCTGCGTATCGTCACAGGCGAAGTCAAGATTCTGATAGGGACCCATGCCTTGATTGAGCCTACCGTGAAGTTTCTGAACTTGGGGCTTGTTGTGATTGACGAGCAGCATCGTTTTGGAGTAAAGCAGAGGGCCAGGCTCTGGCAGAAGAATATTCGTCCACCGCATATTCTGGTAATGACTGCCACACCCATTCCGCGCACATTGGCGATGACCGTTTATGGCGATTTGGATGTATCCGTAATAGACGAACTGCCCCCAGGAAGAAAGCCTGTGAAGACGATACATTATTACGAAACAGATCGTTATAAGTTGCAGGAGGGAATGCGCAGCCAGTTGCGTGAAGGCAGGCAGATATATGTGGTTTATCCATTGATCAAAGAGAACGAAAAAGTCGACCTTGCCGATCTGGAGGCCGGTTATATCCGTTTGTCTCAGATGTTTCCTGAGTATAGGGTGGGAAAGATCCATGGAAAAATGCGACCTGCGGAAAAGGAAGAGGCCATGCAGGATTTTTCGGAACACCGGAGCCATATACTTGTGAGCACCACGGTCATTGAGGTGGGAGTGAATATTCCCAATGCTTCCGTCATGGTGATAGAGAATGCCGAACGTTTCGGACTGGCTCAGCTCCATCAATTAAGGGGACGTGTGGGGCGGGGAGGCAGCCAGAGTTTTTGCGTACTGGTGACCAAGCGGGAATTGAGCGAGACGACTCGGCGGCGTATGAAGATCATGGTAGAAACCACGGACGGTTTCGAGATTGCCGAGGAGGATATGAAGTTGCGTGGTCCCGGAGATCTGGAAGGGACGGCTCAGAGCGGAATACCTTTTGAGCTAAGAATTGCCAATATTCTGAAAGATACGGAGATGATGTCTGTAGCCCGTGAGGCTGCGGCGAAAATTCTGGAACAAGATCCGGAGGAGAATTTTCCGCAGAACCGGATAATCTGGTTACAACTTCGGCGGTTAAAAAAGCAACAAGTAAACTTTTCTGCCATTTCATAGAGAGAAATGTAAGAAGAATAGAAGTCTTTTTGATCAAAAAGATAAAATAGCGTAAAAAGTTGTTTGCCGGACCGGAAAATGTCCGTATCTTTGCTTCCGTAATAGAGAGATTTGTTAATATGTTTTTTCATTAAAAAAGATTTGCATGAAAAAGATTTTACTTCTTGTGTTTGCCGTCTTTACGGCTACATCTTCCTTGACGGCACAGAGCCAGTTCCGTGCGTTGAGGCAGACCCGGCTTTCTGAAACGAAAGTAGCGCCTCAGGGCAAGCTTTTGTTGCAGAAAGAAACGTCAGCGGCCGTCACTCGGGCAGGACGGGCGGTTAACGAGGACGGCTCTGTCGATCCTAAAATTTTGCAGAATATCTCCGGCGCGGACGGGTCGGTCTATCTGATTAAGTCCAAGAATTCCGGAACTACGGAAATCTCATTCGCCACTTTCTACGATCCCGCGCTGGTACAACGTTTTTCCGGTAACAAGATTACAAAGTTAAACACCTATATCGGTCCCAATGCATCGAAAGTGACGGCATGGATTGCCAATGCCAATACGGGTATCTATCTTTGGGAAAAGGGAAATCCCCTCTTTTCCACCAAGAACTCCCCGAAAGCATTCAGCATAGCTTGCGATTATACCATCGACCCCAATGTTCCTATCATTGTAGGCTTTACTGCCACCTATTCCGGTAGTGAGGTCGTATTTCCTGTAGCGAGCAATTATATGGGCAGTGCCTTGCTGATAGATTTCAACGATGGTGAAGGTTTGGGAGACTACAGTTCATACGGAACGGCATATATCGAATGTGTTACAGAGGGAGCGGCCGGTTTGTCGGAAAATGACGTGATGATGTCAGCATCCACAAGCGGACGATTCGTTGCCGGAACAGACTATGCCTCTGCCGTAAGTTTCATTAACCTGGGGGCAAAGCCTGTTTCAGTTGTGAAGGTAAAGACTGAACTGAACGGGAAAGTGGTGGAAGATGTTATTCAGAGCGAAGACCCTGTTCCTTACCTCGGATCCGTACAGTTCATGGTAAAGGATCTGGCACCTGCACAGTCCGGACGCTACTACCTCGGTGTGCAGGCTACAGAGGTAAACGGACAGGCAGATGGCTTCCCCGCAGACAACAAAACCACAGGTCTGGTTGTTTCTATTGGGAAACCGGCCAAGCGTAAAGCGGTGATGGAAGAATTTACCGGAACCTGGTGTGGATGGTGTCCTCGCGGGTTGGTGGCCATGGAAAAAATGAAAGAAATGTTCCCGCACGATTTCATTGCTGTTTCAGTGCATGCCGGTGATGAAATGGATGATTTGACCTATCAGCAGATCAGCTATACTGCCGGCTTCCCTTCTGCCCTCCTTAACCGTCTGGGACTGATTGATCCTTACTATGGCACAAGGGAAGATGCAACGAGTGATGTATCGGATGATATCCGTTCGCTTCTAACTATTCCTTGCGAAGCCCTGATCGGCATCAGCAGCGACCTGAATGATGATAAGTCTTCCGTCAATGTCACTGCTACCATGAAATTTACCATGCCGGCAGAAGGCCGTAACTATCGTCTGGCATACGTCCTCACCGAAGATGGAATTACGGGATATGATCAGATAAATTACTATCATCCTGCGTATGGGCAAGTTTCGGAAGATGAACTCCCCGATGATCTGAAGTTTCTTGTAAATACGGGAACAGTTACGGGAAGCGATGTTGTGTACCAGCCCATTTTTAATGATGTATCGCGCGGCATTTATGATTTGAACGGTATTGCCGGCAGTCTGGACGGTATAACTTTCACAGAAGGTAAATATGAAATTCATAATTATAGCTTAGCCATACCTTCTTCGGTAAAGAATGTTGAGAATCTGAAAGTGGCGGTTTTGTTGCTGGACATGGAGACTGGAGAAGTTGTGACGGCCGAACAGGCTAAAGTGGGTGAGAGCAACTTTGCAACAGGTTTGGGCCAGGCGCCGGTACAGGTTTCCGCACCTGCTATCAGCGTTTCGGCAGGAGCTATATCTGTAGAAGGCGCTTCCGTTGCTCAGGTACAGGTGTACGCGGCTGATGGAAAACTTGTGACAAGCGTAAGTGCCAATGGCAGTGTTTCCATTCCTACCATGAACTTTGCAAATGGTACGTATATCGTGCGTGTTGTAAGCCAGACCGGTGTGACGGTGAAAAAAGTCAGCATCTGATTTAGGATACACAGAAACGAATCGAGTAGAAGATAAACACTAATCTCTGGTGTTTATCTTCTACTCGATTGTGTTTGCAAGCCCCCCTCTTAGATTTCAAGGATTTCCAGAGGTGATGTTCCCACGTACGAATTTTGCTTATTGTCATTAAACATGAAACGTCGCAGGGTCTTTTTCTTGCATTTGAAAAAGTTTTATCTAAATTTGCATACAATAATAAATATGAATTCGGATATGAAGCCTTTTGCTGATTTCTTTATATTGGGTACCGGTGGCGTGGAGCCATCCGGCAGTTTTTCGGAAATTTCGGAGAGCGGTATGCTCCGTTCGGTCTGTGTACGTTCTTCTGAGACGGATGGCCCGTCCTCTCCTGATAGCATTGTGCTGTCGGCCGAGAAACTCGGCAGTACCAAACTTCTGCGTTTGGTTGCCGGGCGCGCCTCGTCGCGTTATGTGCTGCTCTGGCTTGGGCGGGGGAAACTGCGTCTTGGTTACCGATGCGTGGAACGGATGATCCAGGCTGCCGAGGACTCCGGTGCCGTAATGGTCTATTCTGATTACTACGACCGTTTGCCAGCTGAAGAAGGAAATTCCGTATTACGGCTTCATCCTGTTCTTGATTATCAGGAAGGTTCTTTGAGGGATGACTTTGATTTCGGCAATCTGTGGCTGGTGCGTACAGATACCTTGCAACATTTTTTTCAGGAAGACAAAGTTCCCCGTTTGCGTTTTGCTGCTTTTTATGCTTTGCGGCTGTTCCTGTCGCGCGAGGGACGTTTTTTACATCTCCCCGAAGCTCTTTATGAAGAGGATGTAACCGATATGCGCCGTAGCGGTGAGCGACAGTTCGATTATGTGGATCCGGCTAATCGCGAGGTTCAGTTGGAATGTGAAAGGGTCTGTACGGAACATTTGCACCGTATCGGAGCCTATCTCGCACCGGACGAGTGGGAGGATCTTCCCAATGACACAACGGCCTATCCCGTAGAGGCTTCCGTGGTAATTCCGGTACGTAATAGGGTGTGCACGGTGGCCGATGCCGTAAGAAGCGTTCTTTCACAAGAGGCGGATTTTTCTTTTAATGTCATTGTGGTGGACAATCACAGTACGGACGGAACTGCGGAGTGCATCCGTAATCTCACCGTGGAGGATTCCCGTGTCGTGTTGTTGCAGCCTACAAGAACGGATCTGGGTATAGGTGGCTGTTGGGATATGGCAGTTCGCTGCGAGCATTGCGGACGCTATGCCGTACAGCTTGATTCGGACGATTTGTATAGTGATGCCACGGTGCTGACACGTATTGTCGAGGCTTTTCATAAGCAGAAGGCAGCGATGGTCATCGGGGCTTACCGTATGGTGGACTTTAATTTGCAGACTCTTCCTCCAGGTCTTATTGCACATAAGGAATGGACAACGGAGAATGGTCGTAACAATGCTTTGCGCATCAATGGCCTGGGGGCACCGCGGGCGTTCCGTACCGATCTTTTGAGGCGTATCGGGTTTCCAAATACCAGTTATGGTGAGGACTATGCACTCGGACTGGCTTTTTCCCGCCATTACCGGATCGGTCGCATTTTTGATGAGTTGTATCTGTGTCGTCGTTGGGAGGGTAATTCCGATGCGGCGCTTTCCGTGGAGAAAGTGAACGCCAATAACCGTTATAAGGATCGTCTGCGTACCGTTGAGTTGTATGCGCGTCAGGAAATGAACCGCCGGTGGAATCATGCTGTCTGTCAGGAGGAAGTGATGGCCTTTTTCGATCGCCAGCTTTCCATTTGGGAGGAAGCGCGTGAAAGATTTCTCGATCTGGACGAAAAGGTGCGTACAAAGGTGCTGGAGTCCGAGGACTATGCTCTTGCCGCCCAGTTCAATCCTTGCCGAATAGTCTCGACTGTGGCAAAGGTAGATAAGAAGAATCTGAAAAAGCGGCCTTGTTTTCTGTGTGACCGCAACAGACCGGTGGCTCAACTGGATCTGCCTGTCGAGGGACATTTTCATATCCTGGTGAATCCTTTCCCCATTTTGCCACGGCATCTGACCATTCCTACTCGCCGTCATCGTGTACAGGAAATCTCCGTATTTCTTTCGTCCTTTAACCGGATGGTGTGGCGGATGCCCGATTTTCTGTTTTTTTATAACGGTGGGCGTTGCGGGGCATCCGCTCCGGATCATGCCCATTTGCAGGCCGGTGCGCGTGGGATAGTTCCGCTTGAACGCGATTGGACTTTTTATGTGAACCGTTTGGAAAAGATCTATCCCTTAAAGACTTCTGAAGAGGCAGACTTGCAGGAACGGGGATATACTGCCAAATCAGTGGGGCTTTATCTGTTGAGAGGATATGCCTGTCCTGCTTTTGTCTTACAGGGAGGGTGTGACGGTGACGATACATTTTTGTTGGACAAACTTATGGAACTGCTGCCGGTGGAGGAGGGCTGTGTCGAGCCGGATATAAATCTGCTGGCGTGGCGACAAAGTGGCGGACCGGCGGACGAAGATCAGGTGGTCATGGTGCTGTTTCCCCGTCGCAAGCATCGTCCGGACTGTTATTATGCCGAAGGACGGCAGCAATTGCTTGTTTCGCCCGGAGCTTTGGATATGGGAGGACTTGTTATCACGCCGCGGGAGGAGGATTTTGAAAGACTGACAACCCGTCAGGTGGCTTCCATTTTGAAGGAAGTTACGTTGAGTGAGAGCCAGGTGGAGCAGATAGCGCGGAAACTTCATGGAGGAAAGGTCTCGCGAGGCCTTTCCCGTGCGGATGAGCGTGGAGGTTTGCCCGAAGAGGAACCCGAAGTATCGGTGGGAATCATGTGTGAAGACAAGGTCACGTTTGTGCTGAATACCAATTATATTGCCAAAGGGCAGGTTGTTACAGGTTCCCAGACGGCCGAATGTAGGGATGGTGGCATTTTGTGGAATGGCAATCTGTACAGTTCTCTTACTTTTCATCCCGAAAGTGAAGATGCGTCTTTCACCCTTGAAGATGTTACTTTCGGCATCCGCTTTCACTGGGAGCGTAAGGAAGCACAGACTTTCCGCGGGACATTGCGTCTGATCGTGGAGGAAGAAAAGCTGGTGGTCATCAACCGCCTTCCGGTAGAGGACTATCTGTTGTCTGTCATCAGCAGCGAGATGAAAGCGACTTCTTCCATCGAACTGTTGAAAACTCATGCTGTGGTGTCTCGCAGTTGGTTGTTCTATCAGATGAGGCTGCGCCGGCAGGGCAATAATTCCGGTGGTTTCTTCTCCTTTGTGCGGAAAGATGATGAGTATATCCGTTGGTACGACCGCGAGGATCATACCCTGTTTGATGTGTGTGCGGACGATCATTGTCAGCGTTACCAGGGCATTACGCGCGCAACTGCCGCCAATGTGGCTGAAGCCGTGAAGGCGACACGCGGAGTCGTGTTGTTGCACGATGGGGAAGTGTGTGATGCCCGTTTCTCAAAATGTTGTGGTGGTATTACCGAGCGTTTCTCCACTTGTTGGGACGATCGCGACGTGTCCTATTTGCAACCGGTGCGCGATGCTATAGACGAGACCGTACCCGTTCTTGATACGGAAGAAGCGGTCGATGCCTGGATCCGTAAGGCTCCTGATGCTTTTTGCAATACAGAGGACCATGCGTTGCTGTCGCAGGTGCTGAACGATTACGATATGGAGACTACAGATTTTTACCGTTGGAAGGTAACCTTATCACAGGCCGAAATGGCAGAATTGGTCCGGCGGAACAGGGATGAGGATTTTGGCAATATTTTGGATTTGCAGCCGGTGGAGCGTGGGGATGGCGGCAGATTGTCGAAGTTGCGTATTGTCGGTTCCAAAAAGACGCTGGTCATAGGAAAAGAACTGGAGATACGCCGGACGTTTTCCGATACTCATCTGTACAGTTCCGCCTTTGTTATAGATAAGGATAATATTGTAGACGGAGTGCCCGGCAGTTTCACCTTGACCGGAGCAGGGTGGGGACATGGTGTCGGCATGTGTCAGATTGGTGCGGCTGTGATGAGCGAGAAAGGATATGAATATCAGGAAATTTTGCGTCATTATTATAGTGAGGCTGAAATAAAGAAAATATATTGAAAATGGAAGTGAAAAAGAATACAGCTCCCTACTGGTGGGTCCCCAGTCTTTATTTTGCGGAAGGTATTCCTTATGTTATCGTCATGACGGTAGCGCTGGTCATGTACAAGCGGCTCGGTCTGTCCAATACGGAAGTCACATTATATACCTCGTGGCTTTATCTTCCCTGGGTCATCAAGCCGTTGTGGAGTCCTGTGGTCGATCTGTTCCGTACCAAGCGGTGGTGGATTATTGTAATGCAGCTGGTCATTGGCGCTTCGTTGGCGGGAGTGGCTTTTACGTTGCGTATGCCGTCAGGCATTCAGTGGTCGCTGGCTTTTTTCTGGCTGATGGCTTTCAGTAGTGCCACGCATGATATTGCCGCCGATGGTTTCTATATGCTTGAACTAAATGAGCACGACCAGTCCTTTTATGTCGGCATACGCAGTACGTTCTATCGTTTTGCCACCATTGCGGGACAAGGCTTGCTGATCATGTTTGCCGGAGTATTGGAAGTGTATTTGAAGAATCCGGTGCGCGCCTGGTCGTTTACTTTTTGGGTGGCGGCTGCCGTTTTTCTGGGGCTTTACCTTTATCACCGTTTCATGTTGCCGCGTCCGGAATCCGATGGTCGTGCCGGTTCTTTGGAAGTCCCTTTCCGAAGTCTCGGGGACCCGTTTCGCTCTTTTTTCTCAAAGCCGCAGATCGGGGTGGCGTTGGCCTTTATGTTGCTTTATCGTTTTCCGGAAGCTCTTTTGACAAAAGTGTCTCCGTTATTTCTGCTGGATCGAACCTCGGCCGGTGGTTTGGCTCTTTCTACGAACGAACTCGGTTGGGTGCAGGGAACCGTAGGTGTGTTCGGTCTGTTGTTGGGTGGTGTTTCAGGAGGTATTGCCGTTTCTTCCGGAGGGTTCAGAAAATGGCTTTGGCCGATGGTCATGAGCATTTCCTTGCCCAATGCCGTATATATAGTATTGGCATATTTCCAGCCTGACAGTTTGCTGTTGGTCAATCTGTGTGTATTCATCGAGCAGTTCGGCTATGGCTTTGGCTTTACCGCCTATATGCTTTTTCTCATTTATTTTTCGCAGGGACCTACCAAGACTGCCCATTACGCCTTCTGCACGGGTTTCATGGCGCTTAGTATGATGCTGCCGGGAATGGTGGCGGGCTGGTTGCAGGAACATATAGGTTATCTGAATTTCTTTATTCTTGTGATGGCCTTGTGCCCTTTGACTTTTGTTGTGGCGGCCATGATAAAGGTGGACGAGCAGTTTGGAAAGGAACGTGTGTCGTAAACCTGTTTTTTCGAATGGGATGCAAATAACGGGTTTATGGTACATATTGTTTGGGAAACCGACAGGTTGCAATTGAGGGAAATGACCCTTTGGGACCTGAATACATTAAAATAAACTATTGCTGTCCGATAAAACTTTTTGAGGCAAAACAAAATTAGGACTGGCACCTATTGCAGGAGTCAGTCCTTTTA
>VSQE01000067.1:0-11849 GCA_009775705.1 Prevotellamassilia sp.
GGCCGGATCGTAGGGCATGGGATGGCGTTTGGTGGCAATGTCGAAACGCACGCCCGACAGGCTGAAGTTCTTGTTGATGACGACTTTCTCGGCGATATTGCGCAAGGAGTCGCGTTCGCGTTCTGAGGCCAGGGCATCCAGAGCGTCGTCGAGTTCCATATCCGAGTCGAGCGGATTGTAACGCGGAACGGTGCGTTCCTTGCTGTAGGAATAGTATATGGGGGCTTTGAGCTTTACTTTTTCGGGCAGGAATTTTCCGCCTTCAATGTTGGTGGTGATGCTGTATTGGTACAGGTTGTCGTTGCGACGCTGTGATATGCTTTCTTCCAGCCCGCCGAAGCCGTCCGTCTCGATGTGTCCGGTCAGGTTGACCGTAGCGACGTCTGAGAGCTGGATGTTAAGGTTGCCTTGTGCCGCCCAGCCGCCTTTGTTGGAAAATTCCTGCAAACGAAGTTCATTGGCCCATACCTCGACGCTCCTGACAGCGCGCGAATTGTTGCGCACACCGATCATGATGGTACGTATTTCTCCGAGGGAGGGATTGCCCATGATGCTGATTTTGTTGTTGGGCCTGTTCTGGTCGTATTCCGAATAGAGCTGTGCGAAACTTGTCAGACCCAAAGATTTCTGTTTGTTGCGGTTTTTCTTGACGGATGTCAGGAGGTCGAGGTCAATGTCGAGCATGTTGTCGGCCGGCCATACGGCAAGGGCACCGGCTTCGGAGTCGGGATAGCTGTTCGGCGGCGTTATGGTGAGCGGTATTTCGTATTCGTAGAAATTGCTTTTATAGTCCGATCCCAGACGGATGAACATGCTGGTCTGTCCGTCTTCTACCTCGTTGTTGTCGGGCAGGCTGTTGGCATGTACGAACATTTGCAGATGTTTGTAGCGGCGCAGGTCTAATGAAGTGTTCTTATAGACGGCCCGTGCATCGCCCGATGCCAGATTCTTGACGGTCATGGCCAGAGCCTGTTCGTTGTTTTCCAGCATCTGGTCCTGACCGGGATCTATGACGCGGCTGATTCCGGGCGGGATGACATAGTTGACGGGTTGCTTGTCATAGTTCTCTTCATAGTTGACGGCCGAGACGCTCAGGCTACCGCTTACATCTGGGGCTTTGTTGGCATACAGAGCCTGCTCGTATGCACGCCACTCACCGTGGACGAGATTGAAGGTGGCAAGACGGAGAACGATGGGTTTCTGGAAGCCGGTGAGGAATACGCGCATGAAGCGGATGCTACTGAAATCGTTGATATTGCCTTCGCGCTTTTCGTATTGGTCTACCGGAATGCGGAAGAGATACCAGGTGGCTTCGGTTGTCTTGTTGTTGCGCAGCCGGACGCTGGCGGTCCGTTTGTCCACAATGTAGTTCTGACCCACGTTCATGGCATCGGGAGCGATGCGGATGCGGTACTGGAAATATCTTTCGTATTCGTTCAGAGTATAGTCCTGATTGATGTCTTCTACATCGGGGGTGGTTTTGTAGGCCGTGCTGTAGGATTCGGGCGAACTGTCGGCGTCGACCGAGTTTCCGTTGGGATTGTTGATGCGTTTGTAGCGGTCAAGAATGGAAGTCTGTGCATTGTCGAAATCCGTCCCTCGGAAATAATGGTATCGGTCTGCCGACGGACTGGCCAATATAGAGTCGTAGACTTCGGGCCGTACGATGTTTCTGATTTGTTCGAGATAATCCCGATAAGCTGGGAAGGAGGCCTCCTGTTCGCTGGAAAGTCCGTTGAAGCCTACATCCTGATATTGTCGGGAGCCGCTCGAGGTGTTAAAGGCGTAGGTTATGCTGTTTTGTGTGGGTACGCGTCCCCAGATCGTTTCGGTATATTGGGAGGGATCTCCGTCGATGGGGAGCCCGCTTTCGTAGAATTTTTTTCCGTCTTTCAGGATGTCTTCGGAAATCTCGCCGAGATTGAAATACAGATCGCCTGAAAATCCGGTACCGTTCTCACGGTTTTTGGTAAAGGGATCCATCATCCAGAACTCGATGTATTCGATGTTGGCCGTCTCGAAATCGCTTGTTTCCAGTTTTCTCATCATGCCGCCCCATCGTTGCTGCGGGTTGAGCAGCCGGCCGTTGCGGTCCAGAGACGGGTCCAGATTGTAGGGGCCGCGCTCGTCGGGGTAGTAGGCCAGATTGAGCACATTGAGTGTGGCGGATTCTTTGTAATCTATCTGCTTGTTGGGGAACAACTCGCTTTTGTACACTTCGCGGACATCGGGATCTGACAACTGTTCAAGATCTCCTTTTATATGTCCGGGGGTGAGGGAAGAGGAGCGTCGTGTAAAGAGCGGGTCAATGTAGTACCATGCCAGCAAAGCACGGTTATAGCCGTACCGGATGTCGTTGTTGTATTTGGATTCCGGGAAAATGGAAGGTACGGAACTGATTGTCCATTCTGTCGGGCTGCTTATATCTATTTCGCTTTTCGCATTTTCAAAATCGTCAATATAGGAGGCATTGCCTTGTGCTCCTTTGTTTTTTCCGGCTATCAGTTGGGCGAATTCGGCGGTAAAGTTAATGCTGGAGGGAGCGGTACAATGCAACAGCGGAAATTTGTTGAGCATGTCCGTAAGCCATTGGCTCTGTTTTTTCCATGAGAGATTGAGGCCCCAGATGGTATTGTTCAGTGGCTCGCTGCCCATTGTGACCTTCGTGGTCAACGGCTTTTCGCCGATGTGCATGAAGGTTCCGCCTATCTGGAAATCTTTACTGAAATCATATTCCCAGTTCAGTCCGAACATGGTCTTGCGCTGCATGCCGTAGTCGGTATTGCTTTCCAGACTGACATTGATGGCAGTTCCGGCATCCAGAATGCTCTTGTTCAGGATTTTTACGATGCCGGAATTATAATCTACCGTATAGTCGGAACCTTCCATCAAGGTCATTCCGCCGGCAGTGACAACGACCGAACCTCGGGGAATATTCATGGCTCCCAGCTGGATCTCGTCGCGCTTGGTGGCCATGTACTGGCCGGCCAGGATGAATTTGTCTTTTTCCGCAATCTGTTTGGCTACTGTACGGGTGGAGTCGTACAGTTCCTGATAAACGTATTTGTCGGCAATTTCTTTATTCCCGATCACTTTGTATAAATAGGAGCCGAAGGGTTCCGTTACGGGAAAATAGATTCGGCCGTTGCTTGCGTCAATGGTGTAGCCTTCCACATAGTCGAAATATCCGTTGGGATTTCGCTTGTTGTTGTTGTCCAGACGGTCCAGACCTACTAGGGCCAATATTTTTTTGTCTTTCAGGCCAGGCTCGGGAAGATAGGACAGATAAACACCGGAGGTGTCGCTCAAAAGTTTGATGTCCAGCCGGAATTTCTCTTTTTGAATGGATGTGGCGCCCAGAGAGTATACGTTTTTCATCATGAGGTGCCAGTTGCCCATTTGGGGAGTGTTGGCGGTGTTTTTCAGAGCTTTCACAAAGAGTGCCTCCTTGTTGTCCTTCAGGTCGGTGGAGAACTCACCCACCTGATAGCGTTGCCCGCGGTATGTGTATTCGAAAGCAACGGCCAGAACCTGATCGGTCTGTAAGCTCGATTTTAGGGAAACGTACCCTAAGGCTTCATTGACATGGTATTCGGAGGAGTTGAGCAGACGGGCCGTTTCCAGTTTCTCATAGTCAATTCCTCCTGTAAATCCGGCACCGTCAAGCACTGGAGTGGCTTGCGATATGTCGCGTGCGGAGATCAGGCTGGTGCTGAGGGCGGGGTAGAGGCTGTTGGAGTTATTGGAAGGAAGCCGGTCCGTTCCCGGAGTAAGCATAGAGTTGCCGAGATGCTCGTTTTCGCCTAAATCGGTAAAGGCAATGATATTGCGGGTGTTATTTGTCTGTCCCGTTTTGTTTGTGACCCAGATTTCGACCCGGTTGATGGTGATGCCGGACAGGATATTGGGCAATTGTGACATGTTGTCATTATAGTGATCCCGAAAATAATGTGCCAGAAAGAAATGGCGGTTTTCATCGTAGGCATCTGCCGAAAACTCAAAATTGTTGAGCTGCACCCCGCCCTTGGATGATACGCTCTGGCTGCTGGATTTCTTTTGAGAGACAACGGTCTGCAATTTCAGTTTTCCGAATTGCATGTCTGTTCGTATACCGAAAAGCGAAGAGGCTCCTCGTATCAGGGAAGAATTGGTCGGCATGGAAATGTTTCCGGCTTCGATCAATTTGATGATTTCATCTTCCTTGCCTTCGTAGCGGAGTTTCAGATTCTGTGTGTCAAAATTAAAGGTGGCCTCCGAGTTATAGTTGAAATCCATGTTTACTTTGTCTCCCACCTTACCGTTTACGCTCAGGTTGACTTTTTCGTCGAAGTCGAAGCCGAAGACTTTACGGTTGCGCTCGGAGAGAGACGGATTGTCCACAAAGCGTGTGTTGGCCCCGATTTTCAGTTCTGCCGATCCTTGTGTTTTGATCCGTACGCCGCCGGGTCCGAAAATCTTGTTGGCAGGTCCCAGGTCAAAGTTCATGTCTGTGAAATCGAACTTTTCCTTTCCTTTGGCCTGAAATGCCTCAGCATTTTTATTGCGGTAATATTCGCGCATGGACTGACGGATGCTCCATTTCTCGTATTCGTCGTCATCCATCATGAACGGGGCCTCCAGAAAGTTGTCTCCCAATTTTGTGCCGAGCCGGAAAGTACCGGTCTTCTCATCGTAGAAAATATCCGTTTTCAGATTTTCCGGATCCTTCAGGTCCGTGGACTTCTTGCCTGTGTCCTTCTCGCTTTGAGCAGTTGTGGTCTTGACCGGGAAGCGGGGAGAAAGGGTGTCTTCGGGAGTGCTGTGGAGATGTGTGTCTTGAAAATCCGGATTTTTGGGCTTTTCCGCTATTTTCGGAGAGCGCAAGGAGGTGTCGGCTGTAACCGAGACAAAAAGAGACAGTACGAAGAGAAAAGGAAATATTTTCAGCAGATGGTTCATGGGTATTCGGAGTATGTCATAACATCTTCAATGCCATTTTGATGATTTCTTCTACAGCCGTTTCCGGTTTTTCTCTGATGATTTGGAGAACAACTTTGGATACGGGGGCAGGAGAGAAACCTAACATCGTAAGTGCGGAAATGGCTTCTTCCGCACTTTCATTGTTTGTTTGTCTGTTTCCGTTGCTTGCGGAAGTCGTTAAAGTCTTGGAACCCAAAGTTATGATTTTGTCTTTCAGGTCCACTATGATTCTTTGTGCGGCTTTGGGACCGATGCCTTTGACGCTTTTCAATGCACGGACATTCTCTTCACTGATGATGTTTGTCAGTTCTGTCGGGGTGAAGGCGGATAATATCATACGGGCGGTTTGGCCGCCAATACCCGAAACGCCGATGAGGAGCAGAAAGAGTTCTCTTTCTTCGCGGGTCGCAAATCCGAAAAGTAAGTAGGCATCTTCTCTGATGGACTCATAGACATACAGTTTTGCCGTTTCTTTTCCCTGAATGGCCGAATAGGTGTTCAAAGAGATGGACAAGGCATAGCCTACTCCGGATGTCTCTATGATGGCTTGGGTTGGTATGAGTTCCTCAAGATGCCCTTTTATATATTCTATCATTTCGTGTTGTCTGTGATTTTTTTATTAGTAGAAACGGTTTTTAGGTTTATTTATTGTATTGACATCCGGGAATATATGGAGCATTAGGAGAACTGAACAGTATGTGGTCATTTCTGGAGCAATTTCCGGATAGCTTTTCTGCATTTTGTTTCGTCTTGCCTTGTCAGTTCCGGATGTTTCCGGGTGTTGCTTTTTTCAAGGGCCGCAATATTTCGGAATCCACTGCATTTCAGTATTTCCCGAAAAGCATGTAGGGCTCCTCTGCTTTGTCTGAAAAGAATATTAAAGGGAAAAGGCGTGGAGCATGTTACAATGATGACGGCACGTTTTTCTTTGTGCAGAGGCTCGGGGATGCCGTATTTGTTTATTCTTGTCATACTGTACACGATTCTGTCAAAGAGTATCTTGAACGTGCCGGGCATGTTTCCCCAATAACAGGGAGAGCCGATGACAAGGGCATCGTGCCGTGATATGAGACCGGCTACATGCTGGGCATCATCGTCAGGAAGAACGCATTGATTCTTTGTACGGCAGATCATACAGCCGCGGCATGGTGTGATATGTAAATCACTAATGCTGACAACTGTAACTTCTGCTCCTTGTTGCAATGCTTCATCTTCTGCCAGCCGGAGCATACGGGATATGTTTCCGTCTTTGCGTGGGCTTCCGTTGAGAATGAGGACTCTGGTCATTGTTCTTCCCCTTTCAGAATGGGAAGGTGCAATTTGTATTTGACGGCCAGAAATCTCATCAGTACCACTACGATACCGCAGATGATGCCGGAAAGAATGGAGTTACATCCTAAAAGGTGGCATAAATAGTAGGCAATGCCGCCGATGACGCAGGCCAGAGCGTAAATCTCTTTTCGGAAAATCAGCGGAACCTCATTGATGAATACATCGCGGAATACACCGCCGCCGGCTCCAGTCAGGGTTCCCATGATGATGGCCGTCCAGAACGGAAAACCGGCAGTAATGCTTTTCTCGATGCCTGTGACGGTGAACAATGCCAGGCCGATGGTATCGAAAAGGAACCATGTGTTGTTCTGCCGTACCAGCAGTTTGCGGAATGTAATGACCCAAAGCAGGGCAAATGCCGAGCAGATAAGATAAAACGAGTCGGTCATCCAGAAAGGGCGAAGGCCCAGCAGCAGATCGCGCATGGTACCGCCTCCGATGGCGGTGGTCACACCTACGACGTAGGCTCCGAACAGATCAAAATGTTTGGCAGATGCCAGACGTATTCCCGAGATGGCGAAAGCCAGTGTGCCGATAAATTCAAATATTTGTACTAATGTGATGTCGAACATGGAATCAGATGAAGTGGAGGTGAAAGGGTTAGTTTACAATGTTTTCAGGGTGCCCGCCAAGAAAGGCTTTTATGTTTCCTTCAATGATGCTGATGATGCGTTGCCGGGCTTCGGCTGTGGCCCAGGCCACGTGCGGAGTTACCCATGTGTTGGGAGCGGACAGGATGGGATTGTCCGGGCGGGGAGGCTCCTGTGAGAGGACATCGCAGCAATAGGCCCCTAACCGGTTTTCCTTCAATGCCTGTGCAACGGCTTCTTCGTCTATCAGTCTGCCCCGGGCCGTGTTGATCAGGATGAGGCCCTTTCTGGTGTTTCCCAGCAACTGTGCGTTGACAAATTTCTTGTTTTCGGAGGTCAAGGGACAGTTCAGACTGACGATGTCGCAGGTGGAGAAGGCTTCTTCCAAAGAAATCTTCAGGATGTCATCCGGAAGATAGTCCTGGCTTTTTGAACTGACAGCATACAGTTTTACTCCGAACGGCCGGAGGAGGCAGGCCACCTGTTTCCCGATATTCCCGAATCCCACAATGGCAACGCGCTTGTCTGTCAGTTCTATCAATGGCTGGTTCCAGCAGCAAAAATCCTTGCTGTTGCTCCATAACCCCGAACGATTTGCCGCCGCATATTCTCCCACGCGGTTGGTCACTTCCAGTATGAGGGCGAGAACCATTTGGGCTACAGCCCGGCTGCCGTAGTTGGCGGCATTGCACACCGGAATGCCATATTTACGGGCAGCCCTGACGTCTACTGCATCATATCCCGTTGCGGCTACGCACACCAGTTTCAAGCGGGGCAGGGCGGAAAAGTGCTCCTCCGTGAGGCGGGTCTTGTTTATGATCAGGATGTCGGCATCGGTTCCTCGTGCGATCACTTCGTTTGAGGCGGTGCGGTCATATACGGTAAAATTTCCGAGCTTCCGGAAAGCATCCCAGGATATGTCGCCCGGATTAAGGGTGAATCCGTCAAGAAATACAATATTCATGCAAGATGTTCTTTACTGTTAAGGCCGGTAAGTCCGGTTGGCAAAGCCTACCAGACGGTCATATCGGTCTCCTGTGCGTCTGTAATATATATATATGGAATAATTGTTCTCAGTCTGAAAGAAATTTCCTTCGATGGGGCCGGTCTGTCCTTTTTGCGGATTCTTTCCGTTAACGGCGAGATACAGGTAATTGTAGTAGCCCTGTTTCAGGAATATATCGGTCTCATATTCCTGCGTATCGTTGTTGTAGCGCATTCTGTGTTCGGGAGAGAGTGAGTATCCGTTCCACTGGCCGCATACATGGATATCGGTATCGGCCAGGGAGTCGCAGGCCAGATTGAAATGTACAAAAGCGTAGTCGGCTTCCGTTTCGGGATCGCCGCTTCCTTCTTTGCGGATTACGCTGAGGCCGTTCCCGTCTTCATCATAGAGATAATTGGGACGTGGGGCATCGGTCATCAGGGTAGCATGATAGTAAGGTGGATACCATCTGATATTTTCCATGTGCATTCCCGGATAACGGGTGCTGAGCATCTCGAATTTCCTGAATTCGTTTCCTGCTTCAAAGATGAGCGATTTGTGATGGTCCCAGATCATGGAGGAACCGGTTACGCTTGTCGGGGCCGGATCTATTACGGCGTTGTCCCATCGTTGGTTTTGTGTGACCACTGCATGTATTTCCTCGCGGGCATCCCGGATGGGAATATCCCCAAGTTTCACTTCCATGGAAAGTTGCTGGTGGGCACGGTTGAAGTCGATGTCTGTATTGGTGGTCATGGAAGGAGCTATTCCAGCCATTTCTTCTACAACGGAGAAGCAGGCAACTGCAACAGGGCGCAGTTCGTCTTCGCCGTCTTCATAGATTGTTACCTTGTAGTTTCCCGACAGGATAGGTCTTACTCGGCTGTTGGGAAGGGTGAAGGAGTAATGGGTATAGAGTACGGAAGTGTTGAGGCTCTGGCTGTAGTTCTCAATCACTTCTTCTTCTGCCGCCGATTCCAGATAGTCGCTTTCAAACAGGTCCTCGGTGGGTTGCCAGTCGTAGGAGCAATGCTGTATGCGATAGACATAGCGGCGGTATTCATGGGTCATATCATCAAAAGAGACGGTGAGTTTTTCTCCTTTCCCAAGATCTATTACCGGAGGACGCTTGATGTCACCTTCCGTGATTAGCTGCAACGTGTGAATATGCGGAGTGAGAATTTCGCTTCTCTGGGCGGCAAGCTGAAAAGACAGGAGCAATATACTAAATAAGCAAATTGTCAGTTTCCGTTTCATGGTGCAAAAGTAATGGTTTTTGTTTGCAGATCAAAACAAACGGAGTGGCTTTTCGCAAGTTTTTATAGCTTCTGGGAGTCTGGTTCTCGGAGGCAGGTCTTTCGTGAGGTTTACGAGTTTGTGCATTTCTTGATGGAGGTGTCTGGATGCGGATTTGGCCAAAGCGCTTCAATGGCGTCAAAACTGTTTAAAAACATAATAAGCATATTTGGTCGTACGATTTTTTTTCCCGAAATTGCGCCATGATTTTGAAACCCAAGTTCAAACTTTAAAGCTACTTGACTATGAAAGTATATCAGTCACACGAAATTAAAAACATAGCCCTTTTGGGAAATGATGGATCGGGCAAGACTACATTGACAGAGGCCTTGCTTTTTGAGAGCGGGATAATCAAACGTAGAGGGCGCATCACCCAGAAGAATACGGTCTCCGACTATTTTCCTGTAGAGCAGGATTATGGATACTCCGTATTCTCAACGGTTTTCCATGTGGAATGGAACGGAAAGAAACTGAATATCATAGACTGCCCGGGATCCGATGATTTCGTGGGAGCCGCCATGACGGCCCTGAATGTGACAGACACTGCCGTACTTTTACTTAACGGACAGTTCGGACCCGAGGTGGGTACGCAGAATCATTTCCGCTATACGGAAAAATTAGGCAAACCGGTTATTTTTCTGGTCAATCAGTTAGACGATGAGAAATGTGATTATGATAGCATCCTCGATGAGTTGCAAATGATATATGGGCCTAAAGTGGTTCCCGTTCAGTATCCGGTAAAGACGGGTTCTGGGTTTAATTCCCTCATTGATGTCATTCTCATGAAGAAATTGACGTGGGGGCCTGAGGGAGGAAAGCCCCAGATGGAAGAAATTCCCGCCGAGGAGCAGGAAAAGGCCATGGTCATGCATAAGGCTTTGGTAGAGGCGGCTGCGGAGAACGATGAAACCCTGATGGAGAAATTTTTTGAGACGGAACAACTGACAGAGGACGAAATGCGTGAAGGCATTCGTAAGGGAATGGTGACACGCTCCATTTTCCCCGTATTCTGTGTGTGTGCGGGGCGCAATATGGGTGTGGGCCGTCTGATGGAGTTTTTGGGAAATGTCGTTCCGTTTGTGGATGAAATGCCGGCCGTACACAATACACGGGGAGTGGAAGTCCCACCTTTGCAGGATGCTCCTACGTCCATTTACTTTTTCAAGACCGGTGTGGAGCCGCATATCGGTGAGGTGCAGTATTTCAAAGTGATGAGCGGAGAGGTGAATGAAGGCGAGGACCTGACCAATGCGGACAGAGGCAGCAAGGAAAGAATGGCGCAGCTTTTTGTCTGTGCGGGGGCTCAGCGCGAAAAAGTCGAGAAACTTGTGGCTGGAGACATCGGCTGTACGGTAAAACTGAAAGATGTGCGCACCGGCAACACTCTGAATGCGAAAGATTGCGATCACCGTTTTAATTTTATTAAATATCCCAATCCGAAATACACCCGTGCCATCCGTGCCGTCAATGAAGCGGATACGGAGAAGATGATGGCTGCACTGAACCGCATGCGTCAGGAAGATCCCACGTGGGAGGTGGAGCAGTCAAAAGAACTCCGTCAGATGTTGGTGCACGGACAAGGTGAATTCGATCTTCGGACCCTGAACTGGCGGTTAGAGAATCTGGATAAGATTGCCGTTGAGTTTTATGAGCAGCGTATTCCTTATCGTGAAACCTTGACCAAAGCGGCAAGAGCAGACTATCGTCACAAGAAACAGTCGGGTGGGGCGGGCCAGTTTGGAGAAGTTCATCTGATTGTTGAGCCTTATTCGGACGGAATGCCAGATCCTACAGTCTATAGATTCGGCAATCAGGAAATTCGTGTTGCCATGAAAGGCAAGGAGGAGATACCATTGGAATGGGGTGGTAAATTGGTATTTATCAATTCCGTAGTAGGCGGTGCCATCGATGCTCGTTTTATGCCAGCTATTCTCAAAGGTATTATGTCACGGATGGAGCAAGGGCCGCTTACCGGAAGTTATGCCCGTGATGTGCGCGTAGTTGTATATGATGGCAAGATGCATCCGGTAGACTCCAATGAATTGTCTTTCATGCTGGCCGGACGCAATGCGTTCAGTATGGCGTTCAAAGAGGCTGGCCCGAAGATCCTTGAACCTATATATGATGTAGAAGTTTTTGTCCCGGCTGAAAAAATGGGAGATGTAATGAGTGATTTGCAGGGAAGGCGCGGTATGATTGTGGGTATGTCTTCGGAGAATGGATATGAGAAGTTGCAGGCAAAAGTACCTTTGAAGGAAATGTCTTCCTATTCCACCAGTCTGTCATCTTTGTCGGGTGGACGTGCCAGTTTCATCATGAAGTTTGCAAGTTATGAATTGGTTCCGGCTGACATTCAGGCTAAGTTGATTGATAATTTTGAGAAAGAGCAGATAGAGTAAGGTATTAGTAATTTGTTTTTATGTAAAGAACCCGGCCTTCATTATGGTCGGGTTCTTTTTTAGGGATAGTATAACAAAAAAAGATTCTCGCAGATTTTATATCTGCGAGAATCTTTTCATAGAAAAGTGACTCCTATAGGATTCAAACCTATAACCTTCTGATCCGTAGTCAGATGCTCTATTCAGTTGAGCTAAGGAGCCATTGTTGTAAAAAAGTGACTCCTATAGGATTCAAACCTATAACCTTCTGATCCGTAGTCAGATGCTCTATTCAGTTGAGCTAAGGAG
>VSQE01000067.1:11949-13880 GCA_009775705.1 Prevotellamassilia sp.
CCGTTGTTTTTGGCTTTGGACGGTTGGTCCGTCTTTTACTTTTTTGTTGTTCAAAGAACGCTCATTCTTCTTAACGGCTGCAAAGGTAAGCATTCTGTTTTTTCTGAACAAATTTTTTTCGATAAAAATGAGACTTATTTGAAAAAATCGTCCATTAGGCAGTTTCCCTCCCTCTCTTTTGCATACGGTGATACAGATTGCGGGGGCATTGGAATGGTTTGTTGCCGATGATTTTCAGGGTTTGGGGCGAATGGGGAATCAATAAACAAGCCGCACGTTGTCTATCCAGATGGTGTTGCCAACGCTGCCTACGTAGGCACCGCCGTGACTGGAGTCGAATTGCAGGATTATATGGGTTGGAGTTTCGTTGTTTTCGGCCCAGCCCACTTCCTTGACCGGGACCATTTTTCCTTTGCTGTTTTTGGCATATTTGGTGATGTCGCCGGATGTAAGTCCCATATAGGATTTGTAGAAAGACTTGTTCGTGATGTTTCCGTAGTGGATGGGGAAGCGTGCGTTGTTGACCCATCCGGTGTTTTTGTTGAAGCGCTGTACCATTGTGCCGACCCGTTTGGCATAGATATTGCCATTGGCGTCTTCCCATCGTTTCTGGAGATAGAGAATGCAGTCAGGCATGTCCATACCTTTTACCGTGGTAACTTTGCTGAATCCTGTCTGGCGGATGCGGTCGGGTTTTCCTGCAAGCTGTATCTTATAGTCAAAACAGATGGATTTGGGGCGTTTAGTGAATTTGACTCCGGCATCGAGTTTGGCCATGGGGTTCTTCGTGTTTGTGATGGGTTCTTGGGTTTGTCCAAGGTAGATGGAGCCGGCGGCCAGGACTTTGATATTGATGAGACCGAGAACTTTACACTCTTCCAGATGGGTATATAGTTTGGCGCAGTAGCCGTGACCGGCACGGGCTTCCCTGTAGACGGACGTGTTTGTTTTCGTAATACCGGACACTTTGGCCAGTACGTTTGAGGTTGCCCAGGGGGAACCTCCCAGTCCGTGATAGGGATTATTATTGTTCCATGTTCCGTTGGGGGCAATCTCGAAAAGGGTTTTGGTGTTGCCGCCTATGATTCCGCTTTCCTTGATGTTGCGGCAGAGCCATTTGTCGAAGTTTCCATATTTGATGTATTCGATATGTTCTCCGTCTGTTTCATTTTCCTGAAGGTATTCGGGGGAATAAGGAATGGCAAGGGTAATGCCTGTGGCAGATGACAGGGTGAGGAAAAACGAGGTCGTGAGTGCTTTGTATGACATTTTGTTGTTGATTTTATATTTCCATGAAAAGTATGGTGGAGCAGTAATTTAGAAGGCTTCGTTGATGCTGAAGAGAAATCCTCCGCCGTTGCGTGTTAAGCCATAGTCTGCTCGGACGTTGATGCGTTTCTTGAATTCCCACCGATAACCAATGCCGGCATTCGGCAGAATTTTTTTCAGGCGCAGTTCTTCAAAACGGGGAAAAATCTCGGCGGCTCCCGCCCAAAGCGCAAAGCCATGCCGGCGGTAAATCTTCTGACGCAGTTCTATCTGTGCCTCTATGATGTTCTTGTCCCTGTAGCGTCCTTCAAAATATCCGCGCATTCGCTGGTTCGATCCGACTTCAGCCAGCATACTCCATGCGGGATGTCCGTAATTGAATTGTGTATGGAATTCACCGGCCAGTATGCCGCCTTTCCAAATGGGGCGGTATGTGCTGGCTGTGAGTTCCGTTGTGGAGAAGCAATAGTCGTTTCCTAAAACACGGGGTGTGAAAGTCTGGTCCAATTGTACGAACCACCCCCAGTAGGCGTTAAGCATGAAGTCTCGGGAATCGTATGTGAAAGAAAGACCTACAGTTTGTGAGTGGACCGTCTGGTTCTCTCCTGCCCAAAGATGGATTCCTTCGGGCTTAATATCGCGGGCTTGGATGTATTTGAAGT
>VSQE01000068.1 GCA_009775705.1 Prevotellamassilia sp.
TTCCAGTCATGTATCGGCATGAGCCTGCCCTACGCTATCGTTGCGGAAGAGGAAAACACGATAGACGAAGGCTTGATGAATCTCAGAAAGGACGAGCCGATGGTTATCTCTGTGGCAGACCTTGCGCCCGGAGAATATGAAATAAGAATAACCATAGATGATATTGTCTATGCAGGTACGTTCTACGTAGAATATGAATAATGCTTAGATTATTGCTGTTTGCATCAAAACTTGGGCATAATTATTACGACAATTATATACAAAGTACTTAAGACTTTTGCCTACCTATCCAAATGATATATTAATAAGGTTCATCTTAGCAAATAATTTCAGAAAATATGATTGGCCGGAATCCAAAAGAAGTGAAGGGTCTCAATGACAATGTTGCTGATCATTTTATTTCAGTTACTCCCAACAACCCTCATAAATTGAAGCAAGGCGATAAAATATATCTGTTGAATGAGAATGAAAGTGACTTGTGCGTATATACGAAAGTTGCATTCGTGCAAATTGTACATGAAGTAAACAATGAAAGTTCAGCTGAATTCTTTATGAACAAAAAGATGTTAAAGAGATTAGGAATTGAAGGGAATAATCTTTCCAAAGGTGTTTTTATTCTTCACTTCAAAAAAAGTAAGGATTGAATTCATTTTGTACAAAACAGAATCATCATGAAAACGAAATCAAACATTTTTCTTTCTTTGTTGTGCGAGTTGGAGGTTCCACATACTGACAATTTTACACTTCAATCTTATGAGGAGCATCCCTACAAATACACTTTCTACGGACTGAAGTCTCTCTGTGAGAAATACGGAATAAAGACAGAAGGTGTTTTAGTAAAAGAAAAATCAGAGATAGCGGCCATGCCCGTTCCTTTCGTTGCAAATTATAACGATGATTATGTCCTGGTCAAGAGAGTTTCATCCAAACAGGTAGAAATGGAAATTTACGGAACCGATTCCACGATTTCATATCATGATTTTGTTCGTCAATGGGGAGGCTGTGCCCTTCTGTTTTATCCTGATGAAAAAAGTGTGGAGCCGGATTATAAAAAACATAAATTACAGCATCTATGGAACCAGACGGAATCAGCCCTTCTTATAGCCTGTTGTCTTGGCATATTGGGCCTTTGCGCAATGAGGCGCGAAACGCTCACATGGATCGAGGCTGTCTACTTGTTGTTTTCTCTATTAGGATGTGCTGTTTCCACCATGTTGCTTTTTCAGCAAATGAAAATTCGCAACACATTTATAGAAAACGTGTGTCATGCGTTCAAAAAAAGCAGTTGTCACAATGTTCTTGAAAATAGTGCAGCCAAAGTATTCGGAAAATATTCATGGGCCGAAATAGGGTTCAGCTATTTTCTTGTAAACAGCATCTGTATGCTCCAGTCCGACCAGTTTACTTTTATTCTGGCTTACATAAACATGCTTGCATTGGTCTATAGTTTATGGAGCGTATGGTATCAGCGGCATATATCACAATGGTGCCCGCTTTGCCTGATTGTGCAAGGAGTTGTGGTGTCACAGTTCGTTCTGTATCTTATTGGAGGCATCTATTCACAGCCTTTCCGGCTGCACCTGATAGCTGCTGTCGTCTTGATTGTTGCATATATCGGTTTGGGACTTGCACTCAACAAATTCCTTCCATTGCTTGTAAAATCAAAAGAACTCCGGCTGGCCCGTTGGCAATACGATCATTTAAGAATGAAAGATACGGTATTTCATGCCCTGGCTGCTGCGGAAAAAGAATATCCGGTAAACGCTTCTTCTCTTATTTTCGGAAACAAAGAAAAAGAAATGTGCATAACGGTATTCAGCAATCCGTATTGCAATCCCTGCGCGCTAATGCACAAACGTCTGCAAACACTAATGGATTCAGGCAATTGCCGGATTCAATATGTCTTCACTTCGTTTAAACCCGAATGGAATGACATCAACAAATACATGATTGCGTTATACCGGAAATACGGAGCGGAAAAGGCCTGGGATGTGATTTCCAATTGGTATGCCGAAGGGAAAGTGAAAAGGGAAAAGTTCTTTGAACCTTATCATCTGGATATAACCGATGAAAAGGTTGTCGCAGAATTTGAAAGCCATGAGAGATGGAAAAAGGAAACGGCCTTTAATGCCACTCCCACATTGCTGGTAAACGGACGCAAATTGCCATACGGCTATAGTATTGAGGACATGCGATATTTTTAACCATCTCCCCACTGTTAAAATGAAAAGGATCGTTTTTACAAAGGAACAAAAACTGCTTCATCATTTGATACTTCATTCATGTGATGTGCCGGCTGCTTTGGGGCTATTTGACGGGATGACCGGTATCATGCTGGTTCTTGCCCATTATGCAAGGGCCCGCAAACAACCTGTGATTGAAAACGCGGCCGACTTCCTTATGTCTCGGATTGTAAATAATATGACAGACTCCACCGTCGTGGATTTAGCCAACGGGATGGCCGGAATTGGATGGGGCATCGAGTACCTTATTCAAAACGAATACATGAAAGGATGCGGAGCTGAATTGACCGGAGAACTGGATGAACGGATCATGAACGTAGATGTGCGGCGCATGACGGATGACAGTCTGGAAAAAGGGTTGTGCGGCCTGTTCCATTATGTGGCTGTTCATATACAAGGGGCAATACTACAGGGTAAGACAGTTTTCGATGCTCAATATCTGAATGACTGGTTACAGATTCTACAGAAAAAACGGATCGAAAAACCACAAGAGATAAAATGGGAAAAAATGTACAAGGTATTGGACGGAATATTAAAAGGCGGGACTTTTTATAAACCTGATTTACTTTCGTTTATAATACCCATGAAGCATATCCCGGTGAAAAAGTTGGGACTCCGTCACGGGCTGGCCGGTTATATGGAAATGCAACTTCAAGCAGAAAAAATGGAGGAGTGAAGATGAAAAAAGTATATATTGTGGACGAACACATCTCTTCAAAACAGAACGGCGTGGGAACTTATATGAAGTGTCTGCTGTCCTGTTTGGAAGATCTGGATGTTGATGTCAATTTCCTATCGTTTAATTCAGAAAACCGTTTCTTTGCAGTTTACGAGGAAAAGCATTGTCGATATTATAATTTCCCTTTGTGCAATCATGGAAAATTTTTGGAAACTGGAGCCTTGTGCTGGCTCATCCTGAAAATGTACGTGGACGACAGTTGCGACAATGTATTCTTTGTGAACCATTCGCCTTGCACAGACTTTCTGAAAAATCTCCGCCGATATTATCGTAAATCAAGAATCGTATTCACCATACATGATCAAGGTTGGACGGCCCCTCTTCTGGGGGATAAGGAAAAGTTAAAGGAAATCAAAAGAAAAAGAATAGGTAAAAGCCAGATACATCAGACGGAATACTTCTGCAAGAAATATTTCATTGAGGAACAGAAGATGTACCATATTGTCGATGATGTCGTATGCCTTTCCCCAACCACAAGACAACTGCTTCACGACACATACGATGTTCCGGAAGAAAAAATACACCTTATTCCCAACGGATTATCTGTCCGGGTAAGAAAATGCGCCTATTCAGAACGTAACAGAATCCGTGAGGAATTGGGTATTGCACCGGAAGAGCGAGTACTGCTTTTTGTAGGCCGCACAGTTAAGGCAAAGGGTATAGAGATTTTACTGAAAGCCTTTGAAGAACTGTGCCGTCATCATAGTAATTTACGTTTGGTCATTGCCGGAGAAGTCTTTAAACTCAATGAATTTTCCAAATTGGCTTCTCAAAGTGTAACAAGAATCACCTATACCGGGCTATTACCCAAAGAACGTCTGGAGATGTGGTATCAGGCAGCGGACATCGGAGTATTACCTTCTTACACGGAACAATGCAGCTATACGGGATTGGAAATGATGGCGAATGGCTTGCTGATTGTCACGACAAACGGTAATGGACTGACGGATATGTTCATACCCGACTACAATGCCTTGGTTGCTTTCATTGATTCGAGTTTTCCGGAAAATCTGGAACGGACCTTGCATCAGGCTCTCCTTTTGGAAGACAACATACGAGAGGCTATACGCGGCAAGGCTTTGGAATTTGTAAATTCTAACTATTCTCTGCAGTCCATGAAGGAGAGATATCGCAAATTACTTTCTCAAGAGTCGAGGCCCGACTAAATAAATTACATTATTCACATTTAATTCTTTCGATTATGAAAAGTATTAAACCAATCGCCTTGAAAAAGGCCAGTATCCTCACCAACGAGGAAATGAAACACCTCTTCGGAGGTAGTGCCACAGAGACGAGCATGACAAGTTGCAGTGCTGATTGTGGTTCACAACCTTCCAGAAGCATAACAAATTGTAAAGGTGAATGCATAGCAAAAGATGGTTCTGGAGTAACTTGCAGTGGTCCCACAAATATTTTCACAAAATTTTGTGATGGCTCCTCATCAACAACCAGAGTTGTTTAAAACAATAGACTGACTATGCAGGAATGAGAGTATTCCATACGTGAACGATATACTCTCATTCCTGAAATCACCAATCATATTCATTCCGTAGAACAAGCCATATGAGACACCCTGTCTTCATCCTCGCCTTTTTCTTCCTATGCTGCACCACCGTTATCCGTGGCCAGCAGATACGGATCAGCGGCGTTGTGTACAACGGACTGCTGCAAGAATCGCTGCCGGGAGCGGTTGTCAGGATCAATGCCCCCGACGGCCGGATGCTGGGAACCGACACCACCCGTTATGTGTTTCATGAAACAGAGATAGACGGCAACACCACCGGCTACCGTGACAAACACAGCGGCGGCGCCTTTTCCGTGATTGTCGCCGGCCGTGACTCTCTCTGGCTGACAGTGGAAGCGAAAGGCTTCATAACATACCGGCAAAAAATAGCGGCACGGCTTCCGGCGGGCAGAAAACTGCTGGACGCAGGCGCCATTCACCTGATGCCGCAAGCCCGCGACCGCCGGCTGGACGAGGCGGTGGTGACAGCCAGCCGCGTCAAGATGTATTACAAGGGCGACACCATCATCTACAACGCTGATGCCTTCAACGTGGCGCAGACCGAGTCGCTGCGCAAACTGCTGGAACAGTTGCCCGGAGCGGAACTGGAAAACGGGCGGATCACTATCAACGGGAAACTGGTGGAAGACCTGCTCATCTGCGGAAAGAACTTCTACGGAGAAAACATCCAGGCGGCTCTCGACAACCTGCCCGCCTACGTTGTAGACAAGGTTAAGGCATACGACAAGGACGGAGAACTGACGGAACTGACGGGACGGGACATGCACGACCGGCGCTATGTGCTGGACGTGCATATCAAACGGGAATATCTGGGCACATGGATGGGAACACTGATAGCCGACGGAGCGACGGAAAAACTCTACGGCGGTGCCGCCTTCCTGGCACGAATGGACGACAGGCAGATGTTCTCCTTTTATACCGATCTCAACAACTATAACCAGGAACGGGAACTGTCGGACATCTGCACGACGACCACAGAAATGCCGGAAGGAAGGCACCGTACCAAAGGAGCGAGAGCGGACTATTACATGGAACCGAACCGGAACTGGCGCTTCACGGCCAACGCCTCGGTAAGGCGGTCGGATGCGGACAAGGAGCTACGGACCAATACCGAAACGTTTCTCTCGCCCGCCAGCCAGATGACGCGCACCGAACAGCACGAGGACAACAGATTCCTGAACGCCAACGCCAGTGCCTCCCTGCGCTACCGCCGACTGAAGCATTCGCAGCATGAACTGACCTATCTTTTCGGATTCAAGGAGACGAATCAACAGACCGACGGCGTAACCCTGGCCTACTTCCTACCGGGAAGGGAGAGCTGGGACGGTCTGACACTGGACGCCATCCTCCGGCAAGAGGAAGCGCTGGGAGAGGACAATGCCCTGCTGTACAGCCTGCTCAACCCCATGAAAAATCATGTCATTGAACGCTCGCACCGCCCCATGCTGACTTCCGTCTTCACACTCGGGACAGACGTGCTGAATTTCAACACGGAGATGAAACGCAGCGTCATCGCCGGCAGTCTGTTCGACAATTACCGCCTGACCTATTACCAGCAGGCCGACAAAGACTGGCGCCGGCAATACCGTTACGACCGGGACAGCCGGACCGAAGTGAAATCGCGGCTGGAATACATCCGCAAATACGAGAAGATCGGGCAAACCGACGGGCTGCTCAAGCCTTACCTTGCCTTTGACCATCTCTACGGCACCGGCAACCATCCCCAATATCGTCTGGACCGCCTTGCCGAATGGTCCGACCTGCTGGACTGGGGAACCGGAAGTATGGGCATGCTGCCTCCGGTCGCCTGGAAGTCCGTATGTCTCGACATGCTGAACAGCTACTATTCACAGCAGAAAGAAAACTCCGGAGAGGCCGGCATGAAGTGGTCGCACAAAATAAAACTGCCCGGCAGCACCACCATACAGATAGAGGCCGGGGAAGCCCTCCAATACACCCGGAAAGTGCTGGACTACCAAAGGGAATCCCGCCATTACCGCGTAGTGCGCGATGGAATCTTTGCCCGGCATCAGGCCTCCGTGCGCTGGAAAAAGGAAAACCGGGACGGGCGGAATTGGCTGCCGGAGGTGCAGCTCCGCTATCAGGGAACTCCCTCCATGCCCTCGCTGACACAGTATCTGCCCATCCGCGACGAGTCTGACCCGCTCAACCTTTTCATCGGCAATGCCGAACTGAAAGACAGATTCCTGCACGAAGTGGGCCACACATTCAACCTGCAACAGACAAAGAAGCATTATGCCTTCAACACGGAAATGGTCTACCGGCGCGTTCACAACGACATTGCCACCCGCTCGCTGTATGACGAACGGACCGGTGTGCGCACCTACTGTCCGGTGAACACCTCGCGCACACATGGCCTGCGGGGCAGGGCCTCGTTCTCCACACCCCTTGACAAGAAGAGACGTGTCTACCTTTCCGCCGCCTTCGAAGCTGACTACCGCCAATGCGAAAACCTGTCCTTCCTCTTGCAAGAAACTGATGTGGCCTCCGGCCTGCTGCGCAACATGGCGTATCGGCCGCAACTATCGTTGCGCGCCACCATCGGATCCGTGGTCCGGGCCAATGCCTCGTGGTACACCGCCTTCAGCCGTCTGCGCCAGCCGGGAACGGAAAACAGGTACCGGCAGACAAACCTCTTCCTCAATGCTACCGGAAAACTGCCCTGGGACCTGCGTCTGGGCACCACCCTCCGGAGCTACATCTATGCCGGCAACAGCCAGAGCACGCTGGACGGTCCACTCACCCTTTGGGATGCCACGCTGAGCAAGGAGTTCAAAGGACTTGCCATCACCTTGAAAGTTCACGACATTCTGGCGCGCTCGCATAGTTTCACCACCACGACAGAAAGCTTCCAGCGCACGGAAAGAAGTGCCGATATTCTTCCGCGCTACGCTATGCTCACACTCACATACAACTTCAACTGGACAGAAAAAAGGAAATAATGTCTGATTCTACCATCATGCGTTTGCAATTAATCATGCTTGTGCTTGTGGCTTGCGTCTCCCGAGCCACATCCGCCCAGGAAATCAAGGTGACAGGAACGGTCCGCGACCTCTTTTCCGAAAACGGGGTCGATTCGGCCTTGGTGGAGATCCTTCATGCTGACGGCTCCGTCGTGGCAAAGACAACGGCGGAAATCCCGTTCACAAAGGAAAGCGTGTCGGCAAATGCCGTCATCGCCCGGAAGGCAGCCAAGGACGGCGCACGGTTCGAGTTGTCCGTCCCGGCCCAAGGAACCTATAGCATAAGGTGCTCCAGACCGGGCTATGAGACGGCAGTGCGGAAGATAGAGCTTGCGGACATGAAACACGGCAAACTCTTCGATGCGGGAGACATCTATATGCAGGAAAAAGGCCGGAAGCTGGGCGAGGCCGTGGTGGCGGGCACGAAAATCAAGATGTTCTACAAAGGCGACACGCTCGTGTACAACGCCGATGCCTTCCTGCTGCCCGAAGGCTCCATGCTGGACGATCTGGTCAGGCAGCTGCCCGGGGCCGAGATACGCGACGGTAACGTCTATGTGAAGGGACGCCTTGTGGAGAACCTGCTGCTGGGCGGCAAGGACTTCTTCAACGGCAACGCGCAGGCGGCGCTCAAGAACCTGCCGGCCTACGTGGTGAGCCGCGTGAAGGTGTATGAAAAGGAAGGAGAACTCAGCCGCACCGCCGGGAGGGACATGGGCGACAGGCAGTTTGTGATGGACGTCCGCCTCAGGCGCCAGTATATCGGCACGTACCTCGGACAGCTCAAAGCAGGCTACGGCACGGAAGACCGCTATGACGGCGGCCTGTTTGCCATGCGCTTCGACGACAGGCAAAGCTTCACCCTGACGGGCGATTTCAACAATCTGAACACCGATAACGACTATAACCGGTATGGCGGTTTCAGCCGGACAAAATCCGACGGATTGCATGAGCGTAACCAGGCGGCGGCCGACTATCGCTTCGAGCCCAGCGGCAAACTGAAGCTGACGGCCAATGCCGTGTTCGAGCACCGTGCCGACAACCGCACACAAGGCACGGCCGGCGAGACGTACCTCTCCGGCGGCAACATCTTCGGCCGCTCCCTCTCGCACAGCTATGACCGCAGCGCAGCCGTCAGCGGCGATACGCGCCTCACGCTCCGTCCCCGCAACGGGCGGCTCTACGAGATGGGCTATTCCGGCAGCTACCGGCACACCGACAGCCACAGCTACCGGCGCTCAGCCTCGTTTGATGCCCTGCCCGCAACAGGCAACACGGAGGGCCTGCTCGACAGCGTCTTCCTCTTTCCGATGAACGAGACGCTCCGCCGGCAGACGCTCAACCGGCTGCGCAGAGAGGCTGTGGGAGAGGGTGACCGGTCGGCCCACAAACTGACGGCCCGTGCCTCGCTGGCTTTCCGGGGCAACCTGCTCGACCTCAGCGGCGAGTTCGGCCACAACAGGCAGGCCAATGAAAACTTTGACATCTACCGTCTTGAATACCCCAAGACCGGACAGGCCGCCGACTACCGCCGCCGCTTCAACGACTTCGACTCGCGCCGTTACAACTACTCGTTGCAGGGCAAGTATCTTTGGAAATACCTTGATGACGCACGGGCAAACGGCCAGCTGACACCCGGCTACACCTTCTCGCAGCGTTACGCTTCCGAACAGAGCCCCCTTTACAGGCTCGACCGGCTGGGCGGTGAGTGGGCCGGCGATGCTCCACCGGCCATGCTGCCCTCGGAGCGCGGGGAACTGCTTCGCACGCTTGACACCGACAACAGTCATTTCTCCACCCGTCTGATCTCGCGCCACACCGCCTTGCTCGACTGGCGCTACGACCGGCAGCTGCCCCACAAGGGTTGGCTGGAGCTGAAAGCCGGGCTGCGGCTGCATCGCGAAGAGGCACGTCTGGACTACCAGCGTTTCGGCACGTCCTACCATGCCGTCCGCCGTGCCTGGCTTCCCGAACCTTCCGCCTCGCTCCGCTGGCGGCCGGTAGACGGCGACAGGAACGGCAGCAAAATGCGTCTGACTTTGCAGTACAACGCCACCGCCTCCCAGCCCGACCTCCTCTACCTCCTCAACATGACCGACGCGGCCAATCCGCTCTTCGTCACTTTGGGAAATCCCGATCTGAAGAACATGCGCAGCGACCGGCTTGAACTGCAATTCAGCCGCAACCTGCCACGGAACCGCTCGTTCACATCCTCCGTCGGCTATCACCGTTGGCACAACCTGATCGCCCCGGAGCAGGAGTACGACAGGGAGAGCGGCGTGCGTACCTCGCGCTGGGTCAATGTCAACGGAAACTGGCAGACGGACTATCGCTTCTGGTGTAACGTGCCGCTCAACCAAAAAGGAAACCTTTCCATGCAGACACGGCTGAATATGGGATATCAGCACAGCGCCGACCTTTCCTTCAATCACGGCCAAGACCGGATCTCGCGCAGCACTGTCGGCACATTCTCCGCCGAACCCGGTCTCGATCTGAGCTACTATTTCAAAAACAGTTCCTATATCAACGCCGGCATCCGGCTCGACTGGAAAAACGTGGACGGTGAACGTGCCGATTTCATCCGCATCCGCACCGCCGACGTGACCTATACTCTGAGAAGCCAGCTGACGCTTCCCGGTGCCCTTGTTTTCTTTACGGACTTCCGTCTATCCTCACGTTACGGTCTCAGCGATGCTTCGCTCAACGATACGCGCCTTGTCTGGAACGCAAGTCTGTCGCGCACCATCAAGGCCTTCACGCTCGTGCTCAAAGGCTGCGATCTCCTGGGACGCAACCGATACACCTCCGTCCATGTCAATGCACAAGGACGTACCGAGACTTTCTCCAACACGCTGCCGCGCTACGTGATCCTCTCACTGACATGGAAATTCAACAAGGCAGGAAAGAAAAAACAATGACAGATACTCATTATTCAATATCATACAATACCACAAATGCCAACAGTCAGTGTACTCCTCCCCGTCTATAATGCTGGCAGATATCTGCAAGAGTCCGTAGAAAGTATCCTTTGCCAGACCTATACGTCTTATGAGCTGCTCATTCTTGATGACGGCTCAACCGACGGATGCACAGACTTCCTCACAGGTATTTCAGACGAACGTATCCGTTTTGTCAAACGCAAACATAATTATATAAAGACACTCAACTATGGTCTCTCTATAGCCCGCGGAAAATACATCGCCCGTATGGATGCTGATGACAAGATGTTTCCTACGCGTCTGGCCGAACAAGTGAAAATACTGGATGAAAATCCGGAAATCACCATTTGCTGTTCCTATATGCAACAGATGGGTGGAAGCGACATCTACAATTCGGGAATACAGGGAACCTTAAATCATTTTGCGCATCTTCTCCTGCTGGGTAATTTTATCTCGCATCCTACTGTCATGGTCCGGACCGATTATCTACGGAACAATCATCTGGAATACAGACACCGCTATATCTATGCCGAAGACTACTGGCTTTGGTCGGAAATTGCATGTTCAGGCGGAAAGCTGCATATCATTCCCAAGCCGCTGCTTGAATATCGCGTTTCCGAAAATCAGGTAAGCCGTGTACATTATAAAAAACAAACCGAGGCCGCCAATAAAATCCGTAACCGGTTATTAAATTATCTGATAGAGCGGCAGACAGGAAAAACACGCCTTCATCTGAAAAAACTGTATAATGCGTATATTCTTTTAAATGAGGACGGACTACTGGACGATACACAGATATTCTATAGTTTCTACCAATTGTTTTCCAATATCATAGCGGAGGATGAAGATTAAAAACCCCTTTCCTTTCTATCCCCAGTTTGACATGATGGATTGCGGCCCTGCCTGTCTGCGCATGGTGGCAAGGTGGCATGGCAAGCATTATACCCTGCAGACACTGCGTAGGAAGAGCTATATTACCCACGAGGGAGTGTCAATGCTGGGGATCAGCGAGGCAGCCGAGAGCATAGGATTCCGGTCATTGGGAGTACGCATCTCGATTGACGAATTGGCAGCAAACGCAACGATGCCCTGCATCCTGCACTGGAACAACAACCATTTCGTGGTACTCTATAAAGTGAGAAAGACACGTGGAGGACGGTATATGTTCCATATTGCCGATCCGGCTTCCAAATGCATCAGGTACCGGCAGGAGGAGTTTGAGAAATGCTGGTGCGACACCACCGACGGCAGGGAACGGGAAGGCATGGCTCTATTGCTCACGCCAGGTCCCGATTTTGAGAACATGGAGGAGGAGACGGAACATACCGCCCGGCGCGACCTGCTGTTCTTTGCCCGATATCTGCTTCCATACAGAAAGCAGTTCGCACAGCTGTTGCTCGGCATGGCGCTGGGAAGCCTCCTGCAGATGGTGTTCCCATTCCTTACGCAGGCCATGGTCGACGTGGGTATCGGAGACCGCAACCTGGGGTTCATCACCCTCATACTCATCGCCCAGCTGGCGCTGTTCCTCTCGCAACTCGCCATCGGATTCCTGAGGAGCTGGATCATGCTGCACATCAATTCGCGCATCGACATCGCGCTTATTTCCGACTTCCTGATGAAACTCATGAAACTGCCCCTGCACTACTTCGACACGAAGATGACGGGCGACATCATGCAGCGCATCGGAGACCATGCCCGCATCAAGTCCTTCCTCATGGGAAACACGGTGAACATCCTCTTCTCTCTGGTCAACTTCTTCATCTTCGCCGGCATCCTGGGCTATTACCACCTGCCCATTTTGCTGGTCTTCCTTTGCGGAAACGCCTTGCATGTGGTCTGGATCCTCTCGTTCATGCGTTTCCGGCGCGAGCTGGACATCAGGCGCTTCAACCAGTCGGCCGGAGAGCAGAGCAAGCTCATCCAGCTTATCCAGGGCATGCAGGAAATCAAACTCAACAACTGCGAACGACAGAAGCGGTGGGAATGGGAACATATCCAGGTGAGGCTGTTCAGGATAAACGTGCGCGGCCTTTCGCTGGGACAGATCCAGCAGGCGGGGTCGTCCTTCTTCACGCAAACCACAGGCATCATTGTCAGTTTCATTGCCGCCAAGGCCGTAGTGGACGGGGGAATGACGCTCGGTATGATGATGTCACTTACCTATATCATCGGACAGGTGGCGGCTCCCATCAACGAGTTCATAGGTTTCGCGCAGTCCTTCCAGGATGCCAAGATCAGCTTGGAAAGGCTCAACGAAATCCACAATCAGGAAGACGAGGAGAAAGGTATAGAGACAAAACTGTCCTCACTGCCCGAACTGCATGATATCAGCCTGAAAGACGTCACCTTCAGCTATAGCGGGGCCGACCGGGACTATGCCCTCGACCACGTGAGCCTGACCATTCCAGCAAACAGGGTCACGGCCATAGTCGGGGCCAGCGGAAGCGGAAAGACCACTGTCGTGAAACTCTTGCAGGGATTCTACGAGCCGCTCCGCGGACAGATTCTCATCGGCAACACACCGCTCGGACTCATCAACCCGCATCTGTGGCGCAGCAAAGCGGGGAGCGTCATGCAGGAGAGCTTCATCTTCTCCGACACCATTGCCCGCAACATCGCCGTAGCGGCCGACAACATCGAACCGGAGCGGTTGCATCATGCCGTCAGGGTGGCCAACATCGAGGACTACATCCATTCACTTCCGCTGGGCTACAGCACAAAGATTGGCATGGAGGGAAACGGGCTCAGTGCCGGACAGCGCCAGCGCATCCTCATTGCCCGGGCCGTCTACAAGAATCCGGAATTCATCTTCTTTGACGAAGCCACCAATTCGCTGGACGCCAACAATGAAAGCGTCATCATGGAGAATCTCAAGGAATTCTACCGGGGAAAGACCGTCCTTGTCGTGGCCCACCGGCTCAGCACCGTGCGCCATGCCGACAAGATCATCGTGCTCGACCACGGAAAAGTGGCGGAGGAAGGGACACACGAGGAACTGACGGCCCTGCGGGGAGCCTATTTCAAACTTGTCAGAAACCAGCTGGAGCTCGGACAATAACACCAAAACAGTGAAAGATGGAAGAAAAGAGTAACGAAAAGAAACAACAGACCGTCATGTACAAAGGACTGTCCGTGCGCAGCGAGGAAGTGCAGGAGGTCATGGGGGAGGTTCCCCACTGGATCCTGCGGAGGGGAATGATGATGCCGGCCGTTGTTGTCCTTCTGCTGGCTGCAGGATGCTACTGTTTCCGTTATCCGTCCTACGCGGAACTGGAATATGTGCTCAAAGATGGGCCACGGCCCGTAAGCATCATTGCCGG
>VSQE01000069.1 GCA_009775705.1 Prevotellamassilia sp.
AAAATTAGGACTGACTCCTGCAATAGGTGCCAGTCCTAATTTTGTTTTGCCTCAAAAAGTTTTATCGGACAGCAATAATATGTTTTAGGAACAGGCTTTTCTTTCTCTGCAATACTTTCCGCTCTGTTCAGAAAAAGCCGTTCCATTTCGGAGCGTTTGATTCGTGTGAGTCTTGTACCCATGTTGATTACAGGAATACGTCCTAATTTGATTAGACGATAGAGGGTACCGCGTTCTACCCCGAACATAGCTACCGCTTCCTTTACAGAAATATACTCTCTAATGTCTGATACTTGTCGGGCAATGGCTTCTAACTTTGCGTTTCTATCCTTTACGTCCTTTTTGCGTTTCCAAGCCACTTTACCACATTTAGGGGAACAATAGTGACTGTCAAGTGTTTTTGCGACAAACACTTTGCCGCAGACCTTGCACTTCCGTTTGATTTCAAATCCGATTGTTGGCATATCATCTACTTTTAAGTGTGTATTAGTATGTATAAGTGTGATTAAGTCCCACATTATCTACTTTTTTGTCTTGTCGCAAACATGTCGCAAATAAGAGATAAAAAAGCCCATAGAAAACACATAGAAACCATGAACCCTATAAACGCAAAAAGCGTGCAACTCGTTGAGCTGCACGCTTTTGCTTATTGTTTGTTATCTGTTTACTTATCGGAATCATTTGACTTCCTCAAAGTCGGCATCCTGAATGTCATCTTTAGCATTTCCTCCGGACTGCTGGCCGGGCTGCTGACCACCCTGGAAACCGGCATCGGGACCAGGCTGGGCACCTGTCTGCTGATACATCTGGGCACTGGCGGCCTGCCATGCGTTATTGAGTTCGGCAGTGGCAGCATCAATGGCAGACAGATCCTGAGACTTATGAGCCTCCTTCAGCTTGGAAAGGGCAGCCTCGATGACCGCCTTCTTGTCGGCGGGGAGCTTGTCGCCCAGCTCCTTCAGCTGGTTCTCGGTCTGGAAAATCATGGAGTCAGCCTGGTTGATCTTGTCCACACGCTCACGCTCCTTCTTGTCAGCCTCGGCATTGGCTTCGGCCTCCGCCTTCATGCGGTCGATCTCCTCCTGGCTCAGACCGCTGCTGGCCTCGATACGGATAGCCTGTTCCTTGCCCGTGGCCTTGTCCTTGGCCGACACCTTGAGAATACCGTTGGCGTCGATGTCGAACGTCACCTCAATCTGAGGCACACCGCGGCGAGCGGGAGCGATACCGGCCAGGTTGAAGCGGCCGATGCTCTTGTTGTCACGGGCAAACTGACGCTCACCCTGCAACACGTGGATGGTCACCTCGGGCTGGTTATCCTCAGCGGTGGAGAACACCTGACTCTTCTTGCAAGGAATGGTGGTGTTGGCCTCGATGAGTTTCGTCATCACGCCTCCGAGGGTCTCGATGCCCATTGAGAGCGGAGTAACGTCGAGCAACACAATGTCGCCTACACCTTCCTCCTTGTTGAGGATAGCTCCCTGGATGCTGGCACCTACGGCCACCACTTCATCGGGATTCACGCCTTTGGAAGGAGCCTTTCCGAAGAAGTCCTGCACAAGCTGCTGCACGGCGGGAATACGGCTGGAGCCACCCACGAGGATCACCTCGTCAATATCGGCTGCCGAAAGTCCGGCATCGCGAAGCGCTGCCTCGCAAGGCGTCTTGCAGGCCTGGATCAGACTGTGGGCCAGCGCCTCAAATTTGGCACGGCTGAGCGTCTTCACCAAGTGCTTGGGCACACCGCCCACAGGCATAATATACGGCAGGTTGATCTCGGTAGTCGTAGAGCTGGACAGCTCGATCTTGGCTTTCTCGGCAGCCTCTTTCAGACGCTGCATGGCCATGGGGTCCTGCGTAAGATCTGCGCCCTCATCGTTCTTGAATTCCTGAACAAGCCAGTCGATGATGACATGGTCGAAGTCGTCACCGCCCAGGTGCGTGTCTCCGTTCGTGGAGAGCACCTCGAACACGCCGCCGCCGAACTCCAGAATGGAAATATCGAACGTTCCGCCACCCAAGTCGAACACGGCGATCTTCATGTCCTTGTTTGCCTTGTCAATACCGTATGCCAGTGCGGCTGCCGTCGGTTCGTTGACAATGCGTTTCACCTCCAGACCGGCAATCTGTCCGGCTTCTTTCGTTGCCTGACGCTGCGAGTCGCTGAAGTAGGCCGGAACGGTGATCACGGCTTCCTTCACCTCTTCCCCGAGATAGTCCTCGGCCGTCTTCTTCATTTTCTGGAGAATCATGGCCGAGATTTCCTGCGGCGTATAGTTGCGCTCGTCCACCACCACGCGGGGAGTGTTGTTGTCACCTTTCACCACATCGTAGGGCATACGGCCTATTTCCTTCTGCACCTGATCATACGTCTCACCCATAAAACGCTTGATGGAGTAGATCGTGCGTTTGGGGTTGGTGATGGCCTGACGCTTGGCGGGATCTCCCACCTTGCGCTCGCCGCCTTCCACAAAAGCCACGACAGAAGGTGTCGTACGCTTGCCTTCGCTGTTGGCAATCACCACAGGTTCGTTGCCTTCAAAAACGGCAACACAGGAATTGGTAGTTCCCAAATCGATTCCAATAATCTTTCCCATAATCTAATCTTTATTCTTTTTTGTTGTTATTATTCGGTCTGTTTTTTTGCCGTGCCTCACGACACGCTTACGCCGAAATATATGCAACTACCGTGCCAAACCCGCTTCCGGCTCCGGCAATAGAAAAGAACATGACATTTTGGCACACTTTGCACTCCGGTTCCGTCTGTATGCCGGAGATAGGAGTTGTGAATGACATATTTAATAAATATGCCGGCAGAAGGACTCGGACAATGGCACAATGCCAAAACCGCTCATAGATGTTTACGAAATATCTGAAATTGTCAGATTACTAATTGCCAATTAGCATTGTTCCGGCCGCTGTTGCGGTGGGACAACACTTTCGGGATGCCGCCCCGCTATTCCCATGACCAGAATACTGACCCTGACACCCGGAACACGGGCCACCTCGCTGGCACAGGAAAGAAGAGTGGAGCCGGTGGTAAGGATGTCATCAACGACGAGGACATGCCGCCCCGCCAACCGAGCTTCGTCCGCAAGGGCGAAGATGCCCTCCACATTCGCCCGCCGCTGCCACGCGCTCAAACGGGTCTGGCTGGGATTGGAACGAACACGCCGGACAACCTCTGCCGCTACCGGCAGTCCGGTCACTTCGGCAATGCCGCGGGCCAGCCACTCGCTCTGGTTGTAGCCGCGCCGCCGCTGGCGGTCGGGAGCCAACGGAACAGGCACGATGAGCGAGATGCCTTCGAAAAAACCGTCAGCTGCAAGGTCGGCGGCCATGAGGCGGCCGAAGTAACGGCCCGTCTGCGGACGGTCGTAATATTTCAGGCCGAGGAACAGACGGCTGCTGTCCGCGCCAGGCACATAACGGAAAAACGCGTTGGCCCGCACAATGGGAAGACGACCCCAGAAGAGCCTTTCCACTGGATTGCCCGGCCGGCCGTGAAACCGCGTGAAAGGCAATTCGCAATAGCAGGCCGCGCAGACCACCTCCTGCCCTTCGTCAAGCCGACGGCCGCAGAGACCGCACCGTTGGGGCAAAAACAGCCGTAAGAGATCCGCTGCCAGACGTTGCAGCGGAAAGAAGAAAGAACGGAAAGCCGCAGGCGGCCGAAAGAACCTTCCGACAGCCTGCGGCTTTCCCTTTTCGGTTTCGCGCTCCATGCGCTGCGGCTACAGACGGTTGTCCGGCCCGTCGGGGAAGATGACAGCGGGCTTGAAAGCGCGCGCCTCCTCGGGAGTCATCGAGGCATAGGCCATGATGATGATCTCGTCGCCCACCTGGAACTTGCGCGCCGCCGCGCCGTTGAGGCAGATGCAGCCCGAATGGCGCGGACCACGGATGACGTAGGTCTCGATGCGCTCGCCATTGTTGTTGTTGACCACATGCACATGCTCGCCGGCCAGCAGGCCGGAGGCCTCCATCAGCTCCTCGTCAATCGTGATGCTGCCCATGTAATGAAGATTGGCCTCGGTGACGCGGGCACAATGTATTTTTGATTTCAGTATGCTGAGAAACATAAGCGTATTTACTTGTATCGGACATTATC
Source organism: Prevotellamassilia sp. (assembly GCA_009775705.1). Classification (GTDB taxonomy): domain Bacteria; phylum Bacteroidota; class Bacteroidia; order Bacteroidales; family Bacteroidaceae; genus Alloprevotella. Next base: position 4,112 of record VSQE01000069.1, read on the forward strand.
TATCAGACGCACGGGACGGCTGCCGCAATAGACGGTAATACACCCCACGATGCCGGAGGCCTCCGTCCACGTACCGACAGGCTGAAGCGTCTCGGCATCTACAATCTGGAAATACTCCACCTCCAGTCCTTCAATGGCGTTAAGCCTCTCGACCACAAAAGCCCGGATCTCGTCCACGGAACAGGTCTCGCGCATAGCGACACTCTCGCCCAATACGGCATGGATGGCGGCGGCCGTGTGTCGTTCATCATCCGTGAGAAGCGTGTTGCGGCTGCTCAAAGCCAGTCCGCTCTCCTCGCGCACAATGGGACAGGGACGTAGCTCAACGGGCAGCTTCAGATCGCGCACCATGGCACGGACCACTGCGATCTGCTGGAAGTCCTTTTCTCCGAAATAGGCACGGTCTGGACTCACCATATAAAAGAGCTTGCTCACGATCTGGCAAACCCCGTTAAAATGTCCGGGACGACGGGCGCCCTCCATCACGGTGTCAACGGGCGGATAGCTGAACCGGCGGGTATCGGGTTCAGGGTAGATTTCATCTGCCGAGGGCGCGAAAACAATATCGGCGCCATACTTATCGAGCAAGGCGACATCCGCATCGAGTGTACGCGGATAGCTGGCCAGATCGTTCTTATCATTGAATTGCGTGGGGTTCACGAAAACACTGACGACAGTAACGTCATTCTCCTCCACGCAACGCTTCACGAGCGAGGCGTGGCCGGCATGCAGGGCTCCCATCGTCGGGACCAGTCCTGTCTTTTTCCCCTCCTTGCGCACTTCGGCAAGGGCGGCTTCAAGATCTTTTACAGTGGTTATGACAGTCATTTTATTATTTCTGTTTTTAACAGGTTGCAAAATAAGGGATTTTTTACAAACTACGGAATATAGCCGCAACACAAAAATGCTTTTTTAACACACGGAATCTTTTTCCAAAGGCAATAAATGGCCGAATGCGGTTTTTTTTCTATCTTTGCAGCATAATAATTAGCTAATTACAAATAATGAAGGCGAAGAAGATTCTATTCATAACCCAGGAGATCATTCCATACGTTCCCGAAAGCGCCATGTCCGTGGCCGGAAGGGAAATACCCCAGAGCGTCCAGGACAGCGGCCGTGAAATCCGCACTTTCATGCCCAGATGGGGAATCATCAACGAACGGCGCAACCAACTGCACGAAGTGATCCGCCTGTCGGGAATGAATATCATCATCGACGACACGGACCACCCCCTTATAATAAAGGTAGCCTCGATCCAGGCCGCCCGGATGCAGGTCTACTTCATCGACAACGATGACTACTTCCACAAGCGCCAGATGATGAAAGACGAGAACGGCGAGGAGTATGAAGACAATGCCGAACGAGCCATCTTCTATGCCCGTGGTGTTCTGGAGACCGTAAAGAAACTGCGCTGGTGTCCGGACGTCATCCACTGTCACGGATGGATGTCGGCCATCGCCCCGCTCTATATCAAGACGGCCTACAAAGACGATCCTCCCTTTGCCAATGCAAAGGTAGTATTCTCGGCCTACGATGAGATGCCGGCCAACCATCCGGGAGCCAATTTCGGAAACTGCCTTCATTTCCGGGATGTCAATGACGAACTGCTGCAAGGCACCGGCATAGACCTGACTTCGCCCGAAGCCCTCGGCCAACTGGCTGTCCACTTCTCGGATGGTATCATACAAGGCTCCGCCGGAGCCAGTGAGACCCTTCTCCAGCTGGCACAAAGCAAGAACATCCCCACCCTTGCCTGTCCCGACGGAAAGGTATCCGGAGAATACTACAATAACTTCTACGACCTCGTGAGCGGCGAAGAAGAATAAACAGGGGGCTCCCCACCCATACACAAATAACCAAACACTACAGACTCAAATAAGCCGTGAGAAAATCATTTCGTTTACTGCTCCTCGGGGCTTGTCTCCTGCTAAGCGGCCATCTTTTCACAGCCTGCGATGACGAGACCGCAGGCATCGGCACCGATGTCATGCCGGGCATCGACATCGTCAGCGTCGACACGGCCACCTACCGCGTTAATTCCCGCTCCATTGCCATCGATTCCGTACTGGCCAACACCACCGAGTGCCACTTAGGCTGTATCGTCGATCCGGAGACACGCGCAAAAACCTCGTGCAGTTTTCTGGCACAATTCCACCTCATGGAGAACTACAAGTTTCCCGAACTGGACAAGATGGTGCTCGACAACACAGGCCGTCCCTTTGCCGATTCGTGCGACATACGCATATTCTTCGACAAATACTACGGGGATTCCCTTACCACCATGAAATTGCTGGTGCAGGAACTCGACACCAACAAGGTCATGGAGGAGAATGTCCGCTACTACACCAGCCTGAAACCCGAAGACTACGTGAACCGGGAAACCGTGTACAAGAAATCCCTGACCTATACCGTAAACGACATGAGCCGGGACCAGACGGACACCGACCAATCCAAAAACTACCGCAGCATCGTCGTGAGAATGCCTGCGGCATACGGCACGTTCATTCTGCGCAAATATTACGAAAATCCCGACTTTTTCCGGAACTCTTATGAATTCATCCACCACGTCTGCCCCGGCTTCTACTTCAAGAACGAAGGCGGAGTAGGCTCCATGGTCAACGTACAAATCTCCACGCTCAACGTCTACTTCCGCTACCATGACAAAACAACGGCCGGCAACGACACCATCGTCGAAGGCATGCAACGGTTAGGAGCTACAGAAGAAGTCATCCAGAACACACGGGTGGAAAACCGCATCCCGGAATCCATGCTTTCGGAGAGCAACCCGTACTCTTACGTGAAGTCTCCCTCGGGCATATTCACCGAAGCCACCCTTCCGGTGGGTGAGATAACGGCGGGTGAGCACTACGCCGACACCATCAACAGCGCCCGCATCTCCTTCCGCCGCTTCAACAACGCGACGCAGAACAAGTACAACCTGAACATCCCGGCCACCTTGCTCATGGTGCGGAAAGGACAGGAGTTCAAGTTCTTCGATGACGAGAAACTTCCGGACAACACCGAAAGCTATATCTCCACCTACAGCAGCCAGTACAATGCCTATATCTTCAGCAACATCAGCCAGCTCATCACTGTCATGAAAAACGAGCGCGATGCCGGAGCCGGCGTGACCCCTGCCGATGACGAAGCCACCCGCAACGCCAAGTATGCGGCTTGGGAGGCCCGCAAGGAAAACAAAGACTGGAACAAGGTGATGCTCATTCCCGTCGCTCCGGAATATATTACCTCGACCAACGCCTACGGCTATCTTACAAAAAAACTGGTGCGTGTCCGCAATGATTTCAGTCTGAGCAGCGCCCGCATCGAAGGCGGACCTACAGGAAATCTGCGCCTCAGCGTCATCTACAGCCGCTTCGCGAAATAAACACAAAGAAGCCGGATGAAAGCCATGCTCTTCGCCGCGGGTCTCGGAACCCGCCTCAAACCTCTGACCGACCATTGCCCGAAAGCACTGGTACGTATAAACGGACTCACCCCACTCGACATCACCCTGGAACGCCTGCGCCGCGCCGGTGCAACGGAAGTGGTCGTGAACGTCCATCATTTCGGCGAACAGATCATAGAGCATCTCTCCACCCGTGATTTTGATATGTCTATAAAAATCTCGGACGAACGCGACACACTGCTCGACACCGGAGGCGGACTGCGCAAGGCCGCCGGCCTGTTCCGGCAGGACGGAGAGCCCATCCTCATCCACAACGTGGACATTTTCAGCAATGCATCCCTCGCCTCTTTCTACGAAAAAAACAGATTCAGGGCCGCCGCCCTGCTGGTAAGTCACAGAAAGACCTCCCGCTACCTGCTCTTTGACAGCACCGACCGCCTGGTAGGCTGGACCAATGTCAAGACCGGAGAGGTACGCACTCCCTTCAAAGAACTGGACATCGACAGCTGCCAACGCTACGCATTCTCGGGCATCCACACCTTCTCTCCGCACCTGTTTCCGATGATGAGATCCTTTCCGGAAAAATTCTCCATCATAGACTTCTACCTTTCCGTCTGCGACAAAGTAACCGTCAAAGGATGCCCCTTGGCCGGACTGCAACTGCTCGATATAGGAAAGCCGGAAACATTCGCCTCCGCCGCATCCTTTCTGGAGGAAACCGGCAACATCAACGGCTGAACCTGCAAAAGTTTAAAAACCGCAGGATAAATTATTTACCCTTAACACCGCTCTATTGTTCTCTTTTTCTTTTTTAAGAAGTACATTTCATAGAAAAATGTACTTTTGCACCGTGCGCTTCCAGAAACTCCGCACATAGTTTTACCAAGAAAAGGACCTTACAATGAAACGACGTTTACTGTTGTGTCTTCCCTTCCTGTTCTCCGCCGCATGGCTTCCCGCCCAGACCGTCTACACACTGGACAGCCTGCGCACACTGGCGCTGACAAACAACAAGACGCTGGCCATAAGCCGCACCGGCATACAGAAGAGCCAGGCCGACCGCCAGGCGGCCGGAACGAACTATCTGCCGAAAATCGCACTCGTAGCCGGCTATGTGCGGACCGGTGAAGAGATTTCCCTGCTCAGCAACGACCAGAAAAACAGTCTTTCCCATATCGGGACGCATGTGGCCGGGCAGCTGGGTGCCGCAGCAGGACAGATCATCGAGAAATTTCCGGATCTGGCACCGCTCATAGGACAGATAAGCGGAGCGCTGCCCCAAATGGCCGGCAGCCTGAATGCCGCAGGACAGAGCGTAGCCGACGCTTTCCGTACCGACACACGCAACATGACGGCCGGCGCCATCATACTGACGCAACCCCTCTACACAGGCGGGAAAATACGCGCCTACGACCGCATCACGCGCTACTCCGAAGAGCTGGCGGGACAGCAACTACGCGCCAACGAACAACAGGTGCTCCTCGAAGTAGACCAAGCCTACTGGCAAGTTGTCTCGCTGTCCGGCAAACGGGAACTGGCCCGGAGCTACCGTGACCTGCTCCGCCATTTAGACAACGATGTTATCAAGATGATCAGAGAAGGAGTGGCCACAAAATCGGATGAACTGACCGTCAGCGTCAAACTGAACGAAGCCGAAATGACTCTGATGAAAGTGGAAGACGGCCTGTCGCTCTCGCGCATGCTACTGTGCCAGCTGTGCGGACTGCCTCTCGATATGGAAATCCAGACTGCCGACGAACTGCGCGAAGACCTGCCCACGCAGACGGACAGCATCAGCGCCGATCCTTCCACCGCATTCGACAACCGTCCCGAGCTACGGCAGTTGCAAACGGCCATGAACATATACAACGAGAAGATAAAGATAGAACGGTCCGCCTTCCTGCCCCAACTGGCCCTGACCGGCGGCTATATGACCAGCAATCCCAACGTATTCAACGGCTTTGAGAAAAAGTTCAACGGAACATGGAATATCGGCCTTACCTTGAAAGTCCCCGTATGGAACTGGGGTGAGGGAAAGTATAAGGTAAGGGCGGCTAAGGCCGAAGCCCTCATCGCCCGTTACAAGAGCGAGGAGGCACGCGAAAAGATCGAGCTGCAAGTAAAGCAATCCGCCTTCCGCGCCAACGAAGCCAACCGAAAACTGGGCCTCAGTCTGAAACATCTGGAAAAGGCGGAAGAGAATCTCCGCGTGGCCAACTTAGGCTTCCGCGAAGGCGTGATCAATACCAGCGACGTACTGGCCGCACAAACAGCCTGGCTCCAAGCCCACAGTGACAAGATAGATGCCCAGATCGACATCAGGCTGAGCCGCCTGCTGCTCAGCAAGGCTCTTGGAACACTCGGACGGTAAACGCGTCGCCCAAGATGTCAGAAAAAAATGTACACCAACCCATTTACCACCCAACATTATGTCCCAAAAATCCAAACCTAACATGCTGCCGGCCATCCTCATCATCACGGCCGTGGTAGCTCTCGTCGCCCTCGGCGGCATGTATGCCTTCAGTACCGAGACCGACACCATTCAAGGGCAGGCCGATGTGACAGAATACCGTGTATCGAGCAAAGTGCCGGGCCGCATCCTCGAATATCGCGTCAAAGAGGGCGATTTTGTACACGCCGGCGATACCCTTGCCCTGCTTGAAGCCCCCGACGTATCGGCCAAACTGGAACAAGCGCGCGCCGCCGAAGATGCCGCCCGCGCCCAACAGCGGAAAGCCGATAAGGGAGCCAGGCAGGAACAGATTACCGCCGCCTATGAAATGTGGCAGAAGGCCAAAGCCGGCTCCGGAATTGCCGAAAAATCATACAACCGCGTCAAACGCCTGTACGAAGAAGGTGTCATGACCGCCCAGAAACTGGATGAGGCACGGGCACAGCGCGATGCCGCCATCGCCACCGAACGCGCGGCAAAATCACAGTACGACATGGCCCGAAACGGTGCCGAACGTGAGGACAAGGAGGCAGCCGGAGCCCTTGTAAACCGCGCCAAAGGAGCGGTCGACGAGGTACGGTCCTACCTCCGTGAAACCGTTCTCACCGCTACCCGCGACGGAGAGGTAACGGACATATTCCCGCAGGTTGGCGAACTGGTGGGAACGGGCGCGCCCATCATGAACGTGGCTCTGATGGAAGACATGTGGGTGACATTCAACGTGCGCGAGGACCATCTTCAGCTCTTTAAGATGAACGGGACCGTCGAGGCCGCCGTGCCGGCCTTAGGCGACAAACGCATCCGCCTGAAGGTCTATTATATGAAGGACCTTGGGAGCTATGCCGCCTGGAAGGCCACAAAGACCACAGGCCAGTTCGACATGAAGACGTTCGAGGTGAAAGCCTCGCCCACCACTCCCGTCGACGGACTGCGTCCCGGCATGTCGGTGCTGCTGCTGCGCGAATGATTCCCTATTAACACTCCTCTCCATCCGATGAAAAGTCTGTCCCCCCTCCTGCTGCGCGAACTACGCCGCATGGCGAGCGATCCCGTCTATTGGTTCTGCATGGTGCTGGCCCCGCTGTTCTGCTACGTGTTCTTCACGTCGATGATGGCCTCGGGCCTACCGGACGACATGCCACTGGGTGTCGTGGACAATGACAGGACCACCACTTCACGGCAGCTCGTGCGCAATCTGGACGCTTTCCAGCAAACACGCGTGGCGGCCTGCTACCCCAGCGTAAGCGACGCCAGACGGGCCGTGCAACGCGGAGACATCTACGGATTTTACTATATCCCCGAAGGCACCACCCGCAAGGCACAGCGTCAGGAAGTGCCGACGGTTTCCTTTTACACGAACTATTCCTATCTGGTAGCCGGTTCCCTGCTGTACCGCGACATGCGCATGATGTCGGAACTGGTGTCGGGTGCCGCCACGCGCACCGTACTCTACGCCAAGGGCGCTACCGAAAAACAAGCCATGGCCTACCTGCAACCCGTGGTCACGGATATGCACGCCATCAACAACCCCTGGCTCAACTACAATGTCTACCTGAGCAATACGCTGCTGCCGGGAATGCTGATGCTCTTCATCTTCATGGTGACAGTCTACGGCATCGGCACCGAAATCAAACAGGGGACCGGCCGCAACTGGTACATGACGGCAGGCGGTTCCATGCTTCGCGCGCTGGCCGGCAAGCTGCTTCCCCAGCTGGCGGTATTCCTGCTGATGGGAACACTGTGCATGGTCCATCTGTACGGGGTGCTGAAATTTCCGTGCCACTGCGGCCTGCCCGTGATGATAGGAATCATGTCCCTCTTCATCCTTGCCGCCCAGGGGCTGGGCGTACTGATGATCGCCGCTCTCCCCACCTTGCGCATGGGACTGAGTTTCGCCTCGCTGTGGGGCGTAATCTCGTTCAGCATTTCGGGTATGTCCTATCCGGTCATGGCCATGCACCCCGCCTTGCAGGGACTGGCCTGGCTGTTCCCCCTCCGCCACTACTTCCTGCTCTACGTGAACTGCGCGCTCGACGGCTATGAAGTGATGAACGCCTGGCCTTACGTCGCGGCACTCGCCGGCTTCGCCCTGCTGCCGCTGTGCCTGCTCGGAAGGCTGAAGAATGCCCTGCTCAACTATAAGTACCTGCCCTGACCCTCACACCTCCGGAGCGATGAAACAGAAACTGCTGAAATACTGGAAACAGTCCTACGAAGACTGGAACGTCATATTCCGCGAAGAACTGCGCAATATTTTCCGCGACAGCGGCGTGCTGATCTTCTTTATCCTCGTGCCGCTGGCCTACCCCCTGCTGTACTCTTTCATCTACACGAACGAGGTGGTACGCGAAGTCCCCGTGGCCGTTGTCGATGCTGACCGCTCCGCCACCAGCCGCGACTACCTGCGCCGTACCGATGCCACCGCCGACATCAGGATCGCCGCCTACTGCGCCAATATGGAAGAGGCCCGCGAACTGCTGAAACACCGTGAGGTCTACGGCATCATCTATATCCCGTCCGACTTCACGAGCCGCCTCTCGCGGGGCGAACAGTCCTACGTAAGTCTCTTCTCGGACATGAGCGGAATGCTCTACTACAAGGCTGTACTTACGTCCAATACCAACGTCTCGTTAGACATGAACGCCCGGATAAAGGTGGCACGGGCGGGAAACACCACCCAGGAACAGGACAAGGTGACGGAACACCCCATTGCCTACGAGGAGGTAAGCCTGTACAACCCGCAAAACGGCTTTGCCGCCTTCCTGATTCCCGCCGTCCTGATGCTCATCCTGCAACAGACACTCCTGCTGGGCGTAGGCATCTCCGCGGGAACGGCCCGCGAGCACAATGCCTTCCGCAACCTGCTGCCCGTAAGCCGCCACTACACCGGCCTGCTACGTATCGTGCTGGGCAAGTCCTGGGCCTACCTGCTCGTCTACATCCCCATCTCGGTATATGTGCTCGGAGTGGTGCCCCGGCTGTTCCGGCTCAACCAGATAGGTGCCCCGCACGACATCGCCCTGTTTGCTCTGCCCTATCTGCTGGCCTGCATCTTCTTTGCCATGACCGTATCGGTGCTGGTGCGTCACCGCGAGACGTGCATCATGCTCATCGTCTTCTCCTCCATCCCGCTGCTGTTTCTGAGCGGTGTGTCGTGGCCCGGCAGTGCATTGCCCGCCTTCTGGAAAGGCTTTTCCTACTTTTTCCCTTCCACTTTTGGTGTGAACGGTTTTCTGAAAATCAACAACATGGGCGGCGAACTGACAAGCGTCCGGACGGAATGGACGGTGCTGTGGGCACAGGCCATTGTCTACTTCCTGACAACCTGTCTGGTCTATCGCAACAGCATCATCGCCTCGCGCCGCCGCTTCATTGCCCGCTACCGCGAACTGAAAGCCAGAAAGAAGGCATAGGGAAACCGCTACGCCACCCGTTTAGCAGATAACAATAGCTTTTTCAATAAAAGCACGGACAGATGAAGGGGAAATGCTATTCCGTTTTCACAGAATACCTATAAAACTTTTACAAGGCGTGTAAAACTTTTTACATGCCTTGTAAAAGTTTTTACACGCCTT
>VSQE01000007.1 GCA_009775705.1 Prevotellamassilia sp.
GATATAGATACTCCCTGAGGGGGCATCACATCATAATAGAAACCATTTTCAATAGCAGGGCCAATGCCGAACTGGGTACCCGGCCACAGTTCCTGCATGGCCTCAGCCATCAGGTGGGCCGACGTATGCCAGAACGCATGCTTGCCTTCGGGATCCTCCCATTTATAAAGTTGTATGGAAGCATCCTCATTGATGGGCCGGTTCAATTCTACGGTCTCGCCATTGACGCTACAGGCCAGAACATCCTGAGCCAACCGTTGCGAAATGCTTTCTGCTATCCGGAGCCCCGTCACTCCTTGTTCAAATTCTCGAACGGAACCATCGGGGAATGTGATTTTTATCATATCCATCATTTTTATAATAATATCTGCAAAGGTAATTATATTTTTCCGTTCGGGAATCTTTTCCCTAAAAAAACAAAAAAATAAACCATTCTTTTTCCCAAAAAATTCCCATTCATAAAACGCCTACTCTTTTTAGCTTCCCGGGATTTCGCCACACGACTGTTTATCCATCAGAAATATTTATAAAAAAGGCTTACCTATATAATGGTAAAGAGAATAAGTTCGTATTTTTGTCAGATAGACATTTCATAAATTGGAAACAGGCAATGGGAATACTGGAAAATCTATATCGCAAGACATTGGTATTTTATGCTCGGGGAATGTGGAAACCGTCAGACAATAAAGTAAAACAATTTTTTCTGACCGTACTGCAACATCTGGTTATCACCACGCGCTCCTTTTTCCACGAGCGCATGCAGTTTCGGGCTTCTGCCCTCTCCTATTCCACACTCGTTTCCATAGTTCCTCTCCTGGCCATTATCTTTGCCATTGCGAAAGGATTCGGACTAAATGATATCATTGAAACTGAAATCCGCGACAGAGTAGCGGCACAGCCTGAAATTACGGATGCCTTGATAGGATTCGTCAACTCATATCTGACCCATACACACAGTGGAATTTTTGTAGGATTCGGCATCCTCATGTTGCTTTGGACCTTACTGTCCCTTACCGAAACCATTGAAGCCACCTTCAACCAAATATGGCAGGTCAGACATCCCCGCTCCACATTCCGGAAGATAACGGACTACACCGCCATGTTTTTTCTCTTACCGGTCATTCTTGTTCTGGCAGCCGGTCTTTCCATTTTCTTCTATTCATTCACCGAATCACTCTCAGGCATCATGCTCTTGGGGCCTTTTCTGACCTTCTTCATTGAATTGTGCCCTTATATTCTGATGAGCCTGCTTTTTACCGGATTATACGCTTTCATGCCCAACACCAAAGTGCGTATCGGCAGTGCTCTCGCCGCCGGCATTCCTGCCGGCATAGCCTTCCAATGCCTACAATTCTTCTATATCCACTCCCAGATCTGGTTATCCAGCTATAATGCCATCTACGGCTCCTTTGCCGCCCTGCCCTTGCTCATGCTCATGTGCCAGATTTCATGGTATATCTGCCTTTTCGGCGCCACACTAAGCTACGTCATACAAAACCGGCAGAACTTTTACCACGGAAAACAACATCTCAATCTCAGTCGCCGGCACCACGATTATATCTGCCTGCTGATTGTTTCCACCATCTGCCGGCGTTTTGCCCAGGCACGGCCGGCCTGTACAGCCGAAGAACTGGCCCGAATGCATCAAATATCCATCCGTCCCGTCACGGACATCCTGTACGAATTATGCAAAGTGAACATCCTTCTGGAAATCTCCAATGACGAAAAGGGAGACAAGCCCGTCTTCGTTCCGGCACATGACATTCAGAGCATTACGGCAGCGGCTGTACTCAAACTGATCGACACAGAAGGCAGCAAGCTGGATCTGGACGAATGCAACAATTTATGGCAGCAATATAATATCTTTAGGGATAAAATATTTCTCAATGAATTTACTTCATTACCTTTGCACCTGATTCCGGACAAAAAAGAACCGGAAGACAGGAGAACCATACCATGATACTGATTGCAGATAGCGGCAGCACCAAGACCGAATGGGCCTTGACCGACCTGACCTCCCCCCCGACCATTCTACATACACAGGGCATCAACCCTTTCATGCTGACCACCGAAGAGATAATCCGGCTGCTGCATTCGGAACTTATGCCCCAAATCTTTTCCCCCGAAATCATTGCCACCATCCATTTCTACGGTGCGGGCTGCCGTCCGGAGCAATGCGAAAGCGTCAAAACAGCTTTGGTCCATCATTTTCCGCAGTCTCAAATAGAAATCCAATCGGACATGCTTGGAGCGGCACGATCCGTATGCGGCCATCTTCCGGGAATCACCTGTATATTAGGAACAGGTTCCAACAGTTGCCTGTACAATGGCACGTCCATTGTTGAATCCGTGTCTCCGCTCGGCTTCATCTTAGGTGATGAAGGAAGCGGAGCCGTACTGGGCAAGCGGCTGGTTTCCGACATTCTGAAAAGGCAAATATCCCCTTCATTATGCCAATCATTCATGAAGGAGTACAATGAGACCGAAAGCTCCATCATCCATAATGTCTACAAAAAAGCATTTCCCAACCGTTATCTGGCTCATTTTGTGCCATTCTTGAACAAACATCAAAAGAAAGAAGAAATTCAGAGACTTATACTGGATGAGTTTTCCCGATTCCTTCATCGGAATATCCTACAATACAACCGCAGGGAACTCCCTCTTCATTTTGTCGGGAGCATAGCTTACCACTTTGCCGGCCTGTTGGAAACAGCAGTCAGGCAAAACGGTTTCCAACCGGGAAAAATCCTGAAATCCCCAATTCCGGGCCTGGTTGAATACCACGCAAGCATCAAATAGCATTTTCTATATTATATATACACAACACCAATATTCAATTATGAAAATCAAAATGATTCTTCCGATGATGGCAATGGCCGCCTCCGGCACATTTGCCCAATCATCCTTAAGCTCGGGCATCGACAAGGCTAACATGAATCTTACGGCCAACCCGGGAACAGACTTTTTCGAATATGCCGCCGGCGGCTGGATGAAAGCCCATCCTCTTACCCCCGAGTATTCCCGCTATGCCCAGTTCGATGCCTTGCAGGAAAACAACCGCAAACAACTGAAGGAGCTGATTGAAGAACTGGCAGGAAAGCAACACACGCAAGGCTCTCTGCAACAGAAGATCGGCAGTCTCTACAATGCCGCGATGGACTCTGTACGCCGCAATGAAATGGGTTGGCAGCCCATAGAGAGGGTGCTGAAAGAAATCGACGGAATCAAAGGAAAAAGCAGCTACCAGATGATGGCCGCCCGCCTGAACCGCCGCGGTGTGCAAAGCATGTTCGGCATTTATTGTGATGCCGACCTGAGGAACTCCAAAGAGAATCTCGTGCAGATCAATCAGAGCGGCCTCTCCATGGGAGAACGCGACTATTATCTGGACGAAGACGCTCCAACGCAAAAAATACGCGAGGCCTACAAACAGTATGTGAAGAAACTTTTCATGATGACCGGATATGACGCAACCCGCGCCGAACAGGCCATGAAAGCGGTGCTCGACATCGAGACACGCATAGCAAAGGCTTCCTATTCCGCCACACAGCAGCGCGATGTGGAAGGAAACTACCACAAAATGAGCTATGAGCAACTGCTGACAGACTATCCGGGAATAGACTGGAGCACCTGCCTGCTATTCAACGGCATTCCGGCCGTCAAAGAAGTCAGCGTAAACCAGCCGGAGCCGATCCATGAGGTTGAAAAAATCCTGGCCGAAACATCTCTCGATGACCTCAAAGCCTATATGCACTTCAAGGTAACGGACGATGCCACCAGTTGCCTGAGCGATGACTTCCGTTCAGCCTCATTCGACTTTTACAACCGTACCATGAGCGGAGCCGAACAGGACCGTCCCCGATGGAAACGTGCGATCAGCGCCGTTGAAGGAGCACTGGGCATGGCTGTAGGACGCATGTATGTGGAAAAACATTTCCCCGAAAGTTCCAAGCAACGCATGGTGCAGCTCGTCAAGAATCTTCAGACAGCCCTCGGACAACGCATCGACCAGCAGGAATGGATGAGCGAGGAGACAAAAAAGCAGGCTCACGAAAAACTGGACGCATTCTATGTAAAAATAGGCTACCCCGACACATGGATGGACTACAGCGGTCTGGAGATCCGCGATTCCCTCTCTTTCTATGAAAACATGGTACAGGCCTCCGAATTCCTTCATGACTATTACATAAAGAAGCGGGTGAACCGTCCCGTTGACCGTGACGAATGGCTGATGACTCCCCAGACCATCAATGCCTACTATAACCCTACCACCAATGAAATTTGCTTCCCGGCAGGCATCCTGCAACCTCCGTTCTTCAATGCTGAAGCCGATGATGCCTGCAACTATGGAGCGATCGGTGTAGTCATCGGCCACGAAATGACACACGGATTCGATGACCAAGGCAGCCAGTTCGACAAAGACGGTAATCTGAAGAACTGGTGGACCGAAGCCGATGGCAAAAACTTCAAGAACCGTACCCAAGTCATGGAAACTTTTTTCGACAAGATCGAAGTTTTGCCCGGCATGTATGCCAACGGGAAACTGACCTTGGGAGAAAACATCGCCGACCACGGAGGACTCAACGTCTCGTTCCTGGCTTTGCAGAATGCGATGAAAGAAAATCCTCTTCCCGCAAAAGACGGCTTCACCCCCGAACAGCGGTTCTTCCTCTCGTATGGTCTCATCTGGGGAAACAATGTACGCGAGGAAATGCTCCGACAGCTCAACAAAATGGATCCTCACAGCCCCGGACGTTGGCGCGTCAATGGTGCGTTGCCCCATATCGACGCCTGGTATAAGGCCTTCGACATAAGCAAAAAAGATCCTCTTTTTGTCCCCAAAAAGAACCGGGTTGATGTGTGGTAAAAGAATTGGAGGACGCACCCCTGAAAACTCCTGTGACGTTTCACGTTTATCGTCGATAAGGAGAACGGGGCATCAAAGCCGAATCTAAATGTAAGTTAATTAACATTTGCTTTTCGCCTGCGGATGTCATATATTTGCGGTAGCAAAGTAGAAGAACCCTGAAAGGCCGCCTGAAAGCGGCCTTTTTTCGATGCTTAACGTGAAAAAAACATAGGATCTTGTTGAAAAAAGGTCCTATCTTTTTCAAAAAACATACTATGTTGTGAAAAATAGGTCCGTTCCCGTTCAAATTCCTTTTGGACTCAATGTTAAACTTTAAAGATGAACATTAAAATATGTATACAAAATATTTTCTGTAACACAATAAATATACCGGCCGCCCCACGCATCACAAGAATAGCAAGACAGGAATGACAACCGTTTTTTTCAAAACCAAACTTCGCCGCCATGCAGGTCCGGATCCCAGAATATAAGCAAAGACAATCTTACGGAATGACACAGACTTTACGAACATCTTTTTTAACGACAAACCATAAATACCGTAAAAACCATTATTCTGTCATTGAAAAATCGTACCTTTGCGGTGATTCGAAATACTGAAAAAAATGATAATACATAAAGGATTAACTTCATTGGGACGATACATCCAGTTGATGGGAAGAACCTTTTCACGCCCCGAAAGAATGAGAATGTTTTTCAAACAATACAGCAAGGAGATGGCCACGCTGGGTGTAGACTCCATCGGCATAGTCCTGCTGATCTCATTTTTCATAGGTGCCGTTATCTGCATACAGATCAAACTGAATGTGCAAAGTGCCTGGATGCCTCACTGGACTTCCGGATACGTCACACGCGAGATCATGCTCCTTGAGTTTTCGTCCAGCATCATGTGTCTGATCCTTGCCGGAAAGGTTGGCTCCAACATTGCCTCCGAAATCGGAACGATGAGAACTACCCAGCAAATAGATGCACTGGAAATCATGGGTGTCAATCCGGCCAGTTTTCTCATTCTTCCCAAAATCCTCGGTCTGGTAACTATGATCCCCCTGCTGGTTATATTCTCCACTTTCTCGGGAGTAATCGGCGCATACGCCACAGCCTACTTCGGACACATCATTACGCCGTCCGACCTCACGGCCGGCCTGCAACATGACTTCACGCAATGGTTTTTCTGGATGGGAGTCATCAAAAGCCTTTTCTTCGCATTCATTATCGCCAGTGTGTCCAGCTTTTTCGGCTACACGGTGGAAGGCGGTAGTGCAGAAGTCGGAAAATCCTCGACTGATGCGGTTGTATCCTCCAGCGTATTGATTTTATTTTCAGACTTGTTCCTAACACAATTATTGTCATGATTGAGGTAAAAAAACTATATAAGTCGTTTGGCGAAAAAGAAGTCCTGCACGATATTTCCACAACTTTCGAGAATGGAAAAACCAACCTGATAATCGGACAGTCCGGTTCAGGAAAGACCGTGCTGATGAAATGTATCGTCGGACTGTTCACCCCCACTGAAGGCGATGTCATGTATGACGGACGCTCATTCCAACTGATGAATAAAAAGGAACGTTCCCTGCTCCGCCGCGAAATGGGAATGATTTTCCAGAGTGCCGCACTTTTCGACTCCATGAGCGTAATGGAAAACGTCATGTTTCCTTTGGACATGTTCTCCAACGCAAGCTATAAGGAGCGTCGTCGCCGCGCCCAATTCTGTCTGGACCGCGTAAATCTGAACGATGCCGGACAGAAATATCCGGGAGAGATTTCCGGAGGGATGCAAAAGCGCGTTGCCATAGCGAGAGCCATCGCTCTTCAGCCCCAATACCTGTTCTGCGACGAACCCAACTCCGGCCTGGATCCGAAAACCTCGCTCGTCATAGACGAACTCATTCACGACATTACCGTAGAATTCAATACCACTACCATCATCAATACCCACGACATGAACTCCGTGATGGGAATAGGCGATCACATTCTCTACATCTACGAAGGAAAAAACGAATGGGAAGGAACCAAAGAAGAAGTTGTCAACTCATCTAACGAACGCCTTAACAACTTTATATTTGCCTCTGACCTGTTCCGGAAAGTAAAGGAGGCCCAACAAAAATAATAATTCCGCTATTTCTTTACATCAAACAAATAGGTGAACTTGATCATGACAGTCCCGTTATTAGAACGGGAAAAAACATCTTTTTTGGAATTTCCATACAGGTCGGACAAACCGTAATAATAACGTCCGTCCAGCATGAAATGACCGATGCGGCTGTTCAGTTCGATACCCACACCGGCAGTAATCCCGTAATCTACCTTCTTCTCTACCGGCATGTCGTATTGCGCATACATTCCGTTAGGTCTGTCCGGAACACCTTCTTCCGTCAGGGTCCATTCATGACTTCTTTTCGTACTCTCACCCAACAGACAGCCTATCTGCGGACCTGCCAGCAAGTAGCCCATCACCCCCTTCTGCTCACGTCCCCACCCCAAACGTGCCAACACCGGCAGCTGAAAATAGGAAAGATTGCGCTGATATGTATCCGGAAGAGGCTCATCCGCAGAAGACATAATATCCTCCTTCCACCCCAACAAAGTGTAATTCAGTTCTATTTGCAAGGCACAAAGCGTAGAAAAATATTTCTCGCTTGTCATGCGCAGCGTAACTCCCAGTGTCGGACCGGAATACATGGATTGTTTTATCGTGGGATCAAAAGATACGGAATTGAACGCCAAACCACCGTTCACACCAATGGCCAATGCTTTTCTTTCCTCACCCACCTGAGCCCGAACCGGTTCCACTGCCACCAACAGCAAGCAGGCAACGGCCAATACGTGACAACTAAACATTCCCGCTTTCAGATTCCTCATATATTTCCCCAGCCTCATTTTGCCTGTATTTTCTCGATGGTACGATCCAATTTGTAATGAATCAGCCAAATGCTGTTATTGATAAACCCGCCGTTACTCCCGACTTTCCCGAATGTAACCTCGCTCTGAAGCATCCCCTGAGGCACACCGAACGAGTTGGCGGGAAAATCCTTTCCTTCCTTCAACAGACCTTCTATCGCCACCAGTCCGCAGTCATGCCCCAACAAAGCCATGCGCGGATAAACATTCAGCATATCCGTATGAAACCAGGACTTATAGTCGTGCACAAAATTCTTCGTGGCGGGGGCATATACATTATAATAGTAATTGGCAAAGATGTAAGTATCCAACTTATAATATTCGGCGGCAAGCTCGTCTGCATACGCCTGCCATTCCGGATACCCGATCAGGGAGACATTAAATCCGGGATAGTCTGTCCGCACTTTTGCCAGACGCTTTACCAAAGCCTTTACTCCTGCCTTGTCGCTCATATCGGGCACCAGAATATTCCTTTCTTTCAGACTGAGCGCCGATGCCAGACAGTCATCCGTATATCCAGCGGGAAGTTCTGTCACCTTATAGCCTTCGGCTTTCAGCCTTGCCAACAATTCTCCCGACAACAGTCGCTCATTTCCGCCTGCGCCGTCCGATTTCAAGAAAATAACCTTCCCTTCCCTGAAATGCCGCTTGAAGATGTCGGCCGCTCCGATACCCTTGTATTTGTCGGGAACATTAAGCAACATGACTGAAGAGTTCGTCTCCACCTGAGTGACTTTTGAGGAAAACGGTACCAACAGCTTCATGCCCTCTCCTGCGGCAAAAGACGTGGCAACCTGAAAATGCTCCGGATAGAGAGGACCGATAATCAGATTGGCCCCACTGTTCCGGATCTTTTCGAGTTTTCCTGTCACATCTTCCTCCGGCTTCCCTTCGTCCACGGCATAAAAGATAATGGTTTTGCCCTGTTCCTTCATTCTGTCCGCCGCCATTAGCAACCCGCGGTAAAACTCCAGGCTTCGTGCCCCTTCGGCTCCCTTTGCCGTCAAAGGCAACAACACCGCCACGTTGGCCGAAGGATAACCGGCATACACGGGAGCCGCCTTTGGAACGACAACAGCCTTCGGGGCCGGAATCAGGATCTTACGCCCCTTCTTCAACTGGTAATTCTCCGCAGACATTTCAGGATTTGCCGCTTTCAGTTCCTCAAGGGTTATACCGTAATCCTTTGCAATGCTCCACTGTGTCTCACCTTTTTTCACCTTGTGCTCCCTCGCCCTGCCGGAATTGTCCTTTTGGGAAATACCTGTGGCGGGAATCCTGATCACGCTGCCGGACTTCAGGTTTTCGGCTGTCAGTCCGGGGTTCAACTGCACAATCTGCTCTGCCGTGACTCCATAATTCTTAGAAATCCGGTACAGCGTCTCTCCGTTTGCCACCGTATGGTTCAGGCTTCCGACCTGTGCCCAAAGTATCGTCTGAAACGCCAATACCCATCCCAATATGGAGATCAATCTTCTGTATATCATTCTGTCCTAACTTTATTTCCGACCACAAAAATACAAAAGAACTGTCAGATTCATCCAAGATTTCAGGAAATAATACACAAGATTATCCATAACACTTTTATTTTCAATCAATAATAAAAAACAAGTTAATTAACATTTGGTTTCATGACGATTTCTACCTTTCTTGTTCTCAGAGCATACATCTTTTTACTAACTTTGTACACCCAAAAACAAACATGAACCATGACTAAACTGACACAAGAGGAAATCATAAAGAAACTGGATAACCGGATTTTCCAGCTACTTACGAAAACAGCCGACGAATTGCACAGGGAATGCTATCTGGTGGGGGGATACGTGCGCGACCTGTTTCTGGACCGCCCCACCAACGACATTGACGTGGTAGTCGTAGGCAGCGGAATCGAAATGGCCGAATCTTTTGCCCGTAAATTAGGCAAGGGTTGCAGTCTGGCCGTCTTCCGCAATTTCGGTACGGCCCAAGTGAAGTGGAAGCATCAGGAGATTGAATTTGTAGGAGCCCGCAAGGAAAGCTATTCGCATGATTCCCGCAAGCCCGTCGTGGAGAATGGAACCCTGGAGGATGACCAAAACCGACGCGACTTCACCATCAACGCTATGGCCGTATGTCTGAACGGCGACCGGCTGGGCGAACTGGTGGATCCCTTCGATGGTCTCTGGGACCTGGAGGACGGCCTGATACGCACACCGCTTGATCCGGACATCACATTCTGCGATGACCCGCTGAGAATGATGCGTTGCATACGGTTTGCCACACAGCTGAACTTTTTCATCGACGAAGAGACTTTCTCCGCACTGGAGCGCAACGCCGAACGCATTAGCATCATCAGCGGAGAGCGCATCATTGACGAACTGAACAAAATCATGATGGCTCCCACCCCTTCCAAAGGATTCGTAGAATTGCAACGCTGCGGCCTGTTACAGATCATCCTGCCAGAGTTGTCCGCTCTGGACATTGTGGAGACACGCAACGGAAAATCCCATAAAAACAATTTCTACCACACGCTGGAGGTAGTAGACAACATTGCCGCTCACAGCGAAAAACTCTGGCTAAGATGGGCCGCTCTGCTGCATGACATAGGCAAGCCCAAAAGCAAACGCTGGGAACCGGCCGTAGGCTGGACATTCCACAACCACAACTACCTGGGCAAAAAGATGCTGCCCTCGCTTTTCCGCCGTCTGAAGCTCCCAATGGACGAACGGCTCAAATATGTCCAGAAACTGGTAGACCTGCACATGCGCCCCATCATCATAGCCGATGACATCGTCACGGACAGCGCCGTGAGAAGGCTGCTGTTCGAAGCCGGCAATGACATAGATGACCTGATGCTGCTGTGCGAAGCTGACATCACAAGCAAGAATGAAGTAAGGAAACGCAATTTTTTGCAAAATTTCAAGCTCGTAAGAAGCAAACTGGTCGACATTGAGGAAAAGGACCGCATACGCCAATTCCAACCTCCGATAGACGGTGTCGAGATCATGCAGATGTTCGGACTGGGACCCTGTCAGGAAATCGGTTACCTGAAAAATGCTCTGAAGGATGCCATCCTGGACGGGGTGATCCCCAACGAACATGAGGCGGCATTGCAATTCATCATAGAAAAAGCCGCACAGAAAGGACTGTTTCCAACAGCAGACGCAGTTTCCTCTGGACAAACATAACTTCCCTCGCATTTCCAACAATAAGAAATACAAAAAACTCCATTTATTTTGTTCCGAATCAAAAAAACACTATTTTTGCACAAAAGGCAGAAATAACAGGTCTGCCCGGACATGGAATACACATTATATCTTAAAATAAACCAGAAAAACATGGAAACAAATCTCCAGCAAATTGTATCACAGTTTGCCATCACCGGCAATGTAACGGAAGTCAAACCTCTCGGAAACGGATTGATCAACACAACGTATAAGGTAAAGACCGAAGGAGAGGCTCCCGACTACGTACTTCAACACATCAACAATGCCATTTTTCCAGACGTAGAGATGCTGATGGACAACATCGTGGCCGTGACCGGACATATCCGTTCCAAATATGAAGCCGAAGGAGTTGAGGACATCGACCGTAAAGTACTCAACTTCGTACCGGCCAAGGACGGCAAGTATTTCTATTTCGACGGCGAAAAATATTGGCGCGTCATGGTCTTCATTCCCGATACCATTTCGCAAAATGCCGTCACACCCGAAAGTTCGTATATCGTGGGCGAGACGTTCGGCAATTTCCAGGCCATGCTGGCTGACATCCCAGTTCAGTTGGGCGAAACCATCAAAGACTTTCACAACATGGAATTCCGCCTTCAGCAATTGCGCGAAGCCGTAGCGGAAGACAAAGTCGGCCGTCTCTCCGAAGTGAAATGGCTGGTAGACGAACTGGAAAAACGTGCCGAAGAAATGTGCAAGGGAGAAAGACTGCACCGGGAAGGAAAACTGCCCAAGCGCATTTGCCACTGCGACACGAAAGTTGACAATATCCTGTTCGATCAGGACGGCAAGGTTCTCTGCGTCATTGACCTTGATACCGTAATGCCCAACTACGTATTCTCCGATTTCGGCGATTTTCTGCGCTCCGCCGCCAACACCGGAAAAGAGGATGACAAGGATCTGGACAACGTAAACTTCAACATGGACATATTCAAAGCCTTTACAGAAGGTTACCTGAAAAGCGCCCATTGCTTCCTCACTCCTCTTGAAATCGAGAATTTGCCCTATGCCGCCGCTCTTTTCCCCTATATGCAGACCGTACGTTTCCTGGCCGACTACATCAACGGCGACACCTACTACAAGACTCAATATGCAGACCACAACCTTGTGCGCTCCAAAGCCCAATTCAAACTTCTGCAAAGCGTTGAGGCAGCCAAACCGGCAATGGAACTTTTCATCAAAGAACAATTAGCCTGACACTTATCTTTTGAATAAACAAACGCACCTGTAGAATGGCTTCGCATGGCCTCTTACAGGTGCGTTATCAATTTCTATAATGGAAACATTTGAAATTCATATTCTCGGTTGCGGAAGCGCACTTCCGACAATGAGGCATTTGCCAGCCTCACAAATTGTACTCTTACGCAACAAATTATTCATGATAGACTGTGG
This sequence comes from Prevotellamassilia sp., assembly GCA_009775705.1. Lineage (GTDB taxonomy): Bacteria > Bacteroidota > Bacteroidia > Bacteroidales > Bacteroidaceae > Alloprevotella. Next base: position 12,364 of record VSQE01000007.1, read on the forward strand.
CGAAGGGGCACAACGACAAATGAGACGGTCGCGCCTTTCCTTCTCCCGCCTCAATCACATCTTTATTTCCCACTTACACGGCGACCATTGTTTCGGCCTGCCGGGACTGATTTCGACTTTCTCTCTGTTGGGGCGCACCGCTCCCTTGCACATTTACGCTCCGCAAAAACTGGAAGAACTCATGCTACCCTGGCTCCACTATTTCTGCCACGGCATTTCATTCAGTCCCGTATTCCATCCCATCACACCAGAGAACGGCTTTTCGGTCATCTACGAGGACCGCTCTGTCACGGTTTATTCTTTTCCCCTGAACCACCGCATCCCCTGCTGCGGTTTTCTTTTTCGGGAAAAAGCCACCTTACCTCATATCCGACGGGACATGATTGATTTTCTCAATATTCCCGTCTGCGAGATCAACAACATCAAGAACGGAGCGGACTGGACCACACCGGACGGAAAGTTTTTCGCCAATAACCGACTTGTGTACCCGGCTGATCCTCCGCGAAGCTACGCCTACTGCTCCGACACCGCCCCGCTACCGGAAAATGCAGAAATACTCCAAGGAATAGATCTACTGTTTCACGAATCCACATTCGCCGAATCTGAAATTTTGCGGGCCGCGCAGACTTTCCATTCTACTGCCCGCCAGGCTGCTGAATTTGCCCGCCAGGCAAGAGTAAAGCAACTTCTGATCGGACATTATTCCTCACGTTACAATGACGAGAGTACGTTGTTGGACGAAGCCCGGAATATATTCCCGAATACACTTGCCGCCAAGGAAAACATGAAAATAGTTCTATAAACCGATTATTTCCTACGATAATATAAAAGCGGCAAGTTTTAATGCTTGCCGCTTTTATATTTATTACACTTCACACTTTCCGATTATTTTGCATAGCTCACGGAACGTGTCTCTCTGATTACAGTGATTTTCACTTGTCCGGGATACGTCATCTCATCCTGTATCCGCTTTGCGATCTCACCACTGAGATTTTCCGTCTGCTTATCATCAATTTTATCGGCTCCCACGATTACGCGCAGTTCACGACCAGCCTGTATGGCATAGGTCTTGGTGACTCCCGGATAACTCATTGCAATGTTCTCCAAATCGTTCAGTCGTTTTATATATGCTTCTACAATTTCTCTGCGCGCACCGGGGCGAGCTCCACTGATAGCATCACACACCTGAACAATCGGAGCCAGCAAAGTCGTCATTTCCATCTCATCATGGTGGGCACCGATCGCATTGCAGATCTCAGCCTTCTCTTTATATTTCTCTGCCAGTTTGGCTCCATAAAGTGCATGGGGCAGTTCAGACTCTTCATCAGGCACCTTGCCTATGTCATGCAACAATCCCGCACGCTTGGCCTTCTTGGGATTCAACCCAAGTTCGGCGGCCATCACGGAACAGAGATTTGCCGTTTCGCGCGCATGCTGCAATAAATTCTGTCCGTAAGAGGAACGGTACTTCATCTTGCCTACAATGCGGATCAATTCCGGATGCAAACCATGAATGCCCAAATCTATGGCAGTACGCTTTCCGGTTTCAATGACTTCTTCCTCCACCTGCTTTTTCACTTTCGAAACCACTTCTTCTATGCGTGCCGGATGAATACGTCCGTCTGCAATCAACTGATGAAGGGCCAGGCGGCAAATCTCCCTGCGTACAGGATCAAAGGCAGAAATCACAATGGCTTCAGGAGTATCGTCCACTACGATCTCCACTCCTGTTGCAGCTTCCAACGCACGTATGTTCCTTCCCTCACGACCGATGATTCTACCTTTCACTTCGTCATTGTCTATATGGAATACCGTCACACTATTTTCAATAGCCGTTTCCGTTGCCACACGCTGTATGCTCTGAATAACGATGCGTTTCGCCTCCTTGTTGGCTGTCATCTTCGCGTCATCCATAATCTCATTAATATAAGATTGGGCATCGCTCTTCGCTTCATCCTTGAGAGACTCAACCAAACGCTTCTTGGCTTCTTCTGCGGACAAACCGCTCAATTCCTCCAACTTCTCGCGCTCCTGTATCTGCATCTTCTCCAGTTCCTCTTCCTTAAGATCCAGCATCTGCTTTTGGGAATTCAGTTTATCGCGCGTACCATCCAACTCGGATTTACGACGATTCAGATCTTCCTGACGCTGATTCAGCCCAAGTTCCCTTTGCTTCAGCTTATTCTCTACCTGCAAAATCTTCTGATTCCGCTGTTGCACTTCTTTTTCCAACTCAGCTTTTTTATTGAGGAACTTTTCTTTCACTTCAAGAAGTTTTTTCTCCTTGATGACTTCCGCCTCTTTTTTAGCTTCTTCCAACACTTGTTTGTACCGATTCGTCAGGACATACCTGAAAAATCCAAACCCGACAGCTCCACCAATCAACAGACCGGCTAAAAGCAATATACTCTCTATCATTTTCTTTTGTTTTTATTATTCATCCAACCAATATTGACGGATGTACGTTTAATACTCTTATATTTTATCTGTATCTAAATTTAATACGTCCTCGATTTCTCCGGTAAGTTGCTTGATCACATCATCATAGGGCTTGGTATCCTGTTCGTTCTCCATCTGCAACACTTTCACCGCAAAATCCAATATTGCAGCAGACATATACCGTTCGCTCCCTCTGTCCGAGTACTTCTGACTATAGCGGTTCAGGCGTTCATTAATCAGTTTGGCAGCCTTACGATAAATTTCCTCCTGTTCCCTTCTGATCGAATACGGATATAGCTGATTGCCAATCATCAACTGTATTACCAAACGCTCGCTCAAACCTTCCACCATATTTTTAACTTATGTTTATGGCAACCTCGCTTTCAACCATATCAAAGATTCAACAAGGCTATGCACTTATCTATCTCGCTCATCAATTGGTTAAGCCGCTGCCGCGCATTCTTCATGTCATCATCACTGATTTCCATCATCTTGGCCGTCTTGAGACGTACATAACTAAGCCTGAGTTCATCTATTTCCTCTGAAAGCCTGTTATTCTCTTCTTCCTTGTTCCTTATGTCACAGCGAAGCCGATTGTTCTCTTTTCTGAGATCATCGTAAGCAAGGATCAATTGTCTGACCCTTGTCTCAAAAACATGCAATGTCGCTTCTTCTTCCTTTGTCATAAAAAAACATGGACCTTTTTACAACTTCAGGGATTCCGTTCCAACTCTTACTTGTCCGGATCCACATCCTTTGATTTTGGCTCTTTCTTGGCTAAAATAATGATGTTATACACATATTCCGTCATCCATTCTTCGCTATACCCAAGCCTTTGCTGATACGTCCGAACATTCATACAGGACTTGAACACACCCTCATCCTTCCAATTATTCTTTGTCAGTATCTCATTGACGGTTTTCGCCGTGAGGGTACGCAAAGCTCCTTTGAAAAAACCGGGAAGACGAAACTTCCATTTCATCAGATTGCCCATCAGCATCATCAACTCCTGAGAAAATCCTTGAAATTGAAGGAAATAGGTTCTTACCTCATTGACATTTCGACAATGATGCCTGATACTACTGTCGATCTCCTTAAAGAAACCGTCAGACAAGCCGTAGATTTCCATCAGCATAGCCTTACTCCGTTTCTTTTCTCCTACACCCAACTTATTATTGACTGTCGGCACATGAAGCGTCTGCTTAAACACCCTCAAATCAGGCAAGGCACTCAAGTTGCTGATTCCCACATTGGATGCCATAACAGCCTGATAATATACACGAATAAGCGTCATGAAGTCTTCTACTCCTCCAACTCTCCAGCCTCTATCTTCCTCAGACTGCTTACGTGAAAATATCTTATATATGATTCCCATTTACATAAATGTTAAAATTAGCCACTGCAAAGTTACACTTTTTTTTATAAGTAACAAGAATAATTTGGATTTTGTAATCTGCCCCCAGAAACTTAGATGGTTTGAGATTCATCTAAAAAACACAGAAACTGCCATACACATCCGTCATATATCGATACTTGTTTTTGCCAGGTCTGCACACACCTTCAGCACTCTTACCTTCCAGGCGAATTACCTTCTTCTTATTTCTTTACTATTACAAAAATCCATTTTATTTTGTTTCTCAATAAAATAAAATGGACGAAAGCAACAAATACCAATTTTAGCTCCCAATGTTTTCCGAATACGGATTTGCTTCCTACGGATTAATTGTTATTTTTGTGTCCAAATTATCACAATTCATTAAATTTCAGTTAACCATGAAAAAACAAATTATTGCAGCATTGGTCCTTATTGCAAGTACCATTCCTCTGCTCAATGCACAAGAAATCAACATCATCCCAACACCTAAGGAGATGACTGTAGGAAACGGCACTTTTAAATTTTCTCCCAAAACCCGAATCGCGGCAAAAGGGAAAGAGGCTCATGAGGCAGCCGACTTTTTCATTGAGAAAGTCCGGAAATCCACCGGTTCCGAACTTATCAAAGGAAAGAGCCGAAAGGACGACTGCATCACCTTTATAATTGATAAAGATATTCAAGGTAAAGAATCTTATAAACTGGAAGTTACGAGCCGCGGAATTCTTGCTTCCGCTTCAACGGGAGACGGGCTGTTCTACGCTGTGCAGAGTCTGCTCCAATTGCTTCCGCCGGAAATAGAAAACAACCGGCCAGCAAAGAATTTCACAACATGGAATATCCCAATGGTAAGCATCACCGATGCTCCGCGTTTCGAATACCGCGGAGTGATGTTAGACCCCTGCCGGCATTTCCTGCCTGTATCAGCTATCAAACGACAGATAGAAATGCTTTCGGCATATAAAATCAACCGTTTGCACTGGCACCTGACAGACGACCAGGGATGGCGCATCGAAATAAAGAAATATCCCGAACTCGTAACAATGGGAGCACAAAGAACGGAAGGTGACGGCAGTATTCACAAAGGATTCTACACACAGGAAGAAATCAAAGAAGTCGTTGAATATGCCCGCCGGCATCATATGCAGGTAATTCCCGAACTGGAAATACCTGGTCACGAACTGGCAGCCATCACCGCCTATCCGGAATTATCCTGCCAAAGCGACACCGTCACTCCCCGCATTATCTGGGGTGTCGAGGACATCGTCATGTGCCCGGGAAAAGAGAAAATGTTCAGTTTCCTGCAAGACGTCATCGATGAAATGGTGCTTTTATTCCCTTCCAGCTACTTCCACATCGGTGGAGATGAGAGTCCACGCGGAGAATGGGCCAATTGTGACAAATGCCAGCAACGCATGAAACAACTCGGCTATACCAAAGAGGCCCAGCTGCAAAGCTATATTATTGACCGCATCGGAAAGTACCTGGCCCAAAAAGGAAAGCATATTATCGGATGGGACGAAATTCTGGAAGGTGGAAACCTGGATGCCTCCGCAATCGTCATGTCATGGCGTGGTGAGCAGGGCGGAATTACAGCAGCCAAAGCCGGTCACAGGGTTCTGATGACACCTTCCAGCCACGGCTTTTACTTTGACCAATATCAAGGCGACCCCGTCACTGAGCCTACTGCCATAGGCGGCTATTCCACTCTTCAGAAGGTATACGCCTACAATCCTGTTCCGCAGGAGTTACAAGGCTCGGGAAAAGAGCATCTGGTGATGGGCGTACAAGGCAACTGCTGGAGTGAATACATCCCCAATGCTTCTGTTTTGGAATATCGTCTTTATCCACGCGCATTGGCCCTCGCCGAAGTTGCATGGTCTCCGATCGAGAAAAAGAACTTCAAGGATTTCGTCCGCCGTGTTGACAACGATGCTTCTCTCCGTTTGCAGACACATCACATCAACTTCCATATACCCCAACCGGAAATACCAAACGCATCCTGCAACAGGATCGCTTTCACGGACAAGACCTTATTGTCCCTGACAACTACACGTCCGCTTACCATCGTCTACACCACAGACGGAACAGCGCCGAAAGCCTCTTCCACTATTTATTCCTCCCCTATTTTGCTGGACCGGAGCACAACCATCCGTACTTCTACCATACTGCCTTGCGGCATCATGAGCCCCGTACGCACCATCTATGCAGAAAAAGCCGCATTCGCACCTGCCTCAAATCCGGAACATGTAGAGAACGGATTGAATCTCTCCGTCTATCAGGGAACATTCCTGCGGCCTTTCCAAATACCAGAGAAAGCGGATTCCCAAAAGAAAATTGACAGGATTGAGAAAATACGTGCACAGACAAAAGTTCCCGGAAACGTACGCAATGTCAAGAATTACGCAGCTATAGCCGACGGGTTTATAAAAATACCGGAAAACGGAATCTATGAATTTTCTTCCAACAACAACCAGGTTTGGATTGACGGCAAACTGGCCATTGACAATTCCAATGCCAGTGTGCCACGCTACTCCCGCGAAAACGTACAACTGGCACTGGCAGAAGGCTATCATCGCATTAAGGTTGTTTTCCTCGGAGGCATCTTCGGCGGATGGCCTACCTATTGGGACAACGGAGCTGTCAATTTAAGAATAGCCGGAGGAAAATGGCAATCAGTTCCCGCCGAATGGCTTTTCCACGAATAAGAAGACAGACAAAAGAAACAGGTTCGCTCCATTCAGAATAGAGCGAACCTGTTTCTTTTGTTCTATACAAAACCAATTCTATTTTTTCGTCTGGTCCGACAACTCAACCGTGAAACTGCGGTTCAGGCCGCTTTGGGTCTTGGCACGGATCCAGAGCACTCTGTCAGCACTCATATTCGCAGCCTTCACAGCCTCGTCAAAATCAGTCTTTGTACGCATCTCTTTGTCATTTACCTGCATGATGATGATGCCTTTCGTAATTCCCGCATCCTGCATTTTTCCTTTACGGATAGCAGACACAACCAATCCGTAACGCAACCCCAATTCCTGCTTTTCCACATCAGTCAACGGACGGAGGGCTGCTCCCATATCGTCTGTATCAAGACTTTCCACTGCGGTTGTCGTACCCTGTATGTTACGCAACGTCACAACAGCAGAACGCTCTTTCTTTTCACGCATGTAAGTCACGGAAACCTTATCGCCCGGGCGATGATTGGTAAGCACTTCCTGCAACTGCCCGAATTTTTCAATCTTCTTTCCGTCCACCGTAAGTATGACATCGCCGGCTTTCAACCCTGCTGCCGCAGCTGCGCCATCCGCAGTCACCTCCGATACATAAATGCCAGTCACCGTACCCAGATCTACATTGTTACCTTTTTCTTTCTGCATATCAATATACTGGCTCACATCACTGCCCATCACACCCAGCAAGGCCCGCTGAACGGTACCATACTTCTTGAGATCCTCCACCACTTTGTTCATAATGGTTGTAGGGATGGCAAATCCATAACCGGAATAAGAACCTGTTTGCGAATACAACATGGCATTGATGCCGACAAGCTGACCGCTTGCATTGACGAGAGCACCTCCCGAATTTCCCGGATTGATGGCGGCATCCGTCTGAATAAATGACTCTATGCTGCCCGGGCTGGCTCCAAGAGAACGCGCTTTCGCACTGACGATTCCGGCCGTCACGGTAGAGGTGAGACTAAACGGATTGCCGATGGCAAGCACCCATTCGCCCAACTTCAACTGTTCGGAATTTCCCACCGTAATAGCAGGCAGACCTGTCGACTCAACCTTAATCAAAGCCAAGTCCGTACTTTTATCCGTTCCGATGATACGTGCCTTAAACTCACGATTGTCATTGAGTTTCACCATCAATTCATCGGCATTTTCCACCACGTGATTATTCGTTACGATATAACCATCCTCCGACAGTATCACGCCCGAACCGGCTCCCTGCCGCTTCGGGGTTTCAATACGCCGTTGTTGCTGACGGCCTCCACGTCCGAAGAAATCACCGAAAAACTCTTCAAAGAAAGGATCGGAAAAAGGACCGTTGGATTCCATCATCTGTGAGCGGCCATTGGTGGTAACCTTTATATAGACAACCGAGTTAACAGCCTTCTCGGCCGCATAAGTAAGATCCACATATCCTCCCCTGCCTGCCGGCACTTCCGTAGTCTGAGGGTTGTCGGGGGGGGCAGGATGAGAAGAACAGCTCATAGCGTATGACACCGTAGAAGCTGCAAGCCCCAGCCCGAAAGCCAAGGCCATGTTGGTAAATGTCTTTTTGTTCATCATAGATACAGTTTTTATACAATATTTCTCGTTTTCGGAAAGCAAAAATAAAATTTCATCGGGAAATAATGGACAGACGGACGAGAGAAAAAACAATCCCGTTGCCTTTTTTAACAATGAAAAGGTTTCCGTTAACAGCGGTTAGAAAAGCGACTTTCTTTTTTTACATTCATTTGATTTTTACTTCAGTACCGCCAACAGACACAACCACATGACACAGGCCTGAAAAGTGAAGATACATCTGCTTCCGGCAAGCGTGCGATAGCACGATCATATTTTTCATCCGCTACGGCTCTGACAAAGCCAATAGTTTTAGTAATTTTGTCAGTGTTTTATATCAACTTCACCACAATGACAATTATCATGAAGAAATTTCAGGAACTCTGCAAGAAACGCTCTTCAGTGAGAGCATTCAAGCCGGATCCCGTTCCGGCCGAAAAACTGGCATATATCATGGAATGTGTCCGTCTGGCACCTTCAGCCGTAAACTTCCAACCGTGGTGGTTCCATATCGTCAGGGATACAGAAGAACTGGACCGCCTTTTCCTTTGCTACGATCGCGAATGGTTCCGTTCCAGCCCGCTTTGCATTGTGGCCTGCAAGAATATCAAAGAAGAATGGACAAGAAAATCCGATGAAAAGCCTCACGGAGACATTGATGTAGCCATTGCCACTGAACATTTATGTCTGGCTGCGGCTGAGGAAGGCCTCGGCACCTGCTGGGTATGCAACTTCGATGTTGAACAATGCAAGGCAGCCTGTCACCTTCCCGAAGAGATGGAACCAGTAGCTCTGATACCCATCGGCTTCCCGGAAAAGACCACCGACAACGAAAAGATGCGCAAGGATATATCCGTCATCTGCGACCTCTGACGCCTCCGGCCCGATCATGGAAGCATTCCCCGATGTTTGACATGCCTTGTAAAATTTTTTACACGCCTTGTAAATCTTTTTACATGCCTTGTAAAAAAACTCGCAGAAACGGAAAGGATTTCATAATGTGAACGGCACCTTTCCGTTTCTGCATACTCTAAAAGACCGAAAGGCCGGATCTGAAAGCCTCCTGCGTAGAACGAAGTGGCTTCTCCCTAACCGGTATTTTGATTTTTGTACTGACAGCTTTCGCTTCTCTCTCGCGGAAAGATGAACGCACACCATAAAAAGAATCAAAAGGACCGGGAAGGCGATCATAGATTCTGAATTTCCCCTTGAACTTCACAGAAGGTATTTCCAAAGTTTCAGCCTTAAGCGGAGTTATCGCATACTGCGCTCCAACCTGAATATAGTAGACCCTGCCGCCCTCTACAATTTTTCTTACCGTCAATTCCCGCCGCACATTGAGTTTACGCACTTTCGCATTCCGGACCGTCAACAGCGGAGCCTCATCCATATAGAAGAAAGGGGACGTGCCATACAGTATTACCGAAACCAAACAACTGTCACCCCTGTTTACCACCGGACGATCACACTTTACTTTTGCAAAAAAACTGACCTTATCTTTTCCAGCTGCCACAGACGGAAAAAGACACAGGAATAAAGTCAACACACAAAATATTCGTGACATCAGCTTGGGACTCTAAATTCAACATTCCAACGATTCGCACTCTTTCAACCACGCCACGGAACAGGCATCGCTGGGCATGCGCCAGTCTCCACGCGGACTCAAAGAACAGCTACCGACTTTAGGACCATCGGGCAAGCAACTCCTCTTGAATTGTTGAGAGAAGAAACGACGGAAAAATACTGTCAACCATTTCTTTATGATTTCGGGGGCATATTTCTCTGTTCCGTTTGTTCCGTCAAAGGCATGACAGGCCAGATAAAATATTTTGGCTGGGCGAAATCCGAAGCGCAAAACATAATAAAGAAAGAAATCATGCAACACGTACGGTCCCACCAAGTCTTCTGTCTTCTGTACGATCTCTCCTTCCTCATCCGCCGGTATCAGTTCCGGACTGATCGGAGTATTCACAATGTCTTCAAGGGTTTCACGGCTATACTTATCCGCGACATTGTTGGCCACCCACTCAACCAGATGTCTCACCAATGTTTTCGGAATGGAAACATTCACACCATACATGCTCATGTGATCTCCGTTATAAGTAGCCCAGCCCAACGCGAGTTCACTCAGATCGCCCGTACCCACGACAAACCCTCCGGTCTGATTGGCCGCATCCATCAGGATTTGCGTACGCTCACGTGCCTGCCCGTTTTCAAAGGTTACGTCATGCACGGACACATCATGCCCCAAATCACGAAAATGCACCTCGCAAGCCTCACGGATATTGATCTCGCGAATAGTCACTCCCAAACCTTTCATCAGATCTATCGCATTGTTATAAGTCCTGTCCGTAGTGCCGAAGCCAGGCATAGTGATGCCGATAATACCTTTACGATCCATGCCCAACCTGTCAAAAGCATGAACACAAACTAACAGGGCCAAAGTTGAATCCAATCCGCCGCTAATGCCAACTACAACAGTTTTGGCACCCGTATGACGAATTCGCTGTGCCAGTCCTTCCGACTGAATACACAATATCTCCTCGCACCGCTCGTCCAATTCGGAACCGGACGGAACAAAAGGCAGAGCCGCGACCTTGCGCGTCAGCGTGAAACGTTCGGCGGGTAATTCCGCCGGTTCCATCTCTACACAAAAAAAATGCTGATTTGCAAACTGACCGGCCTGTGTCTGATAAGTGGTGTTCACACCTCTCTCTGCTCGCAAACGTTCCACATCTATTTCACTTACAATCAGTTGTTCGCTCAGCGAGAAACGGTCCGCTTCCTCTTGGATGTGACCGTTCTCTGCTATATATGCCCGCCCGCTGAATACTAAATCCTGCGTACTTTCTCCGAAACCGCTTCCGACATATACATACCCGGACAAAGTACGGGCACTTTGTCCTTTTACGAGTTCACGAAGATAGGCACTCTTCCCTACCAATTCGTTGCTGGCGCTCAAATTAAAAACAATGTCGGCCCCTCCCAATGCCAGTTCTGAACCAGGTGACACCGGAGCCCAAAGATCCTCACAAATCTCCAGCCCGAAGGTGCAATTACCCAATTCAAAAAGCAACCGGCTTCCTACCGGGACATTCTGCCCGCAAAATCTCAACATGCTTCCATCCGGCAACTGTGAAGCCGATGTGAACCAACGCTGTTCGTAAAACTCCTTGTAATTAGGGATAAACGTTTTCGGCACCAAACCACAAATGCGTCCCCGCTGGATCACGGCCCCACAATTCAAAAGCCTGCTTCCTCCGAAAACCAGCGGCACACCTACAATAGCAGTCAACGACAGGTTGCGACTGAACTCCACCAATCTCAGCAAAGCCTCTTCAGCCTCTTCCTGCAACAACTGTTGCTGAAACAAGTCCTGACAGGTATACCCTGTGATACAAAGTTCCGGAAAGCAAACCACTTCCACTCCCAGACCTTCGGCTTTTACCATCAAAGCCTCAATCTGTTGCAGGTTGAAATTACAATCCGCCACCTTTACGCCCGGAATGGCAGCCGCCACCTTTATAAAACCGTTATACATATTTCTTCACATTTAGGATATTACAATACTCCAGGACCTGACGACGCACTGCGCGACAGGTCTGGCTGAAGTTCTGCAAAGATAAGTTTTTTTCGGGACGTAAGCACAAAATCCGCCTTGTGTCTGGCACGCACTTTTTCAGGATTCAGAAAAAAATACGGAGATCTCTCCATTTCAGAAAAGATCTCCGGACAATGTTTCAGCGCGCAGACGCACTAATAAAGTTCATTCTCATTGGGAAAATCTCCACTTTTCACATCCGACACATAATGGCCTATGGCATCGGTCATTATGGTATGCAAATCCGCATAACGACGCAGGAATTTAGGATGAAAATCATTATTCATTCCCAACATGTCGGCCACAACCAATACCTGACCGTCCGTGGCACTGCCACCACCTATACCGATAGTTGCCATCCGTACCTGTTCTGTCACTTTTGCCGCCAGTGTTGCCGGAATCTTCTCCAGCACGCAGCCGAAACAACCTACTTTGTCCAGTACGCGGGCATCGGAAATAAGTTTGGCCGCTTCCTCTTTCTCACGGGCACGAACGGTATACGTTCCGAACTTATTGATATGCTGAGGGGTCAGCCCTAAATGGGCCATAACAGGAATACCGGCCTCCAGAATCTTTTTTACTGTCTCCACAATTTCCACACCACCTTCCAGTTTCAGGGCATCACAACCTGTCTCCTGCATAATGCGGATGGCATTGCGTACCCCTTCAGTGGGATTGACCTGATAGGTCCCGAAAGGCATATCACAGACAACAAGAGCCCGCTTCACTCCTCGTACAACAGAGCGCGCATGGTAAATCATCTGCTCCAATGTAATAGGCAATGTTGTCTGATTACCAGCCACGACGTTAGAAGCACTGTCGCCTACCAGAATAGCATCCACACCGGCCGAATCAACAATCTTTGCAGTGGTATAGTCATAAGCGGTAAGCATGGCTATCTTCTTGCCCTGCTCCTTCATTTCCTTGAAACGGTGAGTTGTCACCTTACGGGAATCCTCTACTAAATATCCGGACATAATTATTATGTTTGAATGAATTAAACAACCAAATGATTTATGTACTTATCCTGCTGTCAGTGTAAATAAGTCCTCTGCCATCAACCCGCAAAAATCCGGGATAACAAGATCGCAAAGAGAAGAAATCTCCTCAGACGGATGTGAAGTACTCACCCCTACAACTTTCGCTCCGGAAGCTCTGCCCGACCGCAAGCCGTTGAACGAATCCTCAAAAACCACACAATGACCTGCAGAGACATCCATACGGCGCATCGCATTAAGGTAACAATCTGGAGCAGGTTTTGAGACAGATGAATCTTCCGCTGTCAGGATATGGTCGAAAAGAGAGGCAAAATCAGGACACGCATCATAAAGATGTTTCATTTTTTCACGATTGGAACTGGTCACAACCGCTACTCCTATGCCTGCCCGACGCAAAGATTTTACGAAATCCTTGGCTCCGGCCACCCACACATATCTCATGGTATACTCAAAGGCGTCCAGCCGACGACGGATTTCCTCGCGAAGCTCTTCCTTTCCTTCAAAATATTCATCGTAAATATGCTGGAGACTTTGCCCCTTCAACCTTTCGGAAAAATCTTCCACATCCGGGAAATAGTCCTTGCCCACCGATGCCCAAAAAGCAGAATACTGTCCTTCGGTATCTATCAGGACCCCATCCAAATCAAAAAGCGCCGCAATCTTCATAAATCCATACACATAAACATTTACTGCATTGACCCGCCGACAATGTCAAGCAGTTCCGTTGTAATGGCCTGTTGACGTGTCTTGTTATAAGTCAGTGTCAATTGCCGGAGCAAATCATCGGCATTATCCGTAGCCACTTGCATGGCTATAACCCGAGCGGCATGTTCCGACGCCAAAGAATCCAACATCGCCGTGTACAAACTCAAGAGAATCGCACGGGGTATAAGTTTCTCCACCAATGCGGGAACAGATGGCTCTACGATGTAATTATCCGTTCCGCCCGCTTTAGAAGATTCACTCTCCGCCTTCATCCTTATCGGAAGGAACTGTTCCAATGTCAGCACTTGGGATGCCGTATTCTTAAAATGATGATATATGATTTCCGCTTTGTCAATCTCGCCATTTACAAAAAGCCGCATCACCTCTCTGGCTATGCCTGCCGCTTTTTCGTAGGAAGGGTGATCCAACAGATCGGAACAATCCGCGACATTCGTAAACCCGACTTTACGTACAGCCTCGAAACCTTTTTTCCCGACAGAATAAATACGGGCAATCTCTATTCCTTGCTCCCGATATTTCTCTACAGTTTTCTTGAACAGACGGATCGTATTCCCATTAAATCCTCCGCACAAACTGGAATTGGAAGTAAAGACGATCAGCACTACACGCTTCACTTCACGGGCAACGGCATACGGTGACGTAAAATCATCGTCCAAAGCACGTACAAAGGTGGTCATGATATTGCTCAGACGGGATTCGTATGGTCTCATTGCCTCAATATTCATCTGTGCACGATGGAGTTTGGACGAGGCCACCATTTTCATTGCACTTGTAATCTTACGGGTTGAATTTACGGATGCAATTCTATTTTTTACTTCTTTCAGGGAAGCCATATTCTTTGATTTTACTACAACTAATACCGCCGTCAGAAATTCTGGCAGCAAGAAATATCTGGCCTTTCAACCTTAGAAAAGGCTTAGACTTTTTCAGTTTTACTTATATTGCTCCGCTATGTCTGTCGCAACCTTCTCTATAAGGGATACTACATTTTCACTCATATCGCCAAGAGCCAATTTGTCCAACACGTCAGTCTGATATTTAGCACGAAGTACTTGCAAGAAATTCTCCTGAAAATCGCGCACCATATCCAAAGGTACATCTTTGAGCAAACTGTGGGTACCGCAGTAAAGAATGGCCACCTGTTCTGCAACCGGCATCGGAGAATACTGTGCCTGAATAAGCAACTGATTGTTCTTCCGGCCACGGTCAATAGTCATTGCCGTAACGGGATCCATATCGGACGAGAACTTGGAAAAGGCTTCCAGCTCACGATATTGAGCCTGATCAATCTTCAGGGTTCCGGCCACCTTTTTCATGCTCTTGATCTGAGCGGCACCCCCGACACGGCTGACCGAAATTCCGACATCAATGGCCGGTCTCAGACCTTGATTGAAAAGGTTGGAATCCAAATAGATCTGTCCATCCGTGATGGAGATGACATTCGTCGGAATATAAGCGGAGACATCTCCGGCCTGTGTCTCGATAATGGGCAGAGCCGTTAAGGATCCTCCTCCTTTGACCATTCCTTTCAGACTTTCGGGCAGATCATTCATTTTCTCTGCCACCTCTTTCTGGCTATTGATTTTGGCAGCCCGCTCCAAAAGACGGGAGTGCAGATAGAAAACATCTCCGGGATAGGCTTCACGACCGGAAGGACGACGCAAGATCAGGGAAACCTCCCGATAAGCGACAGCCTGCTTAGACAAATCATCATAGACCACCAAGGCATGCTTGCCCCTGTCACGGAAGAATTCACCAATGGCAGCACCGGCAAAAGGAGCAAAATACTGCATCGCCGCAGGTTCGGCTGCCGTTGCTGAAACTACAATCGTATAAGGCATCGCCCCATTTTCCCGCAACGTATTCACAATACTCGCCACAGTCGAGGCTTTCTGTCCGATAGCCACATATATGCAATAAACAGGATCTCCATTCTCGAAATTCTGCTTCTGATTGATAATTGTATCAATCGCAATAGCTGTCTTACCGGTCTGTCGGTCTCCGATAATCAATTCTCGCTGGCCCCGGCCAATAGGAATCATGGAGTCGACAGCCTTCAGCCCCGTCTGCAATGCTTCATTCACAGGCTGACGGTAGATTACTCCCGGAGCTTTGCGGTCCAACGGCATCAGGAATTTTTCTCCACTGATTTCCACCCCGCCATCAACCGGAACTCCCAACGGATTGATAACGCGTCCCAGCATGTTCTCGTTCACTTGGATGGAAGCTACACGTCCGGTACGCTTCACGCTCTGTCCTTCTTTGATTCCTTCTGTGGAACCCAGCAGCACAGCTCCCACATTATCTTCCTCCAGATTCATGGCAACTGCCATAACTCCGTTCTCGAACTCTATCAACTCGTTCTCCGTGACATTTGTAAGCCCGTATATACGGGCTACTCCGTCACCAACCGAAAGAACGACACCGACTTCTTCGAACTTTATGCTGGTCTCTATGTCCTGCAACTGCCGAAGAAGTACTTCGGAGACTTCACTGGGCTTTATCTTATTTGGCATGATGTTTCTTTTTTCTTTTTCTGAAAGCCGCGGACCCTCAATCCGGCCTCTCGAATTTTCACTTAATTCTTCAAAGAACGATGCAACCTGTTCAACTGACTCCTCAAACTGGCATCCAGTCTGTATGTATCATATTCAAGTATAAAACCACCTTGAATACTCTCATCTACCCGTACCTCAAACTCTACAGTTCCGGCTTGGGAACGTTCTTCTACAATCTTTCTTAACTTCCGGCTGATGCTCTCATCTACTTCCGAAGGCAGGACAAGATGTCCCTTTATGACATTATTCTTCTTGCGATAGAACGTCACATAGGAATTGGCAATGAACTGCATCAAATCAGCTCTTCTATGCTCTGTAACCAACTTGATGAAACGGTTAGAAGATCTCGTGACTGTACTTCCGGATACCCTACAAGCCGCCAACAACAAGTCCACAATCTGACTATCCGCCAAAACCGGATTCAACAACATGGATTGCATTGTCCTAACTTCCCGAAAGGCTCTGCTCATGTTCTCCATCTCATGATATACAGCTGTCTCTTCTCCATTCGCTCCGGCGAAACGTAAGAGAGCTCTCGCATACCGAACTGAAATTATACCGATGTCCATGATTGCGCACTTATTGTTTTCCGATCATTTCATCCAGCATTTGCCCGATATACCGCTCCTGCTCACCCTTTATACTAAGCTGCCGGCGCATAAGTTTTTCAGCAATGCCAATCGAAATGTCTGTTACCGTATTACGGATTTCGCGTAATGCACCGTCTTTTTCAATCTGAATCTGCGTTCTTGCTTCATCCAGAAGTTTTTGTCCTTCCAACTGAGCCTGTTCGCGTGCTTCCCGTACAATACTGTCACGCGTTGCCATCGCCTCCTTCAGGATTTCAGCTTGTTTGTCACGTGCCTCTTTCAAAATCCTTTCACTCTCAGATTTGACACCTGCCAGTTTCTCATTTGCCTCACGCGCATTTTTCAGGGATTCGTCTATGAAATTCTTACGCTCTTCCACCATCTGTACAATGATGGGAAAGCCGTATTTTCCCAATACGAAAAAAACCACCAGAAATGCCAGAAGCATCCAGAATAGCAAGCCCAAATCCGGACTCAAAATGGACGGCAAATTTAAGGACTCCATGTCTTCAGGTTAAATGATTATAAGAACAAACAGAGCAGACAAACAATGACAGCAAACAAAGCGACACCCTCGACCAAAGCTGCAACAATGATCATATTGGTACGAATATCACCTGTCGATTCCGGCTGACGGGCAATGGCTTCCATTGCAGAGCTACCGATGCGGCCAATGCCGAGACCTGCGCCAATTGCGGCAATTCCGGCACCGAGACCTGCGCCTAACTTAGCAATACCTGCTGCTTCTAAAAGTGCTAATAATAACATAATTGTAAAATTTTAAATTATTTGTTTATATTCTTCTATTTATTTTTCATGAATTTCAGGATGGGCCAATCCGATAAAGACCGCACTCAACATTGTGAACACATAAGCCTGGATAAACGCCACCAACAGTTCCAGACAGTTCATGAATATCATCAGCACGAAACTGACAATTGTCAACGGAGTTCCGATAAAAGCCCCAAGCTGACATGTAATAAAAATCACGCAAGTCAGGGACAATATGATGGCATGGCCTCCCATAATGTTGGCAAACAAACGGACCATCAGAGCAAACGGTTTCGTAAAGATACCGAAAAGTTCAATCACCGGCATCATGGGAACCGGAACCTTCAACCATGCAGGTACCGGCGGCCAGAATATTTCTTTCCAATACTCCTTGTTACCTGAAAAGTTTACGATCAACAACGTACACATGGCCAGAAAAAAAGTAATGGTGATATTTCCCGTCACATTCGCGCCTCCCGGAAAAATCGGTATCAGTCCCATCAAATTGGTAATGAAGATAAAGAAGAATGCGGTCAACAGATAGGGAACATACGGCCGGTAATGCTTCTCTCCAATGCTGGCTTTTATAATATCATCATGAACCATCATGACAAACATCTCAACCAGTCCGACAAATCCACCCGGAGCAGCATCGCCCTTTAATTTATTCCGGTACCATCTTGCGCTTCCTACAAAGATCAGCAGCATCAAAACCACAACAATCCATATCTGCACAACATTCTTCGTTATGGAGAAATCCCACGGTCTGATTTCATTTCCCTGAGCGTCGCGCTCATAGATTTTCCCGTTTTTCTCCGGATTCTGAAAAAAGCCTTGATAAACTCCTGTCTCGGAATCATGGAAACGCGCGGAACTGAACACGTGCCATCCTGTAGTCTCACTTCTCAGAATTACAGGAAGCAGAATAGATATATGATGTCCTCTCCATGTAGAAATATGCCAGCTGTAGTCATCGCCCATGTGTCCCAAGACTATTTCCTTTACATCTACGGATTCGGCATTCTTCTCTGAGTTCGATGCATAGAGCCCCGACACACCCAGAAACAGAACAAACAACAAGCAAATTATGGATTTACAGTAATTCATTTTACCTATACTTCTTCTCTACCTTAATATTATAAATAGCTGTTGCCAAAACTGTTACAACATAAAATGCGAACATATTAATAGCAAAAACAAAAAAATGGTCACGCGTCATTACAAAACCACAGACAGTCAATACGGCTACACACAACAACAGTCTTATGACCTTATCGGCCAAATAATAACCGGTCAACGCCGTACTTTTTTTATTCCACAAATGCCGGAACAAAAACATCGTCCCTACACTATATGTAAAAAAGCCTACAGAAAGCAGAAACATCGGGAGTACTTGAGCATACACATCTGTCCCGACCATTGCATTTTCTACAAGCAACAGTATCGGAGCCAGCACACAATAAAGAACCATCAATATTCCTAAAAAAGCATACACCTTCATACTCTCAATCTGCCAGCTAAACTTCTACACAAATGGAAATTTCGTTGTTTGCTACTTCAATAAACCCTGAAGTAATGTCAAATGTCTGTGTCTCCTTCCCGCTACACAAAATAGTACCCTTCTGAAGACAGGATATTATTGGAGCATGATTCCTCAGCACTTCAAAACGCCCCTTTTCTCCAGGAACTGTCACACTGAAAACCTCGCCTTCAAATATTGTTCTCTCGGGAGATACTATCGTCACTTTCATTTCCTCTGTTTTTGATGGTCCGGTCATTTTTGTGCAGAGGAAAGAAGTTTCTTTCCTTTCTCAATCGCATCGTCAATGGTGCCGACATTCAGGAATGCCTGTTCGGGAAGATAGTCTACCTCGCCGTCCAGAATCATGTTGAAGCCTCTGATACATTCTTCGATCGGAACCATCACGCCCGATACTCCGGTAAATTTTTCCGCTACCGTAAAGGGTTGACTCAAAAATCGTTGCACCCGACGGGCACGATTGACAGTCTCGCGATCTTCGTCTGACAACTCATCCATACCAAGAATGGCTATAATATCCTGCAATTCCTTATATTTCTGAAGAATCTGCTTTACACGTTGCGCACATTCATAGTGCTCTTTACCAATAATATTCGGATCCAGAATTCTGGAAGTGGAATCCAATGGATCCACAGCCGGATATATACCCAACTCCGTAATCTTACGGCTCAAAACGGTTGTTGCGTCCAAATGGGTGAAGGTTGTGGCCGGAGCCGGGTCTGTAAGGTCATCTGCGGGCACATATACAGCCTGGATAGAAGTAATGGAGCCGTTTTTGGTGGAGGTGATACGCTCCTGCATGGCCCCCATCTCGCTGGCCAACGTCGGCTGATAACCTACGGCCGAAGGCATACGGCCCAACAAAGCCGAGACCTCGGAACCAGCCTGCGTAAAACGGAAAATATTGTCAATAAAGAACAGGATGTCTGCTGTTTTTCCCGAAGTGGCCCCCGCATCCCGGAAAGATTCTGCAATGGACAGACCGGAAAGGGCTACAGAGGCGCGGGCTCCGGGAGGTTCGTTCATCTGACCGTAAACCAATGTTGCCTGACTTTTCTCGACTTCGTCATAGTCCACCTTAGAAAGGTCCCATTCACCTCGTTCCATTGCCTCTACGAAGTCTTTTCCATACTTCACGACTCCGGACTCTATCATTTCCCGAAGCAGGTCATTCCCCTCTCGGGTACGCTCACCTACACCGGCAAACACAGAAAAGCCATCATGTCCTTTGGCTATATTATTGATCAGTTCCATAATAAGAACCGTCTTGCCTACACCGGCACCTCCGAACAATCCGATTTTTCCACCTTTCAGATAGGGCTCCAAAAGGTCGATTACCTTAATTCCCGTATATAGGACTTCTGACGTTGTCTTCAGATCTTCAAACTTGGGAGGCTCGCGATGAATCGGGTAGACATTGCCTTTGCGGTCCAGCGGCTTAAGCCCGTCAATACTGTCACCGGTCACATTCATCATACGTCCCTTGATCTGAGTTCCGGTAGGCATGGAAATCGGCGATCCTAAAGAAGTTACTTCCAATCCACGCATCAGACCGTCTGTATTATCCATAGCAACAGTACGAACCGTATCTTCGCCGATATGTTGCTGTACTTCTATAATGATCCGGCGACCATCGGGATGCATAATCTCCAGGGCTTCATGAATCTTAGGCAAAACGTCCTTCACACTTTTCCCTTCTGTCTCGAAGCGGACGTCGACAACAGGTCCAATAATCTGAGATATTTTTCCTTTCATTCTACTCTCTTGCTTTTTATTTTTTGCAAAGATAAATGTTTTTGACTATCTAACAATGTTCTTAAGGGATTTATTTATGGTCGCAAAATTTCATACGGTTCTTTCATGTGTCCTCATCCGTGATGCTGTCCCCACTACTTCCCAAGCTACACATGGGATGAAGATCGTATTCCGAAAATATGGGATCTGCATCCATTCTTACTTTCCAGATGGACCATGCCAAAAAATTCTCAAAAAAGTTCCGACACACATTTTAATGTCTATCTCCAAAGTTTAACTTTGAGTTTTTTTCGGAATGTGTACAAGAACAGATCTTTTTTGAACAACATAGTATCTTTTTTGAACAAGATGGGACCTTTTTTAAAAAAGATAGGATGTTTTTTTCACGTTGAGTGACGAAAAAAGCCGCCAGTTAGGCGGCTTTTCAGCGTTCTTCTACTTTGCTGGTGCAAATATAATACATCCAAGAGCGAAATGCAAATGTTAATTAACCTATTTTCGGTTTTAAGGTAAAACATCTTTTTTGCTTAACGCCGCTTGACATGAAACGACATAGGGCACTATTTTCCAAAAACCGATCAATTCACATTGTCTTTTTGAAAAAACGGATCATCAACGAAGAAGCCACTTGCCTGAGACATAAACCATCGGAAGGATCACTTCCTCTACTGTAGAATCCTTATATGTGATATTTAGAAACACATTGGCATAACGTCCGGAATCGCCTGTTTCAATACGTCCGAGCATAGCACCGACAACACCGCCGGCCTTGCCTGTTCTTGTATTCCTTGCGTTCTGCTTGTACAGGTTCACCATCTGCCGTTTGTAATCCTCCGGCTTCCCTTCAACAGAATGCATCCTGTCTACATATCCCCGGTAATCTCCTTTGAGGTAAAGGTCATAAATTTCCCGTACCTCCTGCTCCGTTGGCGGAAGAGGTTCCGACTTCTGTTTCCCCCTTCCCCCACATGCTACAACAAACAGCAGACCAACGAGCAGGAATATCGCTTTCGGAAAAATCTTCAGCACTTTTTCCCTCCTTTCGTCTTACTTCTGACGGATAAATATATTAAGAGGAGTCCCACAGAAATTCCACCTTTCACGAATCTTGTTCTCCAAGAACCGGCGGTAAGGCTCCTTGACATACTGGGGCAGGTTTGCATAGAAGACAAAAGAAGGAATCCGCGTATCCGGAATCTGGGCACAATACTTGATCTTGATGTATTTTCCTTTTATCGAGGGGGGCGGATAAGCTTCTATCAAAGGCAACATTTCTTCATTCAGTTTGGAAGTGGAAATGCGGCGGCGGCGGTTCAGATATACATCCTTCGCGGTCTCAAGCACGCGATAGATGCGCTGACGCGTCATGGCTGACGCGAATATCACGGGGAAATCCGTAAATGGTGCCATACGACTGCGGATGGCCTGCTCAAAATGGTCTATGACTTTCTGGTCTTTGTCTTCTACAAGATCCCACTTGTTGACAACGACAACAATGCTCTTCTGATTGCGCTGAATCAACTGCACGATATTCATATCCTGGCCTTCAATACCACGAGTGGCATCTATCAGCAAAATACAGACATCCGAATTTTCAATGGCACGGATAGAGCGCATAACGGAATAGAACTCCAAATCTTCCGTCACCTTGTTTTTCTTTCTGATTCCGGCAGTATCTACCAGATAGAAATCGAAGCCGAACTTGTCATACTTTGTCAGGATACTATCGCGCGTAGTACCAGCAATGTCCGTAACAATATGACGGTCCTCGCCGATAAAAGCATTTATCAGACTACTCTTCCCTGCGTTGGGACGCCCCACCACGGATATTCTGGGTATGTTGTCATCTTCATCACCGGCTCTCTCCTCCTTGGGAAATTTCTCGATAATCAGATCAAGCAAATCTCCCGTCCCCCCTCCAGTAACGGCCGAGGTGCAATACGGATCCCCCAATCCCAAGGAATAGAATTCCGCAACCGAAAACCGATCTTCATTATTATCCACCTTATTGGCACAAAGAACAACTGGTATCTTGGCCCTGCGAAGAATACCTGCCACTTCCGCATCTAAATCCGTCACTCCATTCTTTGCATCTACAACAAAAAGAATGACATTAGCCTCTTCCGTAGCCAATATTACCTGACGGCGAATTTCCTCTTCGAAAATGTCATCGCTGTTTACAACCCATCCACCGGTATCTACAATAGAGAATTCATGTCGCCCCCACTCGCATTTGCCATATTGGCGGTCACGAGTTGTTCCCGCCACTTCACTTACGATTGCCTGACGCGTTCCCGTCAGACGGTTAAAGAGGGTCGACTTTCCTACATTGGGGCGGCCGACTATTGCCACTAAATTAGACATTGTTTTTCTGATTTTCTGTTGAGTTACTCTTGTTAATCCATTCTGTAGCCATATGCCTCCAAACGTTTGGAGGAACTGCGCCAGTCTTTATCCACCTTGATGAAAATATCCAGATATATACTTTTCGCAAAGAATTTTTCAAGTGTCCTGCGCGCTTCGGATGAGACTTTCTTCAGGGCTACTCCACGATGTCCTATAAGAATGCCCTTCTGACTTTCCCTTTCACAATAAATCACGGCACTGATATGAATACTTTTCGAACTTTCTTTGAATTGCTCTACTACGACCTCAACGGAATAAGGTATCTCTTTGTCATAATAAAGCAATATCTTTTCCCGGATAATCTCAGTCACAAAAAAACGGGCCGGCCGGTCTGTCCATTGGTCTTTTCCAAAATAGGGAGGAGAATCCGGCAGAAGTTCCTTGATACGACACAGTACATTGTCCACATTAAATTTGGCCTGGGCCGAGATCGGGAAAATCTCCGCCTTAGGAAGGCTCTCATGCCACTTTGCCACAAGGGCCTCCAAATCCTTCTGGTTAGAAAGGTCTATCTTATTAATAAGCACGAGCACCGGCACATCCATGCGTTCCACCTTTTTCAGGAAATCGCTATTTTTGTCCGTTTTTTCCACAACGTCCGTCACATACAGCAAGACATCGGCATCCTGCAATGCGGACTCGCTAAACGCCAACATGGACTCCTGCAACTTATAATTGGGCTTCAACACTCCCGGAGTGTCACTGAAGACAATCTGGGCTTCGTCCGAGTTGATGATTCCCATAATACGATGACGTGTGGTCTGAGCCTTAAAAGTTGTAATGGAGATACGCTCTCCCATAAACAAATTCATCAATGTAGATTTTCCTACATTGGGATTTCCTACGATATTGACAAAACCGGCTTTGTGCATTTATTTTCCCGCTCTATTGCTATTTTTTTCAATGGTTCCCGACAAACCTGCCGGAGATATTCTATAATATACTAATCCTGTACGAAAGAAAACCCCACGGGGAAGTTTTGAACCTCCCCATGGGGATATTTATATCATCGCTTGCAGCAGCTATTGTCACACGGCATCATATCCCCACTTCAAATAAGCGGCACCCCATGTAAATCCTGCTCCGAAAGCGGTTAGAATCAGATTGTCTCCTTTTTTCAGCTGCTTCTCATAATCCCACAATGCCAACGGGAGAGTTCCAGCCGAGGTATTTCCATAACGCTGGATGTTCAGCATAACTTTCTCCATCGGAAGTTCCAGACGATGGGCTACAGCCTCAATGATACGCACATTTGCCTGATGAGGTATCACCCATGCGATATTTTCCTTATCCAAACCGTTACGTTCGGCAATAAGGGCACTCGCATCACTCATATTCGTCACGGCGAACTTAAATACAGTCCGTCCCTCCTGATGCAGATAATGCATACGATGGTCTATTGTAAAATAAGAAGGAGAGCAAACCGAACCTCCAGCCTTCATGCAAAGAAACGGAAGGCCTTTCCCGTCCGTACGAAGATAAGAGTCTTTCCAGCCCAGATCCTCTGTGCTCGGCTCCACCATGACGGCTGCCGCTCCATCTCCGAATATGGGACATGTCGCACGGTCGGTATAATCAACGATGGATGACATCTTGTCCGCACCGCATACGACTATTTTCTTATAACGTCCACTCTGAACCATTCCGGCAGCAGCATCCATGGCAAATAGAAAGCCGCAACACGCAGCCTGCATATCAATGGCAAAGGCATTTTTCATTCCCAGTCGGCCGATGACAATAGAAGATGTTGACGGGAAGTGATAATCGGGTGTCGTTGTAGCGACAATCACACAATCCACTTCCTGAGGATCGGTCCCGGTCTTTTCCAACAATTGCTTCACGGCCTTACGCGCCAGAAAACTTGTTCCCAGTCCTTCTTCATTCAGGATGCGCCGTTCCTTAATACCGATACGGGACATGATCCATTCGTCATTCGTATCTACCATGCGCGACAATTCATCATTGTTCAGCACATATTCCGGAACATATCCGCCGACACCCGTAATAACAGCATTGAAATTTCCCATTCTGTCAGTGGTGTTTTTTATAAAATCAGAGCTGAAAGGAAGTATGGAGGGGTCCATATTCCGCTTTCAGCCCCGTTTTCTGTTCTTACTCTGCAACTTCCTTCACGATGGCCAACTTACCGCGATAGTATCCGCAAGTAGGACATACTCTGTGATAAATGTGCCACGCACCGCAATTGGGGCAAATTGCCAATGCCGGAGCGACAGCCTTATCATGTGTTCTACGTTTCAGAGTTCTTGTTTTAGATTGTCTTCTTTTAGGATGTGCCATTTTTATTTATACTTTATATGTTAATAATTCAATTTCATGCCCGACAACTGCCCAGACACGACAACATGTCTTCATCACATTCGCCATCAGGATGCACACGCTGTATCGGTAACGACAATTCCGTCATTTCATACACATCCCATGAAATGTCATAGAGTCCATTCTTTCCTGTCATATATTTGACATCCGGATCTTCCGTCTCATATTCTGTCACCTTTACAGAGTCGCGGACATCAATCTCCCGCCTCAACTCTTCCAGGCAACGGTCGCACGTAACAATCACGTGTCCTCTTATGGAAAAGTCTAACTGGAAGCAACCTTCCGTCAAGTCCCGCACGCGTAACTCGACAAACACTTCCCCACCACAGATTTCATCTTGATCAAGCGAGCAAAAAAAATCATTCGCCAACTCGAAACGCAGCGCTTCTCCCTTTCGGGATGCTGCCACCAGGTCTATCTGTAAGTTATCCATACTCGGCATAGCGGCTGCAAAGATACTATTTTTTTAAATATTAGCATAGCAGGCAACTAATATTTTTAATATCCTTCCGCTTTACCGGACCATAAAAAATCCCGAATCCGAAGTTTTTTCAAATTCCGGATCCGGGAACAGTCACTTACAGACGTTTCTTCACTTGATTAGTTCTACGCTCCGTTTCAGGAAATCGTTGAGAGCCTTTCCTTTCAAGAGTCCATTCTGCAAAAGAGCCAGATCAATCAACTGGGGTATGATTTTATTGGTAGCCGCATACTCTGCAAGAATCGTCTTCTTTTTCTCCTCCTGCGCATTGATATCGTCATTGCATTTGTTCAGTTCATCCCGCTCCTCCTGGGTAATCTCATCATATTTTTTACCCTGCTGCGTCTGCTCAATCGCAGCATGACGAGCACGCAAACCTTTTAGCTCCGCTTCTACTGGCTGAAGTCTGGCAGACACCGAAGCGGAGACATCGGTCAGAATCTCCTTAACCAGACGATGGTCGGCATTGAGGACAACGCTGTACATATCGGGCATCTCGCCGTAGAATGACATTCCGGTCTGCAACGCACTCATTTCTTTCATGCGGCGCATATACTCACTCTGTGTGATCACAACCGGAACATTGTCTGCTCCCATGGAAGCAGTCTCGACATGGAACTCTACTTTCTCCAGTTTCGGCAAACGCGAGGTAAATGCGCCGGACAGACTGGCAGTCTCCTCTGCGGTCAGTTCGGTTGCCGGGGCATCCCCTTTCCGAATCAGGCGGTCTATGACATCACCGTCCACACGGGAGAAACGGCTATTCTCGAATTTCTGCTCCAGCATTCCCACCAACGGGCTGTCCAGCTGCCCGTCCATAAGCAGCACACTATATCCTTTGGCACGGGCCGCCTCTATATAACTGTATTGCGCCTCCTTGTCGCTGGCATACAAATAAATCAGATTTCCGTCTTTATCCGTCTGCGCAGTTTTGATAAGGTCCTTATATTCTTCATACATAAAATACTTTCCGTCCACATCCTTCAGCAAGGAAAACTTGGCAGCCTTATCGTAGAAGTCCGTCTGGGAAAGCATTCCGTAATGGATGAACAGTTTCAGATCGTCCCATTTCTGTTCAAAGTCCTCGCGGCTGTTCTTGAAAATACTCTGCAAACGATCGCATACTTTCTTCGTGATATAGGAAGATATCTTCTTGACATTGGCATCACTCTGCAAATAGCTGCGGCTGACATTCAAAGGGATGTCCGGAGAGTCGATCACACCGTGCAGGAGTGTCAGAAAATCGGGCACGATATTCTCCACCTGATCCGTCACGAACACCTGATTGCAATACAACTGTATCTTGTTACGGTGTATTTCAATATTGCTCTTGATCTTGGGAAAATACAAAACACCTGTCAAGTTAAACGGATAGTCTACATTCAGATGGATCCAGAACAAAGGTTCGTCGCTCATAGGATAAAGCTCGCGGTAGAAATTCTTATAGTCCTCGTCCTTCAACGTAGAAGGCACCTTTGTCCAAAGCGGATTCGTGTCATTCACGATATTGTCCTCGTCCGTCTCCACTTGCTTGCCGTCTTTCCATTCTGTCTTCTTTCCCAACGCCACGGGAACAGGCAGGAAGCGGCAATATTTTGCCAACAGTTCTGATATCTTGCTGTTTTCCAGAAATTCCTTGCAATCATCATCAATATACAGAACAATGTCGGTGCCGCGGTCCGCCTTTTCACAAGTCTCGATTTCAAACGCCGGCGATCCGTCGCAACTCCATTTCACAGCTTCGGCTCCTTCACGATAACTGCGGGTAACGATCTCCACCTTCTTCGAAACCATGAAGGAAGAATAGAATCCAAGACCGAAATGGCCGATGATGGCATTGGCATCCTCCTTATATTTCTCGAGAAAATCATTGGCTCCTGAGAAAGCTATCTGATTGATGTACTTGTCTATTTCCTCGGCCGTCATGCCTATACCGCGGTCGCTTACCGTGAGTGTACCCGCCTCCTTGTCCAGCTTTACGCGAACAGTCAGGTCACCCAACTCACCGGAAAAGTCTCCCTTCGACGCATAAGTCTTCAGTTTCTGAGTGGCATCCACCGCATTCGAGATTATCTCACGCAAGAATATCTCGTGATCACTGTACAAGAATTTTTTTATTACCGGAAAAATGTTCTCAGTAGTAATTCCAATTGTTCCTTTTTGCATAGTTCTTTATTTTTTAATATCCGTTGCCCTGTCATATACAAATAGTATGCCACACCAGCCTATCCGACAAAAAAATTCTAAGAATAACGTTTCCGCCACTTCTCCCAAAAATTTCTCATGCGTTCAGCAGCCTTGGCCTCCTGTGGGTTGTCGGCCGGTGTCCAAAAAGAGGTATCACCCAGTTCCGAAGGAAGATACTGCTGGGGCGCAAAGTGCTGAGGACAGTCGTGCGGGTAAATATAACCGTCACTATAGCCCAGCTCCGCCATCAAAGACGTGGGCGCATTGCGCAGGTGCATGGGTACGGGCAGATTTCCCGTCTTACGTACCAGAGACAAGGCCGCGTCAATTCCCAAATAGGAAGAATTACTCTTCGGACTTGTGGCCAGATATACGGTAGCCTCAGCCAAGGGTATCCGCCCTTCGGGCCAGCCTATCTTCTGCACGGCATCAAACGCGGCATTGGCCAGCAGAAGCGCATTGGGATTGGCCAGTCCGATGTCCTCCGATGCAGAGATTACCAGACGCCGGGCTATAAATTTAGGGTCCTCCCCTCCCTCGATCATCCGGGCCAGCCAATACAGCGCGGCATCGGGGTCGCTGCCCCGTATGCTCTTTATGAAGGCCGAGATAATATCATAGTGCATCTCGCCGCCTTTGTCGTATGCCTGCGGATTCTGTTGCAAGCGCTCCGACACTGTATTGTTGTCTATCACTACAGAACCCGAAGGCGCCGCATTTACCAGCAGATCCAGAATATTAAGCAGTTTACGGGCATCGCCACCGCTGTAACGCAACAAAGCCTCGGTCTCTTTCAGTTCGATACGCCTTTCCTTCAGAATCGCATCCTTACGGATGGCCGTCTCGACCAGTTCGAGCAGACACTCCTTGTCCAGGCTCTTCAACACATAAACCTGACATCTTGACAACAACGGACGGATCACCTCGAAGGAAGGGTTCTCCGTGGTGGCGCCCACCAGCGTGATGGTTCCCGTCTCTACCGCCGCAAGTAAGGAATCCTGCTGAGACTTAGAGAAACGATGTATCTCGTCTATGAAAAGAATCGGACTCTGCCGGCCGAAAAAATGATTGCGTCCGGCACGCTCAATGATTTCCCGCACATCCTTCACACCACAGTTTACGGCCGAAAGCGTGTAGAACGGTGTCTCCAGCCTGCTGGCAATGATCCGTGCAAGCGTCGTTTTTCCCACTCCGGGAGGCCCCCATAGAATAAACGAAGAGATATGTCCGGAATCAATCATGCGTCGGAGCACGGCCCCCTCTCCCACCAGATGTCTCTGTCCTATGTAATCATCCAATGTCGTCGGCCTCAACCGCTCTGCCAAAGGTGTCATTCTTTCTACCTGTTAATTTATTTGATACTATTCCAGTTCACTCAGTTCAAGCCACCGCATGGATTTCTCATCCAATTCTTCCTGCAAGACAGGCAGCCGTTTGCTGCGTTCCGTCAGTTCGCTGACCGTCAGCGTCCCGCTGCACAAGGCGTCCTCTATATCCCGCTTCTCCTGTTCAAGTGAAGCAATGTCCGCATCCAGCTGTTCCATCTCCTTTCGCTCTTTGAAAGTCAGACGACGCACCTTCTCTCCTCCCCATGTTTTTTCCCGCTTGGGCACATCTCTCCTGAGAACCTCTTTCTGCACCTCCGTCTCCCTTTCCTTCAAAGCGCTCCACTCCCTATACTGTGTATAGTTTCCGGGAAAATCCTCAATCTCGCCGTCACCCTTAAAGACCAACAGATGGTCTACCACCTTGTCCATGAAGTAACGGTCATGGCTCACAACGATGACACACCCCTTGAAATTGGCCAGATAGTCTTCGAGCAACTGCAAGGTAGCAATGTCCAGATCATTCGTAGGCTCGTCCAGAATCAGGAAGTTGGGATTCTGCATCAGAACCGTACAAAGATATAGGCGTCGCCGCTCGCCTCCCGACAGTTTATAGACATAATCCTGCTGACGGGCCGGCGGAAACAGGAAATGCGTAAGAAACTGCATAGCCGTCAGTTTCCTACCGCCTCCCAGATCTATCGTTTCGGCAATGCGGCGTACGGCATCTATCACTTTCAGACGGTTGTCAAACTCCATTCCATCCTGAGAATAATAGCCGAAGCGTACCGTCTCTCCTATCACGAAGCGGCCGCTGTCGGGCTTTATCTGCCCCAGAAGCAATTTTATGAAGGTGCTCTTGCCGGTTCCGTTTCCTCCAACGATTCCCATTTTCTCAAAACGCGAGAAATTGTAATAAAAATCCTTGAGAATTATCTTCTTCTCCATTCCTTCGCGGCCGCTGAAAATTTTCGTCACATACTCGGCCTCGAATATCTTGGAACCGATATACCCACTCTGCACTTCCAACCGGGCAGCCCTTTCTTCCTTGCGCTGCCGCGCCAGCTGTTCAAGTTCATAAAACGCCTCTTTGCGGTAGCGCGCTTTGGTTCCTCGCGCACAGGGCATGCGCCGCATCCACTCCAATTCCCTGCGGTAAAGGTTTCCGGCCCTGTCAATATTGGCATTCAGGGCATTCAGCCGCTCCTCACGCTTTTCCAGATAATACCCGTAATTTCCTTTATAGGCAAACATGCCCTTGTCATCAAGTTCCAGAATCACCGAGCATACACGATCCAGAAAATAACGGTCGTGCGTCACCATAAGAAGCGCCTTGTTGCTGCGGCGGAGGTAATTCTCCAGCCATTCAATCATGGCAAGATCCAAATGATTCGTAGGCTCATCCAAAATCAGCAGATCCGAATCGGTAAGCAGGGCATTCGCCAGCGCCACCCGCTTCATCTGCCCTCCGGACAACAGTCCCACCGGCTTGTCAAACTCCGTGATATTCAATTTTGTCAGGATTTGCTTGGCCTTTTGCTCAAAATCCCAAGCCTCGCGACGCTCCATTTCCTCCAGCAACTCGTCCAGACCGGGATTTCCCGGAACAGACAGGCAACGTTCGTAACGTCCTATCAGTTCCGAAAGTTCTCCGGCCTGTAGAAAACAGGCATCAATCACCGTCATCTGCGGTTCAAAACAAGGAAGCTGTTCCAGATACCTTACCCGCAAATCACGGCGAAAAACGATTTCCCCCTCATCGTAATCTTCTTTCCCTGCCAATATGTTCAATAAAGTTGTCTTCCCCGCACCGTTTCGGGCAATCAGACCCACATGCTGGCCTTCGGCAACGGAAAAAGAGATGTCTTCAAAAAGCACCAGATCCCCAATACTCTTTGTCAAATGCTGAATATCTAAAACCGGATTCATTATTCCTTTATATATATTATAATTCTCGGGAACACCCCTTGCCCTATAACGCAACACAATGAGGCCCGCCATCCCAGTATTTATTTTCCGCGAAATTAGGAAAAAAAACAGACATAACATTCGCTCATTTTAAGAAAATGCTTAATTTTGCGCCGTGAAAAAAACAACAGGTTTTCTTTTCACTCCTCGATATTCAATCAAAACATAAAATTCATCTTCCCGAAGATGTATCCTTACAGGATCTCCGATGGAACAGATTCCAAAAATCAAGACTTACCTAACTAAATGGCACTTTTCACAAAAGATCAACTCCTTGAAAAGGATGAAGCCGAGCTTCAGTCCATTGCCGAATCAATGGATACTCCCCACAAAAACAGTCAGATTAAAGAAGAACTCGTCTACGACATACTTGACGCACAAGCCGTACTCTCGGCCGAGCAGCATAGTTCCGCTCCCAAACCGCGCCGCACACGTATCATAAAGAAAGAAGTAGATCATATCTACTCGGCCAACAAAGGAGGGGAAAGCGAGCGTTTTGAAAAAGTTCCCGAACAACAAAATGCCGCCACACAGGAAGAAAACACGGCCGAACAACCCAAACGTAAACGCGGAAGACCCTCCAAAGCGGAAATCGCAGCCCGAGAAGCCGCCACCAAAGAAAAGGAAATAATCCCCGAAACAACCCTCCCCGCAGAAACCGAAGAACCCAAAGAGTTTCCGGATAACAGCGAGCAACTGCCCGATTTTTTGTCAGAACAGATCAACAAGGCCGCCGACACCAGCGAAGCAGAGCCCGTCGATCTAAAAGAAATAAAAGATACACTGGAGGAAAAGATGCAGAAACAGTCTGTAGCTACGTCTCCGCAACCGGTTCCTTCCACTCCTGCAACAGAAACAAACTCCACCCCCGGCCCCGACACGGATTTCATCATCATCAAGGACATTCCCGTCATCCAGGGTAACATCTCCGAAGATATTTCCATCAACATAACAGGTTCCTCACACTCCAAGCCTAATAGATTCAGGGAAGAAACCTGCACACAGCAGCATGTCGGAGAATATGTTTCTCCCCATACGGCACAGCGCCACAATCCTTTACTGAATAGTATTCTGAACGGACGCGGTGTTCTTGAAGTAATGCCTGACGGGTTCGGTTTCCTCCGCTCTTCCGATTACAATTACCTGACTTCTCCGGACGATATATATGTAGCCCCCTTACAGATACGCCAGTACGGCCTGAAGTCGGGAGACATTGTTGAGGGCACAGTCAAGATCCCACGCGAAGGAGAGAAATTCTTCGCTCTTATCAATATCGATAAAATAAACGGTCTGGACCCCAAGTTGGTACGCGACCGGGTGGCGTTCGAACATCTGACACCGCTCTTCCCTGATGAGAAATTCCATCTCTGCACAGGTCACAACGACAGTCTGTCACGTCGTATTGTAGATCTGTTCACTCCTATTGGAAAAGGTCAGCGAGCTCTCATCGTAGCCCAGCCCAAGACCGGAAAGACACTATTGATGAAGGAGATTGCAAACGCCATTGCCCAGAATCATCCGGACACGTACCTCATGATGCTGCTCATTGACGAACGTCCGGAAGAAGTCACCGACATGGCACGTACAGTCAATGCCGAAGTCATTGCCTCGACATTCGACGAACCGGCTTCCCGTCACGTAAAAATCGCCAACATCGTTTTAGAAAAAGCCAAGCGCATGGTAGAATGCGGACACGACGTAGTCATATTCCTGGACAGCATCACCCGTCTGGCCCGGGCCTACAACACCGTATCCCCGGCCTCAGGAAAAGTTCTGTCCGGCGGTGTCGACGCAAATGCCTTGCAAAAACCCAAACGTTTCTTCGGCGCCGCCCGCAACATCGAAGGCGGAGGTTCTCTCACCATCATCGCAACCGCCCTGATTGATACCGGATCGAAAATGGATGAAGTTATTTTCGAAGAATTCAAAGGCACGGGCAATATGGAACTACAACTCGATCGGGCTTTGGCAAACAAACGTATGTTCCCTGCCGTAAACCTCACGGCCTCCAGTACCCGCCGCGATGATCTACTGCAAGACTCCAACACGTTGGGACGCATGTGGATCCTAAGAAAATATTTGGCCGAGATGAATCCGCTTGAAGCCTTGACCGATGTCAAGAAACGGATGGAATCCACTCACAACAACGAAGAGTATCTCATATCCATGAACAGCTGATTCCTCCTCCAAATCCTACCGATAAACGGGAGCCCAACCCGCTGGAGTGCCCCCAAAAAGTTGGACAGATTATTTACTATCCGATTATAGAAAGAGTTCGGTATTATACCGGACTCTTCTCATTTAACTTTTATCTTAGAGTTTATACAGAATAAGAAACAGGGTAATTGAGAATCAGCTCCCTAAAACCTTATCCGATATATTGTATATTCTATTTTTTGAAATGGAAGATGATTATTTTTGACAGTTCGTTCTATTTTCTTATAATCAAACATGGTATTTTATTCATATATCTTTCCCATATATAGGATCCTCGCAAGCAACGAATAATCAACCTTTCCCCAATCAACATCATTAAACTCTGATGACGAAAAATCCTCTATCCACGATTGTATGGCGTTCACTACTGTCCAAAATTACCGGTGTAAGGTGATTGCAACTCGTCAAGGTGTTCACTGATATATCGGTGAGCCACTTCGGTGTTCTTGATGCTGTCTTTCATGACAGGTTCTATCTCAGCGTGAAATTTCTTTGTGTCAAATACAAACGCCTTATGAGTAACTATTCAGCGAATCGAACACAATCAGGTCGGTCAGCAACAATTTTAGAATAATTCTCTGAGTATCATCAAAA
>VSQE01000070.1 GCA_009775705.1 Prevotellamassilia sp.
GCTGTATACGCCAATTCCAATGCAGCAGAACCAAGTCTTCTGATATCCTGTGAATTTTCATAGACTTTGAGAAACTTGGCGAAGTTTTCTTTCGCCAGTTCTCTTTGGGCAGTGCCGATACCGATTATGGTTTCCGAGAGCTTTTTAGCAGAGGAAACGTGTATGGGTTTGCCGTTCAGAAAACTGCCTTTGCCTTTGACAGCAGAGAAAAGCTCATTATGAAACGGGTCATAGACAACACCCAAGACAATCTCTTTTTGGCGGCAAAGGGCCAACGAGACCACGCTGTGCTGATAGTCGTGCATGAGATTAGTAGTGCCGTCAACGGGGTCAAGAATCCAGTAGCAGTCTGTATTCATCTGTTGCAAGCCGGTTTCCTCTCCGAGAAACTGGATGTCAGGTGTGAATCTATATAATTCCTTTTTCAGAAAATCCTGCACAGCCACGTCAACTTGCGTAACGTAATCGGCAACTCCTTTTTCTTTCACCCGGGCTGCCATTTCCCGATTTGTGATTATCTCCTTAGTCTCTTTGACAAGACTGATTATACGTTGTATGTCCATGTTTATTATTTTCTTATGTTTTGGAAAGAGTTGCCCTATCCGAATACAAAATTAATTATTTAATTGACATATTGCATTATAAAGGACAGAATTATTGCTTTGAATAGTGAGAACCAGTTGATCACTCTGCTCGGTTCTTTTCATTCAGGCTTTCTAAAACATGTACATGAGAATAAACCCGGTTTTCGGACTGCCCGAAAATAAACTGAGCATCTTACCGCAACGTCTGCGGAAAGATGCTCCACTTTTCTGAATTATATGAAGTTTAGTATAGTGTTGGTGCTTACTTTTTAAGCTGCATGCCGATGAGCATACCGTCATACGAAGAGACCAGCGAACTGAGCGTCTTCATGCTGCTGTTGCCCGAAAGCGCAGACACGGTACTCACGAGTTTCAACAATTTATCCGCCTCATAAAGCAGACTGATCTGGCTGCCGTTTCTTACAATAGAGGGCGACATCGTGCCCAATCCATTCAGATAGGTCATCGTAATGCGTTTGTTTTTCGTGTCGAGCGTATAGGTTCCGGTAATGGTGCGGTTGCCTATGACGGCGGAATAGGTGTTGTCCTTGTTGAAAGTAAAGGAACAGCTTCCGGGACGTATGCCCACTTTCGAAAGCGTATTGTCCAACTGCGACTCCATCTTGGCGGCTGCCAGCTCACCACCTGCTTTCATCAGCAGATTCTCCGTTTCAAAGACGCAATCCGCACCGGCATATTTCCAAGTTCCCGTCAAGTCGTTCTGGGAAAAAGGTAAGGCCGATCCGATCAGCGACCCCAAAAAACTCTGCAACGCAGTTCCACCGGTGGTCTTTCCGGCCTGTCCACCAGCTCCGCTGAGGGCACCTACGTTTCCACCCAATGCGGTGGCGCCGGGTGTCACACAACCGGCAAACAGAGACGCCGACAGCAAAAGGGCAGAAATAACATACTTGTTCATCCTTTTTTGTTATCGTTTGTAAAACTTTTGGGGCGCAAAGTTCGCATTTTGTTTTGAAAGGAACAAACATTCCACATAGAAATAGAAAACATTTCTGCGGAAGAGACCCGTTTCTACCGTCATTTCCTGAATTTTTCCGGTAGCAGATAGCGCCAGTGACCTATAAGCAGCACTGGCGAGGTAACCAATGTGATGACGATCCAATCGGTGAAGGAAAGGGGAGTGACACTGAACATCGGACCTCCCAAAGTGACAATACCTACCTGCCCGACAAAAATAAGCAGTACGATGAGCACAAACCCACGGCACCGGCTCATCCGGTGAAAAGCGGAATGTCCCGTCTCGAAAGCCCGGGCATTGAAGAGATTCCAAAGCTGTAGCATGACAAAGAGAGTAAAGAACACGCTACCTTCGTAGGCGGTCAGTTCGTGCCGGCTGCCAATGCCATATGCAAAGCCGAGCAGGCTCTCCTGACCTTCCGGTCCGAAACTACTCTGCTTGAACAGCACAACCAAAGCCGTGAGCACAAGCGTAAAGAAGACACCCGTTCCAAGAATGCCGCGCCACATGGCCGGTGTAATGATAAAGTCCTCGCGCCGTCGCGGTTTGTCGCGCATCACGTCCATCGTCGGAGGAAGGGAGGCCAGCGCCATGGCGGCAAACGTATCCATAATCAGATTGACCCAGAGCATCTGCGTCACCGTGAGCGGAGAATGCGTTCCCAGAAAAGCCCCGGCCAGTACAATGAGGCAGGCCGCTACGTTGATGGTCATCTGGAACAGGATGAAGCGCTGTATGTTATGATAGAGCGAACGCCCCCACATGACAGCGCGGGTGATGCTGGAGAACGAATTGTCCATGATGGTGATGTCGCTGGCTTCTTTGGCCACCGAAGTTCCGTCGCCCATTGACAGACCTACATGGGCTGCCTTCAGCGCAGGCGCATCGTTCGTTCCGTCGCCGGTCACAGCCACTACCTGCCCCTTGCTCTGCAAAGTCTTGACAAGACGTTTCTTATCCATAGGCCGCGCCCGCGATATGATTTTCAAATCCATAATTCTCTCCTCCAACTCGGTATCGGTCAAGGCGGCAAACTCAGGGCCGGTGATTTCGTTGCGGACGTTGTCCGCTGCCTGCCACAGTCCGATCTGACGCCCTATCTCGCGAGCGGTACCCGGCGTGTCGCCCGTCACGATCTTGATGTCTATACCAGCTCCGATGCAGGCGGCAACGGCTCCCGGCACTTCTTTACGCACCGGATCGGCAATGGCCGCCAGACCTACGAACGTCAACCCGTCGGCTGCACCGGCCGAGGTATCAAGCGTCCCCTCGCGGAACAGTTCCCGACTGTCGTTGTCCAGTTCCTGAAAGGCGAAGCCGAGTGTTCGCATGGCCTGTCCCTGATAAGTCCTCAACATATGGTCGATCTCGTCCCGCGAAATGTTTCCCGCCGTCTGCCGGCAGAGCCGCAAGACTATTTCGGGCGCACCTTTCACATACAGGACGTAATGTCCGGGCTTCACTCCCGAACGCACAACGGTAGCCATGTATTTCCGCTCAGTGGAGAAGGTAAGCTGACTTATTGTCTCGGCCTCCTCCCTCAACGCCGCATAATCCGCTCCCTCACCACGCAGGAAGAGCAGCAAAGCCCCTTCGGTAGGATTTCCCATTACCTTGACATTGCCCTCCGCATCATCCTCGGAAAGAAAAGCCGTCGAGTTAACAGCGATGCCTTCGGCCGCCAGCCGTGCAGTTTCGCCGGCCGGTCTGTCCGCATCCTCAAAGAGCCGCATCTCGTGTACACGCATCTGGTTCTGCGTCAGGGTGCCCGTCTTGTCCGTACAGATGACAGTAGTCGCCCCCATTGTCTCACAAGCATGCATCTTCCGCACAAGATTGTGGGTTCTGAGCATCCGCCGCATGCTCAGGGCCAGCGACAAGGTCACACTCATGGGCAACCCTTCGGGAACGGCCACAACAATCAGGGTCACGGCAATCATGATCGTCTGCAACAGATAGGCAACGAAAGCGACAGGATCGCCCTGTCCTGCCGAGAAGAAGGTGACAACGCGGCCTATAATGATCAGGGCGGCCAACACGTAGCTGATTTTCGTGATGACATTTCCCAAACCTTCCAACTGAAGATTGAGCGGCGTTTTCACACTGTTGTCAATCTGTGAAGCCACAAAAACTTTTCCGTTCTCGGTACGGTCTCCCACAGCTTCCACACACATCAGTCCGTGCCCGTCAACCACGGTTGTACCGCGCAATACATAATTCGTGGCATATGTCGCCTCCTTGTCGAAATCTTCGGGACGTACCGATTTGCTTACCAACGGCTCGCCCGTCAGCGTCGACTCATCCACCTGAAGGGATACGGCTTCCTGCAAAGTCCCGTCGGCCGGGATCTCGTTCCCGGCATTCAGTATGACCCAGTCGCCCACAACGACATCTTTCTTCGCAATTTCCCTCACAGAGCCATCGCGTATTACCTGCACGGCATCTTCATCGTTCACCTCATTCAGGACATCAAAGGCACGGTTTGCCTTTACCTCAAACCAGAATCCTATACCCGTGGCCAATAACACCGCCACCAGAATACCCACCGGTTCCATAAAGACACCGGGATCGCCCTGATTGGCTCCTTCATGGAAGTACTCAAAGCCGGCAATAGCCGCCGATGCCAGTAAGGCAATCAAGAGAATACGGATAATGGGGTCGGAGAATTTTTCCAGAAATTGTTTCCACAGAGGTATCTTCGCAGCGGGAGTGAGAATGTTCGTTCCATGCTGTCTTCTGCTCTCGATGGCTTCGGCTTCGGTGAGGCCTGCGGGATGTTTCTTTTTTTCCATGTCAAGTCTAATGTGTCTTTGAATACGGGAACATGCCGCTACCGGAGGAAACACCTGCACGGGAAGATGCAAAGTTCTATCCGGGAATGGCTCTTCCCATTATAAACGCTGCAAATTTAAGAACTTGCCTTCGGATGCACAAGGAAGCCCGTATATTTTTAGGAACTTTTGTGTATCCGAGCAGTCTGTCCCCCTATGCCCAATCTTCCGCTTCAAAAAAACACGAAAAAAACTTTCGCATACGATTAAACCTTTATTGAATAAAAATATCAAAGACATGTCAATTTAATATTCCAATCATGAACAGATACGTAAAATGGGGCATCATAGGTGTTGTGGCGGCCGGACTGACCGGACTGGGCATTCGCACCTTCATTCCTCATGAGAATAGCGAACTCAAAGAAAATCCGGATAAAGGAAAAGGTAAGAAAGAGAAAATCCTGAGCGTACGCGCCATCGTACTTCACGAGAAATCACTGACCGACGGCCTGTATGTCAGCGGCAGCCTGATCCCGGACGAAGAAGTAGATCTGAGTTTTGAAACCTCGGGAAAAATCACCGACATATATTTTAAGGAAGGTGCTCGTGTGGCCCGCGGACAACTACTGGCCAAGATCAACGACGCGCCCTTGCAAGCCCAGTTGCGCAAACTTCAGGCACAATGGCGGCTGATGCAGGACCGCGTGTTCCGCGCCAAAGCCCTGCTGGCCAAAGAAGCCGTAAGCAAAGAAGCCTTTCAGGAGGCCGAAGCCAACCTGTCGGCCCTGAAGGCTGAAATGGACATGGTGAAAGCCCAAATCCAACAGACGGAATTGCGCGCCCCTTTTGATGGAATCATCGGTCTGCGGCAGGTGAGCACCGGCGCATACGCCACGACATCGACCTCCATAGCCACCCTCACAAAGACGTCTCCATTGAAAGTAGAGTTCAGTGTGCCCGAACGATATGCGGGGACATTGCCGCCGGGCACAGCCCTTACCTTCACGGCCGAGGGTGACCTCACTCCGCGGAAAGCCAAAATATATGCCTCGGACTCTCGGGTAGACCCCGACACACGCACCTACACCGTAAGGGCACTCTACGACAACAAGGGAGGCAAGCTCGTACCCGGACGGTACGTGAGCGTCAACCTGTCGACACGTCAGTTCGACAACACGCTGGCCGTACCCAGCGAAGCCATTGTCTCGGAAATGGGAGTAGACAAAGTGTTCCTGTATAAAAACGGTATAGCAGAACCGGTGGAGATCTCCAAAGGCCTGCGTACGGATGCGGAAGTTCAGGTTCTGCGCGGACTGCATGCCGGCGATACCGTCATCACAAGCGGAACGATGCAGTTGCGCACGGGGCAGAAAGTGACCCTCCGATAATTCCGCCGAAGTATTTTTTTCATCCGAAAAACCACAGTCCTGAAAAGAAAGCGACATGAACATTTCCGAACTCAGCATACGCCGCCCGGTACTGGCAACCGTGCTTACGCTCATCATCCTGCTCTTCGGAGCCATCGGCTACATCAGTCTGGGCGTAAGAGAGTATCCATCGGTGGACAACCCCATTATCTCCGTCTCGTGCTCCTATCCGGGAGCCAATGCCGATGTCATAGAAAACCAGATCACCGAACCTCTGGAACAGAACATCAACGGTATTCCCGGCATCCGTTCGCTAACCAGCGTCAGCCAGCAAGGGCAGTGCTTCATCACCGTAGAGTTTGAACTCTCCGTCGATCTGGAGACCGCCGCCAACGATGTACGCGACAAAGTCTCGCGCGCCCAACGCAACCTGCCGCGCGACTGCGATCCGCCCACGGTGTCGAAAGCCGATGCCGACGCCATGCCTATCCTGATGGTAGCCATACAAAGCGACAAACGCTCGTTGCTGGAACTAAGCGAGATTGCCGACCTGACGGTGAAAGAGCAGCTGCAAACCATCCCCGAAGTGAGCAGCGTATCCATCTGGGGTGAAAAACGCTATTGCATGCGCCTGTGGCTGGACCCCGTAAAGATGTCGGGCTATCGCATCACACCTATGGACGTAAAGAATGCCCTGGACCGCGAGAATGTGGAACTGCCTTCCGGATCGGTGGAAGGAAACACACGCGAACTGACCATACGCACCATGGGACAGATGCACACCACGGAGGAATTCAACAACCTGGTCATCAAGGAAAGCGAAGGCCGTATCGTACGGTTCAGTGACATCGGGCGCGCCGAACTGAGTGCGCGTGACCTGAAAAGTTACATGAAGATGAACGGAGTGCCGATGGTGGGCGTTGTAGTGGTCCCGCAACCGGGCGCCAACCACATCAACATCGCCGATGCCGTCTATACCCGCATGGAACAGATGAAAAAA
This sequence comes from Prevotellamassilia sp., assembly GCA_009775705.1. Lineage (GTDB taxonomy): Bacteria > Bacteroidota > Bacteroidia > Bacteroidales > Bacteroidaceae > Alloprevotella. Next base: position 6,702 of record VSQE01000070.1, read on the forward strand.
GACTTGCCCGAGGATGTGAAATACAGCTACGGATTTGACAACACACGCTTCATACGCGCATCCATCAACGAAGTGAAATCCACCGTCTACGAAGCTTTTGTACTGGTCATCATCATTATCTTCCTCTTCCTGCGCGACTGGCGCGTCACGCTGGTTCCCTGCATTGTGATTCCGGTATCACTCATCGGAGCCTTCTTCATCATGTATGTCTGCGGATTCTCCATCAACGTGCTCTCGATGCTGGCCATCGTGCTGGCGGTAGGCCTTGTGGTAGACGATGCCATCGTCATGACCGAGAACATATACATCCGTATCGAACAGGGCATGAAACCGCTGGAAGCGGGCATCGACGGAGCGAAGGAAATCTTCTTTGCCGTCATCTCAACCACCATCACGCTGGTGGCCGTCTTCTTCCCCATCGTGTTCATGGAAGGAACTACAGGGCGCCTGTTCCGGGAATTCAGTTTCGTGGTGGCAGGATCGGTCATCATTTCCTCTTTCGCGGCACTGACCTTCACCCCGATGCTGGCCACGAAACTGCTGGTGAAACGGGAGCGGCAAAGCTGGTTCTACCGGAAAACCGAACCCTTCTTTGCCGGACTGAACCGGATCTACTCCCGCAGTCTGAACGCCTTCCTGCGCCAACGCCGGCTGGCCATTGTCATCATGGCCGTCGCCGTAGGGGCCAGCATCTGGATGTGGACAAATATTCCATCCGAAATGGCACCAATGGAAGACCGTTCCAACATTACCATCCGCACAACCGGGCCGGAAGGTGTAACCTACGAGTACATGCGGGATTACACGGAAGAAATAGCCCGGCTGGCCGACTCCATCGTTCCGGACGCCGCCTTTATCACGGCCCGCGTGTCAAGCGGAAGCGGCAACATCAGAATTACTTTGGACGACCTTTCGGAACGCGACTATTCCCAGATGGAAGTGGCGGAGAAACTGTCTAAAGCCGTTCAGAAAAAAACGGACGCGCGTGCCTTCGTGCAGCAACAGTCCACGTTTGGCGGCCGCCGCGGATCCATGCCGGTACAATACGTATTGCAGGCAACGAACATAGAAAAGCTACAGGAAGTATTGCCCAAGTTCATGGCCAAAGTCTACGACAATCCCACCTTCCAGATGGCGGATGTAGACCTGAAATTCTCCATGCCGGAACTGCGGCTGAGCGTGAACCGAGACAAGGCAAGCCTATTAGGAGTGTCCACACGCGACATTGCCCAGACGCTTCAGTACGGACTGAGCGGGCAACGACTCGGCTATCTGTACATGAACGGAAAACAATATGAAATCATCGGCGAAATCAACCGCCAGCAACGCAATGATCCCAACAACCTGAAGGCCATCTATATGAGAAGTGCGGACGGAAAGATGATCCAGATGGAGAATCTGGTGGACCTGATGGAAAGCATCGCACCTCCCAAACTTTACCGCTACAACCGCTTTGTCTCGGCCACGATCTCGGCCGGACTGGCAGACGGGAAGACCATTGGCGAGGGACTGGACGAAATGGACAAAATCGCCAAGAGCACACTGGACGAGACATTCCGCACGGCACTCGCCGGCGACTCCAAAGAGTTCCGCGAAAGTTCTTCCAGCCTCATCTTCGCCTTCGGACTGGCCCTTTTGCTCATCTACCTCATCCTGGCCGCCCAGTTCGAGAGTTTCAAAGATCCCTTCGTCATCATGCTGACGGTTCCGCTGGCCATCTGCGGCGCACTTATCTTCATGACCGTAGGCGGTCAGACCATGAACATTTTCAGCCAGATCGGTATCATCATGCTGATCGGTCTGGTCGCGAAGAACGGAATCCTGATCGTGGAATTTGCCAATCAAAGGCAGAAGTCCGGCGAGGACAAGATGACAGCCATACGCGAAAGCGCCGCCCAGCGTCTGCGCCCCATTCTCATGACCAGCACCTCAACCATTCTGGGATTGCTGCCGCTGATGCTGGCTACAGGCGAAGGCTGTAACGGACGCATCGCCATGGGGACGGCAGTAGTAGGCGGCATGCTCCTCTCCACTCTCCTGACGATGTACATCGTTCCGGCCATCTACTCATACGTATCGACCAATCTGATAAAAAAGAAATCATGAAGCGGATCTCCCTCCTTTTTCTCATAACCGTATCTGCCCTGTCCGAAGTTCTGGCACAGCCCATGTCACTCAAGTCCTGTCTGGAAGCCGGGCTGCACAACAATTATTCCCTGAGTATCGTGCGAGGCGAAGAGGCCATTGCCTCCAACAACGTGACCAAAGCCAATGCCGGCTATCTGCCTGTGGTCAACGCCACCGCCGGTTACAGCGGTTCTCTGGACAGCCGCAACACCACCACACGCCAGACGGGCAACGTCAGCCGGGAACGGAACGTGACCGATCATTCACTCACTGCCGGCGTACACGCCGAATGGACGATCTTCGACGGCTTCAAGATACAGACCAATTACAAACGTCTGCAAGAGCTCAAACGCCAAAGCGCCACCCAGACACGCATCGCCATCGAAGATTACATGGCCGACCTGACCTCGGAATATTACAACTTCGTGCAGCAACGCATCCGCATGCGCAACCTGCGCAATGCCGTCACGCTCTCAAAGGAACGCCTTCGCATCGTGCAGGAACGCTACATCATCGGCTCCGGTTCGCGGCTGGACCTGCAACAGGCTCAGGTGGACTTCAACGCCGACAGCGCACAAAGCCTCAAACAGCATGAGCTGCTGGCCTCCTCACGCATCCGCCTCAACGAACTGATGGCACGCAAAGAGGTATCCGACTATCTGCTCGTCCGCGACACGGCCATCATCGTCGACGACAACCTCTCGTTCGACAAGCTGTGGGAAGCCACCCAACGCTCCAACGCCTCCCTGATCAAGGCCGCCCAGAACAAAACGCTGGCCGAACTGGACCTGAAAAGCGTGACTTCGCGGGACTATCCATACGTCAAGCTGAACGCCGGATACGGATATACCTACTCTACCAACACCGCCGCCAACCGGCAGAACTGGGGAGCGGACTTCGGGGTTACCGTGGGCTTCAAACTGTTCGACGGCAACCGGAAACGCGAGCGCCGCAACGCACAGATCACGCTGGACAATGCCGACCTGGCCCGTCAGAATCTGGAACTTTCCCTACATGCCGACCTGGCCGACCTCTGGCAGGCCTACGTCAACAATCTCCGCCTGCTCGACCTGGAACGAGAAAACCTGAAAACGGCACAGGAAAACCATTTCATCGCCCGCGAACGCTACCTGCTGGGAGACCTGTCGGGCATCGAGATGCGCGAAGCCCAGCAAAGCCTGCTCGATGCCGAAGAGCGGATTCTCGCAGCCGAATACAACACCAAACTCTGCGAGATTTCCCTGCGGCAGGTAAGCGGCAGCATCATGCACTACCTGAACTGACCCTCCTTTTTGCTCCCCTGACTTTCCGGGAACCAACATACAATGGAAACGACGAATCCGCGTCGTTTCCATTTTCTTTTTTTATACCCTACGCCTACTTTCGGAAATAATTTCTAACTTTGCGAAAAGTCGGAACGAAAAAAACCTTTTACCCCTAAATATCCTACTCATGATTACTGACAACGACAAGATCCTTTTGAAAAAGAAAGGCATCACGGAAGAAAAACTCAACGGGCAGCTGTTACAGTTCGTCCACGGCTTTCCATACCTCCGCCTGAGCGCGGCAGCCAGCACCGGAAAAGGAATCCTCGCCCTCTCCGGAGAGGAACAGCAGAAATACCTCAAAGACTGGGAACGCTACACCGCGGAAGACCATCATATCGTCAAGTTCGTGCCGGCCTCCGGTGCCGCCAGCCGCATGTTCAAGGACATGTTCGCCTTCCTGGACGCCGGTTACGACCGGCCTGCAACCGATTTCGAGAAAATATATTTTGAAAGACTGAACGACGCAGCCTTCCGCCAGGATCTGGACGAAGCCTGCAAAAACATCTACGGAAAAGATATAGACAGCCTCCTTTCCGAAGGAAAATACAAGGAAGTGACCGCCGCCATGCTCACCCGCGACGGCCTGAACTACGGCAGTCTGCCCAAAGGACTTCTCAAATTCCACCGCTACACCGAAGGCGCCCGCACACCGCTGGAAGAACACCTCGTGGAAGGCGCGCTCTATGCCCGGCAGAAAGACGGCAGCGTCAACGTACACTTCACCGTCTCGCCCGAACACAAGCCCCTGTTCGAGGCACTCGTCAAGGAGAAAGCTCCCCTCTACGCCGAAAAATTCGGGGTGGAATACCACATCAGTTTTTCCGAACAGAAGTCCTCGACCGACACCATCGCCGCCAATCCCGACAACACGCCTTTCCGGCAGGCCGACGGTTCCCTTCTTTTCCGTCCGGGCGGACACGGCGCGCTCATCGAGAACCTCAACGACATCGACGCCGATGTCGTGTTCATCAAGAATATCGACAACGTTGTCCCCGACCGCCTGAAGGAAGACACCGTTACCTATAAAAAACTGCTGGCCGGCCTGCTGGTAAGATTCCAGCAACAGGCATTCGCCTATCTGGAAAAACTCGACAGCGGCTGCTACACCACTGCCGACCTGCTCGAAATGCTGCAATTCATACAAAAAGGCTTCTGCTGCAAGAATCCGGACACCAAAACACTGGAAGATACCGAACTGGCCATGTACCTGCGCAAAAAACTGAACCGCCCCATCCGCGTCTGCGGCATGGTGCGCAACGTGGGCGAACCCGGCGGCGGTCCTTTCCTGGCCTACAACCCCGACGGAACCATCTCGCCGCAGATACTGGAAAGTTCCCAGATTGACATGAGCGATCCGGACAAGAAAGCGATGTTCGAGCAGGGCACCCACTTCAACCCCGTGGATCTTGTCTGCGGCATCAAGGACTACAAGGGAAACAGATTCCCCCTGCCCGAGTTCGTAGACCGCCAGACCGGATTCATCTCCCACAAGAGCAAAGACGGAAAAGAGCTGAAAGCCTTGGAACTGCCCGGCCTCTGGAACGGAGCCATGAGCGACTGGAACACCCTGTTCGCCGAAGTGCCCCTCTCCACCTTCAACCCCGTCAAAACCGTCAACGACCTCTATCGCGAACAGCATCAATAACCCCACTGTTCCGCCGGCAGCAAAAGAACATCCGTTTTGTCCTGCTGCCGGCGGACTTACACCACCGCATTCTCTCTTGTTTCATGAATCCCTATCTGCGCCTCTTCAAGACTTTCCTGTTCTGCGGTTTTCTGAGTGCCGGGAACGGATATGCCGCCATCGAACCGCTGCGCCGGCGCATCACGGCCATGCCGGGCGGAATGAGCAACGAAGAATTTGACAACACCCTGGCCGTTGTCAACGCCATGCCCGGCGTTTTCAGCATAAACCTCGGGAGTTGCTTCGGCCACCGTCTGCACGGCTGGAAAGGAACTGCCGCCGCCCTTACCGGCATCCTGCTGCCGCCTATGGTCCTGCTGGCCATCGTCCTCTCTTTCTGGAACGAACTGCACCGGCAGCCCGGTTTCGCCGCTTTCCTGAAGGGCACCCGCCCCGCCGTCATCGCCCTGCTGGTAATGCCACTGGTAAGGACCGCCCGCAACGCCCGCATCTCCCTCAGCACCGTCTGGCTGCCGGTGGGCACGGTGCTGGCCATCTGCCTGCTGGGAGTATCTCCGGCCTACATCGTCAGCGGAGTTATCCTCCTCGGCATCCTCTACGGCATGTTTGTCCATCCTACGGAATAGACCTTTTCCCTCACAGCTCCGAATCCCATGATCTACCTATCCCTTTTCCTGAGTTTCTTCAAAGCCGGTCTGCTCGGATTCGGCGGAACGTTCGGCCTGCTGGCATTTCTGGGTCATGAAACCATTGCCGCCGGCTGGCTTTCCTCCGGAGAGTTCGCAGACATCATGGCCCTCAGCTATGTGGTCCCCGCCCCGGCGGGGCAAGGCACAGCCATGATCGGCGGAGCCGCCGCTGCGGGATCCGGTTCTTTCTGGGCGCGTATCGGAGCCGGAGGCATCGCTACAGCCGGCCTGGTCCTGCCTTCCCTGATGTGGACCTTCCTGATAGGGAAATACTTGAAAAGCCCGCGCTACAGCGACATGGTGGAAAGCGTCATGGCTTTGCTGCGGCCGCTCACTCCCGGTCTGATTGCCGCCGCGTTGTGGATGCTCGCCACCGAAGAGAACTTCGGCCGCTTTGCGGACAATCCGTGGCAGTTCGGCATCAGCATTTTCCTGTTTGTCGCCACCCTTGTCGGCACAACCGTCTATCGCTTCAACGCCCTTTTCATGATTATCCTGTGCGGCATAGCCGGCTGGCTTTTATTGTAACGGTGGTCCCCCCAAAAAAACTCCGGCAAAAAGTGTCCCCTAAAAAAATTCAGAAAAAAATGTATGCAAAGTTTAACATACGTCCCCGAAATTTAACTCTAAGATTTTAGGTAAACCGAATAGGACCGGACCTATTTTTCACAACATAGTATGTTTTTCAAAAAAGATAGGACCTTTTTTCAACAAGATCCTATGTTTTTTTCACGTT
>VSQE01000071.1 GCA_009775705.1 Prevotellamassilia sp.
CCGACGACCCGCCCGCAAGCGCAATGACAGGTCCCTCACCTCCAGTCCGCATTTCTCCCTGAAGCCCAACGAACGCACCCGCAGGTTCAGGCTGTCCGCTGTCAGCCGCTTCAGACTGACGTTTGCCTCCAGCCCTCTCACACCCACATGGGCCGTGTTGAAGCGCCCCGGAGTTTCGGGCAGATAGCGCGCGTCATACGTCAGGTTGCACCGCCGCAAGATAATGGAACCCACACGTAAATTCAGGGCCGATTTTTCCTTTTTTTCCTTCGAGGAGAAAGCATCCAGAACAAACCGGAAATTTTCCGGTGCATCTGCCACGCTCTGATACAAACGCACGTCTGCGTCAAGCAGCGCGACTGTCCGCAGAGCAACCTCGCCCTGCAACAGGCCCCGCAGCTCCACCTTTGCTGACAGATAACCCGCACGCAACATATCCTCCCCCGCACGATCCTTCAGGCACACATCGCGCAAGATCAACCGGTTGAACAGCCCTACCTCCACGTTGCCCACCGACACTTCCGTACCAAGGCAATCCGACAGTACGCCCGCCACTTCCTCCGCCAGGAAACGGCGCGAAGGGGAAAAATTAATAAAGAACAACACGAAGAGGTAGGCCCCCAACAAGAGACCCACCGCAACGCGCACTATGTTTCTGACCTTTCTTATGCTGTAAAACCTTTTTCTCTCTTATATTTTATAGAGACAGCAAAGATACAGAATATATTTGGAATAAGTCTCCTCTGTCCGGCCCAAAGAATTCCATGCTGTAACCCCGACATGACAATCCGGCCCCTCGATATGAAAATTCTATTAAAACACAGAAATTCATACCCCCGGAACTTGCATACTTCCTTCAAAGTCCGTACATTTGCATTGTTTTTCATGGTATTAGATTTAAGGTTAGTGAAGATTGGTTGTCGTGATGACAATCAATTCTTTTTTTATCACCACATGGAAAAAGAGGCTTAATATGCAAAAAGCAGGCTGGCATTATATGCGATAATTTAGTCCTAATCGTCATTCATAATGCCACACGATATATTTCTCCAATAGCTTCATTCTGCGTTGGCAGGATATTCCGCCATAATTTCTTAAAAGAGTCTTCATGCCTATCTCTCTCATTTGTATTTCATTGTCATCTCCTTTGCTTGAGCCACCATGTAGATAAATGACAAATGAGGCGGTTTCCCTGTGCCGCTGATATTTGTAATTCTATACGGAAATTCAATGCCAGCAGACATGATTTTTGCCAACAGGAAAACAGAAATATTCCAAATTTTCCGTATTTTTGTTTTGCCTTACGGGTAAATTTCATATACACAATATAGAAACATCACACACGTATGCCTATATCACGAAACGAAACCTACGAAGCCTCGCCCTCACGCTACGGACAGACGGATTCCTTCTATCGGCGGGCAGGACACCGAGGCATTCTATTGCCGGCTGTCTCGCTGGGCCTGTGGAAGAACTTTGGCGGAGAGCGCCCATTGGAGGAGTGTCGCCGGCTGATTCACTTTGCCTTTGATCATGGAGTAACCCACTTTGACCTGGCCAACAACTACGGCCCACCTCCGGGGGCAGCGGAAGCAATGCTGGGACGACTGATGCGCTCTTCTCTGGCGCCCTATCGGGACGAACTTTTCATTTCCACAAAGGCGGGGTATGAAATGTGGCCGGGGCCTTATGGCAACTGGGGCTCGCGGAAGTCGCTCATGGCCAGTCTGAACCAGAGTCTGCATCGCATGAATGTAGACTATGTAGACTTGTTCTATATCCATCGGTTCGACCCAGCCACTCCTCTGGAGGAAACGCTTCAAGCATTAGTGGATATGGTACGCAGTGGCAAGACGCTCTATGTGGGCATTTCACGATGGCCGCTGAAAGCCACTTTGACGGCATTCGAATACCTGAACCGCCGCGACGTGCCTTGTCTGTGTCTTCAGGGACGCGTCAACCTGCTGGATAAGGCTCCACTGACAGAGGGACTGCTGGACGCTGCACGGGAGGAGGGCTGTGGCTTTGTCTCTTTCTCGCCGCTGGCACAGGGATTACTCACTGACCGCTATCTGAACGGAGCAATTCCTGCTGGTTCGCGCATGTCACGTGAGGCTTCACTCCCGAGAGAGACACTGACACCTTCGCTGCTCAGACAACTGAAGAAACTGGAAGAACTGGCAAAAAAGCGAGGCGAATCACTGGCACGGCTGGCGCTGCGGTGGGTGATAGACCTGCCAGGAATGACTTCGGTCATCGTGGGGGCAAGCAGCACAGAACAGTTGGCTGACAACCTCAAGGCTGTTGAAAGTGCTCCGCTCACAGATGAAGAGCTAAAGGAGATAGGGCGTATTATGTCCGCATAAATCACCTTTCACCATACATTATGGAAAATAAGAAACGGGCGGGACAGCCATATATTTACTGCTCCGCCCGTTTCATGCGTATATGCGTGCTCTCAGTTTTGCTGCTGTACAAAAAAGGATTTATATGGATAATTCGTCAAGCACTCTGATCAGGTTCTTGTCCATCATCTTACGTTTGCCTATGGCATCAATGAAAGGAACGTACACAACTTCGTTGTTGCGGACGCCTACCATGACATTACGCTGTCCCTGAACAAGGGCCTGCACGGCTCCAACTCCTACCTGGCTGGCCAGAATGCGGTCTCGGGCAGAGGGGCTTCCGCCTCGCTGCAGATGGCCCAAAATGGAGACACGCACGTCAAAACCGGGATATTCTTTGCGTACGCGGTCTGCATAATAGATGGCTCCGCAGGCAGGGCTTTCGGAGACGATGACGATGCAGCTCTTCTTACTTTTACGGATGCCTCGCTCCATGAATTTGATAAGCTGGTCACTTCCGGTGGTGTCTTCAGGGATGATGGCTACTTCGGCTCCGGCGGCGATGGCGCTATTTTGGGCAAGGAATCCAGCATCGCGCCCCATAACCTCAATAAAGAAGATGCGCTCATGCGAGGTGGCGGTATCGCGTATCTTGTCGACACACTGGGTGATAGTGTTCAACGTAGTATCGTATCCGATGGTGGAATCCGTTCCGTACAAGTCGTTGTCAATGGTTCCAGGCAGCCCTATACAGGGATAATCGTACTCTTCTGCCAGGGTCATGGCACCTGTAAGCGAGCCGTTTCCCCCAATGACAATCAGGGCATCGATAGCTTCTCGCTGCAAGGTGTCGAAAGCTTTCTTCCTGCCGGCAGGTGTCTCGAACTCTTTGCTGCGTGCGGTACGGAGAATGGTTCCACCGGTCTGTATGATGTTGCTGACGTCTTCGGTAGTGAAGGTCTTCACCTCGCCTTTTATCAGACCGTCGTATCCACGATAGATCCCTTTAACCTTATATCCGTTGCATATTCCCGCACGCGTCACCGAACGGATGGCGGCGTTCATTCCAGGTGCGTCACCTCCGGAGGTCAGGACTCCGATGCATCTGATTTTTCCCATTGTGTCTGTTTATTTTTTGTTATTATTTTTGTCACCTCCATATTCACTATAATGCCAATAGGTAGAAACAAAGCAAGCCTGCCATCCATCCGGCAAGCACTTTTCCGGACATTTTCCGGAGATACCAGCCCATAGTCACATTCTCCAGTCTCATCAGTGAAAATCCGGCAAACGTTCCTATTGGCAGCAAGGCGCTCCCCATAGCCGTACAATAACTCAGGAGCATCCAGAAATTTCCGTTGACTGCATATTCGGAACCACCGGTCGAAATCTCTCCAGGGATATCCAACAGGAATATTCCGGAAACCATAGCCGAGACGTTGTTGACCAATGCGGACAACGCTCCCAGGCCTATGCTGCCCACATAGATTCTTCCGGCCGGCCCGATGCTCCATTCGGCCAAATTCCGAAAGGCTCCGGTCTCGCACACGGCACCAACCAAAAGGGTGATTCCTATGAAAAACAGAATATGCTGTATATTTGTGTACTGCAAGGCCATCGGGTGACGTTTCCGCACCATCTTGTCACTTCCGAGCAAAGAGTGGTTGCACAGTTCATTGACCACCCAAAGAAAGGACAACACACACAAGGCTCCCACAAAAGGAGGAAGATGCGTTATCCTATGAAAAGTAGGAATAAACCACAATCCGCCGATCCCGACCAACAGAAGCAACATGCGCTGCACTCGGGGCAGCATTCTGTCATCTCCCCGATAAGGCAAAGCCGCGGTGCTCACAAACTCCAGTCTGTCCGGCAGTTTACGCGCCACCAGCAAGTTTACGGTCAACAATGCGACAAAACAAGGAAGAACCAGCTGCGCGGCATAGACTGTCGGAGTCACCAGCCCTCTCTCCCATAGCATCAATCCCGACACATCTCCTATCACGGTAAACGCACCGCCACAGCTGGCAGACAGAACAATGACAGAGCCGAAAACCATGCGCAGACGATCGCCTGATATCATGGAGTGCATGATGGAAAGCATCAGACAGACCGTAGTCAGATTGTCAAGATTGGCCGACAAAAGGAACGTAAGCCCTGAAAGCATCCATAAAAAACGCCGCGGGCTACGTGTGACGAGCCACTCACGGATAAAGTCAAAACAATGATTGTTATTCAGCACTTCGACAATACCGGTTGTCCCCAACAGAAAAAGGACAATATCCGCTGAAAAAGTCATATACTTCAAGAATATATCTTGAGCAATGAAATCCTTTACCGAATCCGCTCCTACCGTATGTTCCGCAATGTAGGACAAAAAAGCTACAGAATGTTCCGACAATACGAATGAAGTACCATGCCCCAGATACAGCAACCAACAAGAAACACCGGCGAACATGGCTACAGCGGCCTTATTGATACGATTCACTTTCTCTGTTGCAATGATACAAAATGCAACAGCCAAGATTGCAACTAACAATACAGCCATAAAAACTATACCGGAATAAGTTTGGAGCGGCAAACGGGGCTCGAACCCGCGACCCTCAGCTTGGGAAGCTGATGCTCTACCGACTGAGCTACTGCCGCATTCTGTGGATAACCGTCTGCAAATTTACGAAAAAAAACGCAACTGGATCTTCTTTCTCCCGTTTTTTCAGAAAAAAAGAAAAGATTGTCCGGCCATAGTTTTTTCAGCAATGGAATCCACACTGTCTTTCAGGCATTGTTACAAATGAGTTTCAGAAATTCTTCACGGGTTCTGGCCTGGTTGAAGGCTCCGCAGAAATCGCTCGTTGTCGTCACGGCACCGTCTTTTTCAACGCCGCGCATCTGCATGCACATGTGGCGCGCCTCCACCACAACCATCACTCCCAACGGATGAAGCGCCCTCTCTATGGATTCCTTTATCTGTAAGGTCATCCTTTCCTGCACCTGCAACCTATGGGAGAAAATATCAACCACCCGGGCAATCTTGGAAAGTCCGGTAATATATCCATTCGGGATATAAGCCACATGAGCTTTTCCATAAAATGGCAACATGTGGTGCTCGCAAAGTGAATAGAAACTGATGTTTTTTACGATCACCATCTGGTTGTAATCTTCCTTAAACTTGGCCGAATTAAGGACAGCTTCGGGATCCATTTCATAGCCTCGGGTTAAGGTCAACATGGCCTTGCCTACCCGCTCGGGGGTTTTGATCAAGCCTTCACGACCCGCATCCTCTCCCAGCAACTCAAGTATTTTTCCATAATGAAACCGCAGCTGCTCCAGTTTGTCGTTACAGTCCTGCGATTCCGGTTCTATTATTCTGTTCATAATTTCTTTTTCTGTTTGTACTCTCGGACACCTATTCGAAAACAGGTCAACGTGCCAACAATACGGTACATTTCACCGGTCTTACCTCATACGAGATTCCGGCCGCACGAATCAGTCTGGCATATTTATGCGCTTCTTCCAGAGTGCGGAAGTCTCCTACCCGGCAAATCCATCGGGGGGACACAAAATGAGTATATACAGACAATTCGGGAAAAGCCGACTGACATTTCCTTTCCATCTTCTGCGCCTCAAGTTTATCTGTCCGTGAGTTTCCGCCGGTAAATATCTGGATGCGGTAGCCTTGCGCCTTGTATCGCTGACGTGTGCCCCCAATTCCGGCTTCATAGCTTTTATGCTTTGCCGGACCCGACACATGAGAGGCCCGATGTTCTTCGCTTCCTTTTTTCCCGGTTGTCACAGTTCTACCCGTCCCATTCACCAACGATTCTATTTCAGCATTCTGTACGATGACCACTTTTCCCTGTCCCGCTTTCTGCTCCTTCAGGTGCTCGGTAAAGGTCTGTTGTCCCCGACCGGTAAACGGCAGCAACAAAATCAGTGCCGGAAGCAAAATGAATCTCATCACGTTTCCCTCTTTTATAGAACTATTGTAAAAGAAGCCGGACCGTCTTTTCCCCATTGCCGATGCGGTAAACAACGGTCCGGCCAGGTCTATCTCTTATTTCCAAGCATCAATGATGCCCTTAAAGTCTGCGACATTGAGCGCAGCACCACCAATAAGTCCGCCGTCTACGTCCGGCTTTGCAAAGATTTCCCTAGCATTGCCGGGCTTGCAACTGCCACCATACAGAATCGACACGTTCTCTGCGGTTTCGGCTCCGAATTTTCCGGCAATGACACTGCGGATGAAAGCGTGCATTTCCTCGGCCTGCTCGGCCGTAGCAGTCTTTCCTGTACCGATGGCCCAAACAGGTTCGTAGGCCAGAATTACATTAGCAAACTGTTCTGCCGTCAGGTCAAAGAGCGAGCCTTCCAACTGTGCCTTCACCACCTCGTTCTGCTTACCGCTCTCACGCTCTTCCAGCACCTCACCAATGCAGAAAATCACTTTCAGACCGTTTGCCAAAGCCAGGTTTACCTTTTCCTTCAGGATTTCGGCGGTCTCGTGATAGTAGGCACGACGCTCGCTGTGTCCCAAAATAACATATCCGGCACCGGTGCTCTTCACCATCTCGGCCGAGACCTCACCGGTATAAGCTCCGCTAACCTTGTCGGCACAGTTCTCGGCTCCCAGTCCAATCACCTCAGCATCCAGTTCGGCTGCCACCGAAGCCAAATGAATAAAGGGAGTACAGATCACAACGTCACAAACAGGCTTGTCGGCCGTCAGTACGTCATTAAGTTCTTTGGCCAAAGCCACACCTTCTTGCAGGTTCTTGTTCATTTTCCAGTTACCTGCCACAATTTTCTTTCTCATGACTTTCTTTTTTTAGTTGTTTTTTGAAAATATAGTGTCTGTAATATTTACTACCAATCCAGATACGGTCCGCGAAGATCACCCCCGACAGAGGAAAAAAGAACCACAGTATGAGTTTCAACAAGGCTTCGGCCTGTCCGTCCCCCTCTTCCTGCCAGTCACTTTGCCCTGCCAACAAAGGCAGATCATTATTGCTCCATTTGGCCCAGACCACTCCATCCTTCAGAAGGAACAGACCGGGATTAGAGCGCACCATAGCCTTCAGTTGGGTATCTTCTCCCACCAGAAACGGATAAGCAGCCCCGGTACGGTCCTTCCACTGGTTGATCATGGAAGGGTTTCCGGAAGTCACTCCATACATGCTGATCCCCATATCTTTACAATCGTCATAGATATCATTGATACGGTCGCAGCAACCATCATCGGCCAGCGCGATGTCGGGCAAGGTCAGTATGAACGTATATCCGGTATCGGACAATATGGCTTCATGACGCTCCTCCATCACCTCATCGGCCGAAAAAAGTACGAACGTCTGCAAATCCACGGGAGAGTCCGGATCGGTCAACGCTCTACGCAGGTCCGTGCCCGTCTTGTAGGACGTAAAATCCAATACCGGCAAATAATGAATGGAATAAAGGCTCAGCCCTATCACATAAACCCAGGAAAAAACAGAAGTGATCCACTGGTTTCTTTCCGAAATCAACCGCCGGATATACCATTTTCTCCAAAAAAGAACCACGGCCGCAACCAGCAGGATCAGGTTTTTCACCAGTGTCTGCCCATTACCGAGCACCACGGCCTCGCCGAAGCATCCGCAGTCCGGCACAGGATCATAAAGGTACACATAGAGTGTCAGCAATGTCATCGCCGCCATGAACAGGACAACGGACGCCGTAGTGAAACGGCGGCGGATGCCCAGCAGCAGATAGATGCCCAGCACAAACTCCATGCAGGCAAGCGATACTGACAGAAACAGCAGGCGGATGGAATCATCATCAAAAAAAAATCCCCAATGAGAGAAATAAGCATTCAGCTTATACGACATTCCGACAGGATCGACAGCCTTCACGAATCCCGAGAACAGGAAAGTCGCCGCCACCACCAGCCTGCAAAGGTTTACCCCCAGCAAAATCCCTATATGTTTAGACCTGTTTTTCAAACAATAATTTTATCAGCCCGAAAACGGCATAGTTAATCATGTCCATATAATTGGCAGCCACTCCTTCCGACACCAGCGTCTCGCCTTCCAAATCCTCGATCTGCTTGGTCCGGAAAATCTTCATCAATATCAGGTCTGTATAGGAGCTTACCCGCATACTGCGCCATGCCTCGTCATAATCATGGTTCTTGCGCAACATCAGCCTCAAAGCCTCGGAAGCATGTGCGTCATAGAGTTCCAGAGCCTTTTCCTCGAGCAGCAGGTCTCCGTCCGAAGGCCCCATTTCCAACTGGATCAGTCCGATGATTCCATAATTGACAATGGCCACAAACTCATCAACGATGCCTTCATCCACCAACGCTGTCTTTTTCATTTCAAGCGAGCGGATACGGTTGGCCTTGATATATAACTGGTCTGTCACGGAACACGGGCGCATGATGCGCCATGCCGAACCGTAATCGTGCATTTTTTTGACGAAAAGCTCTCTGCAGGTTCTTATCGCTTCCACGAACTCCTGCTCTGTATTCTCTACTGCCATGTCAGTCGGTCTTATTTGGTGCAAAGTTAACGTAAGAGGCTTGAACTGCCAAATTTATTTACAGTTTTTACCGGCAAGGAGCAAACGCACCGCCCTACTGTAAAGTTCTATAAAGTTCCATCCGCATATCCGCCAAAATAATCATGGCCGACAGAATGGTCAGATAAGAGAAAATCCGTATCTTTGTCCTCCAAACAAAAAAGACAAAATCTCTTCATGCTCTGCTTTCCCTGTGCAAAAATAAACATCGGGCTGAATGTCGTCCGGAAACGTCCGGACGGCTATCACGACATTGAGACGGTATTCTATCCCATACCGCTACATGACAATCTGGAACTCCGACGAGACAATAAAGGAACAGCGCCCTACAGCCTGCAACTGGCAGGGGATCCTGTAGACTGCCTGCCGGAAGAGAATCTCATTGTACGTGTGTTCCGCAGCCTACAAGAAGAATTTTCCCTGCCACCCTCCTTTATCCATCTGTACAAACGGATCCCTTCGGGTGCCGGACTGGGCGGTGGCAGTGCCGATGCAGCCTTCATGATCAAAGCCGTCAACGAGGAATACGGGTTGAACCTGTCTGAGGAGGAGATGGAAAACCGAATTGCCCCGTTCGGAGCGGACTGCCCTTTTTTCGTGCGGTGCCGTCCGGTTTATGCCACCGGAACAGGCAATATCATGTCACCGCTTCCATTCAGTCTGAAAGGATGGGTACTTGTATTAGTGAAACCGTCCGTTTCCGTTTCCACCCGTGAGGCTTACGCCAATCTGACTCCACGTGAAAGCAAACACGATTTGCGCATCCTGTTGGCCAATCCCGTGGAACAATGGCGCGGAACGGTCAGAAACGATTTTGAAGAGAGGGTCTTCCTGCACCATCCCCGGATAGCCGCCATCAAATCCACCCTTTACGACATGGGAGCCGTCTATGCTGCCATGAGCGGCAGCGGCAGCACGGTTTTCGCATTGTTCCGTCACCGGATAGACGAAGTGAGCGAAGTTTTTGACGATTGTTTCGTGTTTCAGGAAAAGCTGCGCATATGATAGCCTATTTTTCCGGCACGGGCAACAGCCGGCACATCGCCGAAAGACTGGCCGTCCTGACATCGGACATAGCCTGCGACATCACCCGTGACACGTCCGGCGTCAGAGACGGAGACAACGTGCTGGGCCTTGTCTTTCCGGTCTATGCCTGGGGATTGCCCGAAACATACAACCGTTTTCTATCCGGCCTCTCTCTTCGGCAATTCACCTATATTTATATGGTATGCACGTGCGGAGACGATATCGGATGCACCGACCGCATCCTGGCGCGCAGGCTCCAGACTTTGGGGAGCAAACGGCTCTCCGCCGCTTTTTCCGTCCGGATGCCCAACACGTACATCGGTCTGCCGGGATTCGATGTCGACACGAAGGAGATAACCCAAAGCAAACTCGCCAAAGCAAGCGGCCGTTTGCAAACCATTGCCGAAGCGGTCAATGCTCAGCTTGAAGAGCACACCGATGTATGGCGCGGTCGTTTTCCAAGACTGAAAAGCTACCTGCTCCGCCCTCTCTTCAACCTGCTACTGACCAGCGACAAGGCGTTTCACACAGCAGACCGTTGCCTGCGGTGTGGAAAGTGCACCGCCGTTTGTCCACTGCACAACATCCGGACCGGCAAAGACGGGCTCCCCTCCTGGCAAGGACACTGCACCCTCTGCCTACGCTGCTACCATGCCTGTCCCTCCCGTGCCATCGAATACCGCCCTTTCGGCAAGGGAAAAGGGCAGTACCTGTTTCCTGAAAATAAAAACTGACGCAATAATTTATTAAGAATTTCTATGAACATACGATTCATTCTTTTCGTCTTTTTCCTGTCGCTGTCAGCGGCAAGTTGCGAACGTGCGGGGCGGATCCTCTCTCCCGGAAAAACATCTTCCATACCTTCGCGCGAGCAAATGGAAGAGAACGGCCGGCAATTTCTAAACTCGGCCCGCGAGGCTATGAAGCGCGAAGACTTCGCTACTGCTCGCGAACTCATAAAACGCATGAGAAAGGAATGCCGCAACGCCCTGAACGCCCGCGAAGACGGCATCATCCTGCTCGACTCGGTCGAACTGGCCGAAGCACGGAAGGAATTGGAACGCACAGACAGCCTGATACGCACTTCCGGCAAAAAAGATCCCGCACTGGAATCACACTTCGATGAATTGTGCCAACGGATCAAATTCTACAACCGCAAACTGGAACACGACCGCAAGAACAAAAAAAAACACTGATACTGTTCCGCCCATAACCAACAAACTGCACATGAAGGACACCTCGCCCGAAGACATCTACGTCCGGTCGCTCAACCCCACTCAACTGGAAGCCGTCACTTACTGCGACGGCCCCAGCCTCGTCATCGCAGGAGCAGGTTCTGGCAAGACAAGGGTACTGACCTACAAAATCGCCTACCTACTGCAACACGGCTACCAGCCGTGGGAATTACTAAGTCTCACATTCACCAACAAGGCAGCACGTGAGATGAACGAACGCATCTCGGCCATCATACCCGATCTGGACACGCGGGATTTATGGTCAGGAACATTTCACAGTATCTTCTCCCGGCTCCTCCGTCGCGAAGCTCCCGCACTGGGCTTCACTTCAAACTATACCATCTACGATACGGCCGACAGCCGCTCACTTCTCAAGACCATTGTCCGCGAGAAGGGACTGGACGAAAAGGCCTACAAACCCTCCGTTGTAGCTTGCCGGATATCGGAAGCCAAGAACAAGGCCGTCCTTCCCGGAGCCTACTCCTCAGATGGCTCGATACGGCGGCGCGACCGTGCCGACGGCATGTCCGAACTGCATGCCGTATATGCCACCTACCAGCAACGTCTCCGGCTGTCGGACGCAATGGACTTCGATGATCTCCTGCTCAACACCTATCTGCTGCTGAAGGATCATCCCGAAACCTGCCGGCACTATGCAGGACGTTTCCGATACATCCTCATCGACGAGTATCAGGACACCAATCCCCTCCAGGCCCTCATCATCCGGCTCCTCACGCGCCCGGACTCCCGCATCTGCGTCGTTGGAGACGATGCCCAGAGCATTTATGGATTTCGCGGAGCGGATATCGACAACATCCTCCAGTTCACCCACCATTACCCCACAGCCAGGCTCATCAAACTGGAAACCAACTACCGGTCCACACAAACCATCGTAAACGCCGCCAACAGTATCATCCGTCACAACCAACGGCAAATACCCAAGACCGTACGCAGCAACGGAGACGTGGGCACCCCGCTGCGTCTGCTCTCCACCTACAGCGACAAGGAGGAAAGCATCAGAGTTGCGGGCGAAATATACCGCCTTCGGACAAAGGAAAACATCCCCTTCGACAACATCGCCCTACTCTACCGTACCAACGCCCAAAGCCGCTCTTTCGAAGAAACCTTCCGTACCGAAAACATTCCCTACCGCATATACGGCGGTCTATCTTTCTACCAGAGAAAGGAGATCAAAGACATCTTGGCATATTTCAGGCTCACGGCGAACCTCTCCGACGAAGAAGCCTTCCGACGCATCATCAACTATCCCGCCCGCGGGATAGGCGCCACCACCCAGAACAAACTCCATCAGGCCGCGCTCCTCACGGACGCTTCCCCCTTCCAAGTAGCTGCCGACCCAGCCGGACACGGTCTGGAACTGCCTAAAAGCACAACGGCCAAACTGGAACGATTCGTCACGCTGATCTCCGATTTCAGAAAGAGACTTACCGAGACGGACGGATATACCTTGGCCGCCGAAATCATACGCAAAAGCGGCATCGGTGCCGACATCCACGCCGACACCACCCCCGAGAGCCTGGCGCGCCAGGAAAACGTTCAGGAATTGCTCAACTCCATCAAACGTTTTCAGGACGAGCAGGCCGAGGAGACCGGCAATCAGCTCATCTCCCTGACCGACTTTCTGGCCCAAGTATCCCTGCTCACCGACACCGACCGTTCCGAAGAAGATTCCGGTCCCTGCGTCACCCTCATGACCGTCCACGCCGCCAAAGGACTGGAGTTCGACGCCGTGTTCGTCACCGGACTCGAAGAAGACCTCTTCCCCAACGCTACCGCCCGCTACAGCCAGCGCGAGATGGAAGAAGAACGCCGCCTGTTTTACGTAGCCGTCACCCGTGCCCGCAGACACGTTGTCCTCACCTACGCCCGCAGCCGCTACCGCTACGGCAACATGGAATGCAGCGCCCCCAGTCCATTCCTTCGGGAAATAAGTAAGGAATACATTGGCAGCGGCAGTTCATCCGGTACACAAAACCTGGCGGCAAACAC
>VSQE01000072.1 GCA_009775705.1 Prevotellamassilia sp.
ATATTATATATAATACAAAGACAACAGGTTCCGGCATTGCGCCGGAACCTGTTGTCTTTGTGTAGTGGAGATGCTATTTTTTAGGTTGCTTGTTGAACTTGTATATCACGTGCCCCATGAAGTAAGCCGGCAAGGCGTTGTTGTAGGTTTCGAAACGTCCTTGCGAGTTCATGTAGAAGGTGCGGTTGGAAAGCTGCCGCAACAGGTCGAACCCATCGATCAAGACCGTGAGATTGACTTTTGCGATATGGCGCGACAGGCGGGCATTCCATACCAGTTTGTCGGTGTTGCCCGCCGGATCGGAAAAGCCGCGGTGGCCGTACATCTTCAGGCCGGTAGTAGCGGGCGCCGGTGGCAGGGTTGTAGGTGAAGCCGCGGGCAATGGCGTTGGCGGTGGTGTTGAAGGAGGTCGAGGCACTGAACATGCGGTGTTTCTCTCCGTTGTTCAGTTGCAGTAAAATTTTCCAGTTGTGCGTCACGGCCGGTTTCAGGTCGGGATTTCCCGTTGCCACGTTGAGCGGGTCGTTATCGTTAGGGAAGTCGAGCAGCTGGCCGATGAAGTCAGGCACCTGGGTATTTATACTGTAGTTGATTCTCCATTGTTTTTTTCTGTTGTCCCATATCCTCCAGAGCGAGAAGGAAGGATTGACGAAGACGTGTTTGACGCGCGTGTGCCGGTCGTAGGTGTATCGCCGGTGGTAGACATTCTGGATGTTGATGTTCAGCGGTAGAATGGCATTCGCCTGCCACAGGTTGTTATCCTCCTCGTGTTCGTACTGCAATGTGGCCGCCAGTTCGTGCCGTTGCGGGTCGAGCCGCTCGATGGATGAGTTCCGGTTGTCGTAGGTCTGTTCCATTGCCCATTCGGTTTCGGAGGGCAGGGTGCCGATGGCATTTTGCGTGTCTTCTCCCCATCCGTCCAGTCTTTCCAACCGGTGAAGGGCGGTCTCTTTGTCGCTGTGCCCGCCGGTGAGTTTGTAGGACGGATGGAGAAAGAGCCGGTCCGTCAGACGGAGAAAGTAGATGGTGGCGTACAGGTTTTAGTTCAGTCCGTAGTTGGGCCGGGTGTGCTGGTAGCGGTTCTGAAAGTCGGAGGCCTTGTCCGAAGAGGGATAGTCGAGCCGGTAGTGGCGGAACGATTTCGTTTCCGACCAGTTGAAGTCGAAAGTGCCGTTGATGTACAGTTTGTGGAAGAAAACGCTGAAGTCGGCACCGCCGGAGACCCGATCGGAATTGTTTTTCGATGTTTGCAGGATGCGGTTCAGGGCGAGCCGGCGCAGCAGATTGCCCGAGGCCGGTCCCTGTATGCTGTCGGGCACGTGGCCGCCGGCGTACAGTTCCGGATTGCCGCTGAACGTGGCCGAGGCACTGCCGCTGCGGCTGTCGTTGCGGTAGAAATTTCCCCAGAGGTCTCCGCTCCACTGTATTTTTTCCTTGTGGATGTCCAGACGGTTGGAGAGATACAGTTGCGTGGAGCCCGAATGGCCGGTGGAGAGGCTGCGTCCGAAGGTGTTCCTGCCGGAGAGAAACTGCTCGTTGCTTTGTTCGGAATAGTTGTATGAGGAAGTATGCTTTCCGGTAAATTCCGTTCTCCATTTGAAGCCGCTCAGCTCGTCTTCGAACTGATAATCTATGCCGCCCAGTTTGTTGGTGAATGTGCCCGTGGGCATGTTCTCGGGTGTCCACGATGTGTTCTGTCCCGGGCGGCGGTTGTCGTTCAGATTGTTGATGTTACCCACGGCCACCAGTCGCGAGCGGGGTGTGAAGCGCATGGCGAACAGCCGGCCCATATAGCGGTTTTCCGTGCCGCCGCCGGCTTCGACATTGACGATGGTGCCGATGTGGTACTGCTTCTTCAGGTTCACGTCCATGACCAGTTTTTTCTCCTTTACCTTCGTGCCGGCATATTTGTCGAGGTCGCTCTCTTTGTCGTATACTTTTACGCCTTTCACCATGAAGGAGGGCAGGTTGTCGAGCATGAGCTGGCGGTCGCTGTCGAAGAAATCCTTCCCGTTGAGCAGGAGTTGTTCCACGTAGCGGCCGTTCACGTAGATTTCTCCCCCCCCTTCCTTCAGCTCCACGCCGGGCAGTTGGCTGATAAGGGCGTCGAGCATGGAGCCTTCGGCAAGGGACAGCGCGTCGGCGTTGTACACCAGCGTGTCGCCTTTCTGGTAGAACACCACTTTGGTGGCCGTCACGGTAGCTTCACCCAGCTTCCGTTCGTGTGGGGCGCGGCGCAGGAAAACCGGTGGCATTTCCTTCATGGACCAGGTATCCTTCAGCTTGTTGAAATTCTGGCAGGGAATAACGATGCAGGCCGCACGGTAGCCCTCAGCGCTGAGGCGGACAATGTAGGGACGGTCGCCGTGACGGGCCAGGTTGAAGTGCCAGGGAGCGCGCTTGCTGTTCCAGTTTTCCCGCTCGTTTGTTGTCATGGTGTCCACCACGGTGCTGTCGGCCGTCATCAGCTCGGCGAAGACGTCTTTCAGGCGTTCACGCGTCAGGTGGTTGAAGGCCTGCCCGAAGATGTGGTATGTCCGGTCGTTTTTAGGGGTTTGTGCGGAAAGTTCGGGAAAAATACTGCCGGCCTACAGCAAAAGGGGAAGCAGAATAATGAACGGTTTGTTTTTCATGGAGTATCGGATTGTTTTTTTCGGCCGGCGCGGCGGCTGGCTGTCCTGATAATTATATGTCTATATTATTATAGACATCCGAGTCATCCGTTTTGTGACAAATGTAGTGTTTTTCTCCGGGGTGGAATTTTTGAAGAATTCCCGGAAAATCTCGTCATTCGGCATCTCACTATGGTTTGTCAGCGCCTGCTTCTAAAAAACGGGTCTTTTATTTTGCTCTTCCCCCAGCTTGCTGTAACTTTGCACCCCGAAACAGATATTTTATAAGGTATTAGTATGCAAGACATTCGTAACATTGCCATCATTGCCCACGTCGACCACGGAAAGACGACCCTTGTGGACAAGATGCTCCTTGCCGGCAACCTTTTCCGGCAGAACCAGAACGCAGGTGAACTTATTCTCGATAACAACGATCTTGAGCGTGAACGCGGTATCACCATCTTGTCCAAGAATGTTTCCATCAACTACAAAGGGA
Organism: Prevotellamassilia sp.; assembly: GCA_009775705.1. Classification (GTDB taxonomy): domain Bacteria; phylum Bacteroidota; class Bacteroidia; order Bacteroidales; family Bacteroidaceae; genus Alloprevotella. Next base: position 3,109 of record VSQE01000072.1, read on the forward strand.
CGAAAATCAACATCATCGACACCCCGGGCCACTCCGATTTCGGCGGCGAGGTGGAGCGTGTGCTGAATATGGCCGACGGCTGCATCCTGCTGGTCGATGCCTTCGAGGGACCGATGCCGCAGACGCGTTTTGTCTTGCAGAAAGCCCTTCAGATAGGGCTTAAACCTATTGTGGTGGTGAACAAGGTGGACAAGCCCAATTGCCGCCCGGAGGAGGTGTACGAAATGGTATTCGACCTCATGTGCGACCTCAACGCCACGGAGGACCAGCTGGACTTTCCCGTGGTCTACGGATCGGCCAAGAACGGCTGGATGGGTGAGAGCTATGACCAGCCTGCCGACAGCATTGACTATCTGCTTGAGAAGATCGTCGAGATCATACCGGCGCCGCAGCAGCTGGAGGGAACTCCGCAGATGCTCATCACCTCGCTCGATTACTCCAGCTACACCGGACGCATCGCTGTGGGACGCGTACACCGCGGTGCCATTGCCAAAGGCATGAACTGCACCATCGCCCACCGGGACGGCACGATGGAGAAGACGAAGATCAAGGAGGTACACACTTTCGAGGGCATGGGGCGGCAGGAGACTGCCAGTGTGGAGAGCGGCGACATCTGTGCCGTTGTGGGACTGGAGAATTTCGAGATCGGCGACACGATCTGCGATTTCGAGCAGCCCGAACCGCTGCCCACCATTGCTATTGATGAGCCTACGATGTCGATGCTTTTCACCATCAACGACTCGCCGTTCTTCGGTAAGGAAGGAAAATACTGTACTTCCCGCCACATCAACGACCGGCTGGAAAAGGAACTTGAAAAGGACCTGGCCCTGCGTGTGGAGAAGACCGAAGGAGCCGACCGCTGGATCGTTTCCGGCCGCGGCGTGCTCCATCTGAGCGTACTTATCGAGACCATGCGGCGCGAGGGCTACGAGATGCAGGTGGGACAGCCGCAGGTGATCTATAAGGAAATAGACGGACAGAAGTGCGAGCCTATCGAGGAACTTACCATTAACGTGCCCGAGGAGTTTGCCTCGAAGATGATTGATATGGTGACGCGCCGTAAGGGCGAGATGACTTCCATGCAGAGCCTGGGCGACCGCGTGGACATAGAGTTCGACATCCCCTCGCGCGGCATCATCGGTCTGCGTACCAATGTGCTCACGGCCAGTCAGGGCGAGGCCATCATGGCCCATCGCTTCAAGGAATACCAGCCTTACAAGGGCGACATACAGCGTCGTTCCAACGGCTCCATGATCTCGTTGGAGAGCGGTACGGCCTTTGCCTATGCCATCGACCATCTGCAAGACCGTGGCAAGTTCTTCATCTCGCCGCAGGACGAGGTGTATGCCGGACAGGTGGTGGGTGAGCACGTGCACGACAACGATCTGGTGGTGAACGTCACGAAGGCCAAGCAGCTCACCAACATGCGTGCCAGCGGTGCCGACGACAAGGCGCGCATCATCCCGCCCGTCATCTTCTCGCTGGAGGAAGCGCTGGAATATATCAAGGAAGACGAATATGTGGAGGTCACTCCCAAGTCGATGCGTATGCGCAAGACGATTTTGGACCATTTGGCCCGCAAACGCGCAGGACGTGAGTAATGTTTCGGATTTTTACAAGGCGTGTAAAACTTTTTACATGCCTTGTAAATTTTTTTACACGCCTTGTAAAAAATCGGTGTCCGGAGAATAGTAATACTACCGGACACCGATTTTTTTGTGTTCTTACAACACTTATACTACAGTTTCAGGCGCAGGCTGTTGCAGACCACGCTGACGCTGCTCAGCGCCATGGCTGCTCCGGCCAGCATGGGCGAAAGCTGGAAACCGAAAGCGGGATAGAGTGCGCCGGCGGCAATGGGGATGCCTATGAGGTTGTAGATGAAGGCCCAGAACAGGTTTTGCCGGATCACACCGACGGTGCGGCGCGACAGGCGGATAGCTTCGGGGAGCAGGCGCAGGTCGGGGCGGATGAGGGTCATCTGGGCGATGTCCATGGCCACATCGCTGCCGCCCGACATGGCGATGCTCAGGTCTGCGCGGGCCAGTGCGGCACTGTCGTTGATGCCGTCGCCGGCCATGGCAACGGTCCGTCCGGCCTCGTGCAGGAATTTCACGTAGTCGGCCTTTTCCTCCGGCAATACGCTTCCTTTGAAATGACTGATACCGGTCTCGCCGGCAATGTGGCGGGCGGTGGCTTCGGCGTCGCCGGTGAGCAGGTGGACCTCGATGCCCTTCTGTTGCAGGGTGGCCACGGCCTCGCGTGAGCCGTTTCTGACGCGGTCGGAAATGGCGATGAAGGCCAGTACTTCCCGGACTGAGGAGAACCAGATGACGGTGCGTCCCTGCTCTTCCAGACGGCGGGCCTTGGCCAGAAGTTCTTCGGGTGGCAGGATGCCGTTGCGGCGGAGCAGGGCGAGGTTGCCGGCATAGAAGACGGAACCTCCGCACCGGCCGCTGACTCCCAGTCCGGTCAGGGACATGAAATCCTCGACCGGAAGGTTCTCTGCCTTTTCCCAGTGGCGTACGACGGCTTCGGCCAGCGGATGTTCCGACCGTCGCTCCAGCGAGGCGAGCACGGGGAGGGTGGCTCCGTTGTCGGTGGTCAGCACTTCCGTCACCTCGGGCCGGCCTTCGGTGATGGTGCCCGTCTTGTCAAGTACCACGGTGTCGATGCGGCGGGCCCTCTGGAGGCTCTCGGCATCGCGCACCAGAATGCCGCGCTCAGCGGCCCGTCCCATGCCAGCCATGAGGGCGGTGGGTGTGGCCAGCCCTAAAGCGCAGGGACAGGCGATGACCAGGACGGTGACGGCGGCCAGCAGTCCGCGGGTGACACCTTCTGCGGGGGAGAGGGCGAGCCACAGGGTGAAGGTGAGCAGGGCAAGGGCAATGACGGCAGGGACAAAGACGGCTGCAATGCGGTCCGTGATCCGCTGTACAGGAGCTTTGCTGTTTTGTGCGTTGCGCACCATGTCGATGATGCGGGCCAGCATGGTCTCGCTTCCGACGTGTTCGGCGCGGTAGCGGAAACTGCCGCGGCCGTTCAGGGTTCCGGAAAAGACTTTCCGGCCGGCCTCCTTCAGGACGGGGACAGGCTCGCCGCTCATCAGGCTTTCGTCCACGTAGGAACTGCCTTCGGTGACGGTGCCGTCGACGGCGATCTTTTCGCCAGGTTTCACTTCCAGCAGATCGCCCGGGCGGACGGTTGCGATGGAGCGTTCGGCCTGAGAGCCGTCGGGCAGGATCACGGTGGTGGTATGGGGTTGCAGGCCGATGAGTTTTCGCAGCGAGGAGGCCGTGCTGCGTTTGGCGCGTTCTTCGAGCAGACGGCCTATGAGGATGAAGGTGATGACCCCGCAGGAAGAGTCGAAATAGACGTGCGGTTCCACGCCGCGCTCTGTCCAGAAGGAGGGGCAGAGCACGTTGAACACGCTGAAGACATAAGCGATGCCGGTGGACAGGGCCACCAGCGTATCCATGTTGGAGGTGTGCTGGCGGAGCTGGCGCCAGGCATTGACGAAAAACTCGCGGCCTGCACCGAAGACAACGGGTGTGGCCAGCGCCCATCCCGCAATCCGTGTTGCCGCGGATCCGCCGAGGGGCAGCATCGACACCGTCATCACTGCTGCCGACAGGAGAGCGGCCGTGAGCGCCCGTCGCCGCAGGGAACGGTAGTATTGCCGCCGGCGGTCTTCCAGTTCCTCCTTATGTTCTCCGATGAGCAGTTCGAATCCCATCGGGGCGAGGACCTCCTTCATTTGTGCGGGCGAAATTTCGGAGAGTCGGTAGCTGACGCTGGCTTCGGCCGAGGCGAAATTGACTGTGGCCTCTGTCACGCCGGTCAGGCGCGACAGGGTGCGTTCGGCGCGTCCGGCGCAGGCGGCGCAGTGCATTCCTGCAAGGGGGAAGCGTTCGTGTCGGATGGTTTCCTTTGTCATGTATTGTTTTTTTATTCCTTTACGAGAAAGTCATAGAAGGGAGTGTACAGAAAATGATTGGGTTCAAGATAGATTTTCGATTCGTTGAAGTCGATGAGCATATTAAATCTCTTCAGGAAGTTGTTGCCGATCATTCCGTCGATGTCTTCCTTGCTCAGCATTCCGACGGTCAGGGTGGAAAGTGCTCCCGGGATGCGGGGCAGACGGTAGTTGCCGATGACAACTTCATCGAAAAACACGTTTTTCAGCTCGCCCTTTCCGCCGTCGGAACTCTGTATGTGGGACGTGGCGAAGGACGGCAGGGCCGTCAGTAACTGATGTTTCCGGACAAAGGGAGTGTTGAGGTCTATGACCCTGTCCGATCCAGTATCTATTTCGAGTGTCAGCCGGTGGGTGCGGCCGCAGAGCTTGACGGGAATCCTAACAAACGGGACGTTGTATCTGTATTCAAACGGAAGGCAGATGAGGTGTTTCGTCTCCGGGCGCAGGTTCTCTTTGGGGTAGCAATAGATTTTGGAGTCATCGTAGTTGATTTCCACATTGAAGGCGGAGAGGGCGTTCAGTCCGAAAACTCCGTCCCAGTAGTCGGCGGGATAGGGCAGGTGTACGCATCCGGCGTTCTCGTAATGCACCGTGCCGGCCTGTACCGAGTTGTCGTGGCTGTAGATGGCAAGATTGTTGCCCGTAGTCCCGAGATTGCGGGAGGGTTCTCCGGCGTGGATCCTGCCTGCCAGACGGGGCGAGTTTGTGTTCAGCACGAGCGAGGAGGCGCCTGTGTCGACCAGAAACTTCAGCGAGTCGGACCCGTTGACGAAGGCGGTGATATAAATGCGGTGATCGGCGGTTTTTGTGAAAGGAATTTCTCCCACGGGTTGCCGCCGTATCATTCTGGCTGGCAGCGGAAGTACGTTTCCAGCCAGCAGAATGCAGATTGTCAGATAGGGCAGTCTGATTTTCATGGGCATTAGATCCTAAATTTTTGATGAATAAGTTTCAGCCGAAGGGACAAATATCGTACCTGTGCCAAGGGCACTTTCTTATGAACTCTTCGATTTGTCTCCTGCAAGTCTCGACAGAAGTAGATCTACAGGATTTATGTTTTCATGGTCATATCGGAGTTTTTCTTTATTGAATTTAATTTTACTGCGGGACTAACCCAACGTAGATTTAACCTCTATCTTCGTTTGAAGTCACAATTTGTTACCTCAATAAAGAATAATAGAATGCGTACTATTTGAGTTTTCGTCGATAGCGTTGATTAGGATGATTTGGTATAGAAGTATATTCTCTTTCCAAAATACCTTTGGAAATCAACATCGGTAAAACATGATTCCGTAAGTACGATTTATCTTTCCCAAGTATCTGAGTGAGTTCTTGAATAGTACGCCATTCTGAAGTTATCTCATAAATAAGCCCCTCCATTTCAGTCGGACGCAAACGCTTCTTCTTTAAAAGACACTGCGCTTTTGCACTTATAATATGATCTTCTGTAGTTGTATTGCTATTATCATTAGAACTGTCAACATTAGAGCCTAAGCTGTCAATATTAGAGCCTAAGCTGTCAACATTAGCACTATTGCTTACAACATTATTGCTTGATATTATATTTGCAAGTCTATATTTGGTTCCACGACCATATCCATCAGAGGATAGCAGACCTTGACGACACATATTTTGTAGTAATGTGGTGATGTCGGATTTATGAAGCCGTAGCACATATCTCAATCTTTCATTTGTCACATTCTCTTCAGTTAAAGCCAGGGCCAACACGGTTTGCACTTGGGGGGAAAACTTTTGTGTTTCTATGCCAAGGCGATTGTTTAATTCATCCAACACTTCCGGTTGAATTAGGGATTGCATGGAGAGACAGAATTCAACCTTGTCTGGGCGGGTGCGCTCAAATATAAATGGAGTTTTCCAATTATTTCTTCGCCAGCCTTCTATAATCTTTGCGCCTCCACTACCTGCTTTCTCTGCAGGTCCAAGCATCATGAACATTTTTTGAAGCGTCGGATTTCGGCAGACACTTTCTCCTCCTTCAAAGAATTGTTCCTGAGAAACCAACATTGTCCCAGGATTAGAGAAGAAATAAGTGCCATTCTTGAATATTACCGTTAACGAACCTTCAGCCTTATAATCAGGATGTACACAAAGATTTACGAATACCTCTCTGATAGCTACATGGGCCGGAGACTGATCTATTCGTTGATTATCCTTGATGCTAAAAGGCTTCGGCAAAAAACTTTGTAACCGCGGAAGTGTACGGAGATAGAATTGAAACAAATTCGCTTCCCATGTGCCGTCGGGATAGATTCGGTCTATCCAGCGTTCAGTCTCATTGATTGAAGTTTCATTGCGATAGTCGGGAAAGAAATTCGGCAAACATTCATCATCGGTAATTGCATCCGTTTTTCCGAACATCAAAATTCCGGCAACGGTGAACCCCTCTTCTCTCGATACGCGGTCTCGTCTATATGCTCCCAGTTGCTTAAGGAAGTTCAAATCATCTAAAGTTGACCAAACATGGTCCGGCTTGGCGATATTGAATAATTGACGATACTGTCGGAGAGACTCTTTGTCAATATCTTCCAGGGTATACCCTTTAAGAATTCGTTTATCTGTAGTACGAGTGAGGTCAGCATCGGCAAACATTCTTTGCACTTCACCTCGCGTACATTTGAAATCGCCTTCATAGCCTCGCCGATATGTACCACCATAAGGATCATGACCCACATACACCGGTCGTTGATCTCTATTGGCACGTGGTACTTTTATGATAAGTACGTAGAAATTTTCAACTTGTAACGGTTTGACATCATCATTATTAAGAAGATTTAGATTGATCGTATTTCGATTGGCGAGTCCGGACCATAAATCTTTCTGCAATTTATCTATATCTGTTGTTGATAAATTATCTGATTTAAGCTGACCTTGTTTTTCTTTGATGCCTAATATCAGGACACCTCCGTTAGTGTTAGCAAATGCACTATATGTCTCCCAAAACGAACCGGGGAAACCTCCTTTGGCTCCCTTAAACTCCAATTCTTCATTTTCAGCGATGTCTTGAAGTGAATTTAGAATATATGTTATCTGGGTATCAAGTAATTTCATCTATTTCCAATTTAAGACAAAGTAGAACCCTCATAATTTATGAGGATCACTTTACCATATGCAAATTTACTAAAGAAATTTGAGATCAACCTCACAACAAAAGGTTCTTTATCAAAAGTCCTGTTAGCATTCTATATTCATATTATGCAAAGTGGGGCTGAATTTAAGAGTTGTTATACTTGTTTGTATTCTCTCGATATTTCCACATCTTGCATTAATAGATGGATTGTATACAAATAAACTCAATATTTCCTCCAAAAGATCGGATTTTAGCTGAACAAACCGTGCCATTTAAGACAATAAAACACTAATTGCCAAACAAATTATATCTTGTTTGGCAATTGATTATCTATCAGATATTTGTGTTAAAATTTCTGCTTAATACTCGTCCTCATTGAAGAATGATTTTAACACTATGTATCAGTTATTTAACCTCTGTAAACCGACTTAAATACAAACATATTTCACCATTTCAGGCAATAAAACGCAAGTCAGGAATATTCCCATACAAACAAATCGGAGCATACAAACAAAAATATTCCCGAAAGAAGATGAGTGGTAATCTTCCGCATCAGAGGATGAGTATTATTTTCTCCGAGAGCCGGAAGGACAATATCACATCATGTTTATTCGCCGGTTCAAGGCTTCAAGTTCGGCTATGATTTCCTCAAAGGAGGGGGCTGGCCCCATTACCATATTCATTACCGTTTTCTTGTAATCGGCCTCCCATCGGTCGCGTATTTCCCCAGTGGGAACTATTATTAGTGATTGTCGTTTCAAAGTGTCGTAATCAAATCCTTTAAGGCCGATGAATTTCCGTCTGTGCTCTATCACGGAATCATAGAGGTTGTCATTGGCCAAAGCCTCGTCAGCTATACCGGTCTGTATGATTCTATGAACATCATAAAGATGCCTCGACATCCTTTCAATCCTTATCTCCGCCGATGGTTTTGCAAATTCCTCATGCAACAGGAACAGTTTCTCCAGAAAAGTGCGTTGGGGTATGACGGCGTTGACCTCGACCGGATTATCCTCAAATGTGATTTTCGGAATGTTTTGGGATATATAGGAACGAACCGACACCTTTGTCACCGGCTCTGACATGGAACGACCGCTTACTTCAATCTTGACTTGGGGAAGAACATATTCATTGCCTTCAAATATCGGTTTGTAGGCAATGTATATGGTCTCGGGGTCTACGGTGCTGACAGTTGTCTCATTAACTGAAACTTCAACCATATCCGAAGATATTCCTTGATTCACAAGTGCGGATTCAACATCGTGTGTCATCGTGTTTCTTACGAATGAACAGGATGCTCTCCGCAGCTTGTCGCTAATCTGATTCTTGGATAGGTTCCCGGAGAAACCGAGATATTCCCGGCTGACAGCAATATCTATGTCTTCCGACATACGGTTGATAAGATTCCAACATTTACTGAGATTCGTACCTCCCTTGAAAGATATGTTGTCGGAATATGGCAGGGAGAAGACGGCTCGTAAAACTGCTGTCACCCACCAGTCTTTTTCTATTACAGCACGCGACAAACCGGTCTTGTCGCTCACATAGTCTATTATATCACGGCGGTCTTCAGCCGTCAAGTCTGTGAAAATCATTTTATTCTTCAAGTTTTTTTCTGACCCACACAGGCGCGAGCTGTATGTCATGGGCGTAAATATCGGGAGAGACTTTTTTAACTATTTCCCTAACCCTGTTTATAATATCATCAGTGAGATTATCCTCTCCTATACTTCGTATCGCAGACACAACAAGCATCATCAGTCCGGAAACAAATTCAAACAGACGTAGTTCGTTGCTTTCCCTGAATATTATGTTCCGTCCGTTGGAAAGTCTGATTTTTTTTCTTGCTCCGTTGGTGATATATACCGCATTGGCGGGGATTTGTGAGGATAATCCCAGTTGGTTTAAAGCGTGGTCTCCGGTAGGTATTATTTTTACTTTGTCTCGTTCAGCCAACCGTTGGGCAATATCTTCTGTCGAGGGTGGTATGCAATCAAGACCCAGCGCTTCGTTTGAACGGGGAATACAATAAATTCCACGACTGACGCGCATAATTTCTCCACGCTTTACCATCCGGCCAAGAGTCTGTCGAACGGCTTCAGGAGAGGCAATATCCACAAAATCCGACGGAAAGAATATAGCCCCTTTCCTCATGGATTTTATTCTTTCGCGGACAACATTTTCTGATATGGATATGTCTTGCTTATTATTCATGTCACAAAATTACGGTATTTTTGTGACACTTACAAATATTCGGAATGCTTTTTTCATTGGAAAACGGTGAGTGGAAAACCCAGGCGCGGATGACCCCTGGGGCCAAAGTTGATCTGCCCCCCCGAAGCCAAAATAGGGCTGACCCCTGAAGAGTTTGGCCGACGGGGGTCAGTTTTATTTTGGTTTATCTGCCTTTGAAGGCTTTGAGTTTACGGACGCTTTCGCCGGTGAGCGTGATACGGTGTGCGGTGTGGACGATGCGGTCGAGGATGGCATCCGCCACTGTGGTGTCGCCGA
>VSQE01000073.1 GCA_009775705.1 Prevotellamassilia sp.
TATAGCGTAACGAACGCTTTTTCAGTCTGTTCGCTACGCTTTACTCAAATTTGCTATTCCGTTAGGTGTTTATTTTAGATTTTACCAGAGTGCCGTAAAGTGGTCAGTCTTTCTTTAATGTACGGTCAATTATATCTGCCAATGATGCATAATGGGCACGAGTAGCAACATCCGTAGGACGAGCTGCTTTAAGACGGAGTGTAAGATCATTCAGTACCATCAATACCGCTGGACGGGCCTCTGAGCCCAAATTACTCTTCTCAAAATAGTCCGTGAGGTATGTTACTGCCAACTCTTGTAAAGCTCGGCGATAGCAAGTCACATTCTTTCCCTGTTCAAGTTCGCGGAACAACATGTCAACCACATCGGGAATATACTCTTCTGCTGGATATTCCGATGTCAGGCCATTCAATCTTCCTTGTGAAAGCAAACGGGAAATGCCTTTTCGTCCTACATAAATGGTCTCGTTTTGAGGGTCAGGTGTAAGACGTGAAACGTAATCCTCGCTGATCAGCCACTTCGGCTCATTCATGATGTGCCGGTCTACAAAAGCGAGCACCTCTTTCTGGCGGGCCTTGCTGACATTGGTGTACACCACTCCCGGCTCATCTATTGTCTTGTAGTCCTTATACACTCCGCCTATATTGGAAATGACATGCCCCAGGTAACGGTTAAACTGGAACAAAATCTGATCGTACATTCCGGAAAGATTCCGTCCTTCTCTGTCGTTGCTCTCGTATGTCCACTCAGGCAGGGCTTTGATTTCACGTTTCAGATTCAAAATACCGTATTCACTGGCTTTGATGGCGTCATCACCCAAATCTTCGGTCTGGCAACGGGAGTCGTTCGTCCGGTTTGTTTCTCCATCACCAAACCAAAGACGGCGGTTATTTTTCAACTTCTCCGTTGTCAATTTCTCCAGTTCCCAACGGTCACTCTCGTCATCGTAGGAATTCCACATAGGTGTATATCCCCATTGGATAGCCCACTTGTCATAATCTCCGATACGCGGAAAAATCCCAACCTGGGAGATACTGTCCTCAGGCTGTGCCACATAGTTAAAGCGAGCATAGTCCATGATGCTGGGAGTATGGCCGTATTTCTCTACCCAGGATTTGGAGCGCAGACTGTCAACCGGAACTGTACTGCTGGATCCGAAATTATGACGCAGTCCCAACGTGTGACCGACTTCGTGAGATGAGACAAAACGGATAAGTTGTCCCATGAGTTCCTCGTCATACCTCATCTTGCGGGCGGCTTCATCAATTGTTCCGGCTTGAATCATATACCAGTCGTGTACCAATGTCATCACATTGTGATACCAGCAGATATGACTTTCCAATATCTCGCCGGAACGTGGGTCGTGCACCTGAGGACCGTAAGCATTGGGTATGGGGGAAGCCAAGTAGCGGATAACGGAATAACGGGCATCTTCCATAGACATGGTCGAATCATTCTCAGGCCATTCCTTTGCCATGATAGCATTCTTGAAACCTGCCTGTTCAAATGCGGACTGCCAGTCATTCACTCCCTGAATAAGATAGGGGCGCCATTGTGGAGGAGTGGCAGGATCGATGTAATAGACAATCGGCTTCTTGGGTTCTACCAGTTCTCCTCGCTTCATACGTTCGGCATCGGCACTGTCTTTCGGTTCAAGCCTCCATCGTGTTATAAAAGATTTCCCTTGCACACGTTGCTGGTTATCCGAATAATAACTGAAGGCGTCTGCAAAATATCCGACACGCGGATCAAAGAAACGACGCTGCATCGGTACTTTAGGCAACAGGATGAAAGAAATGTTCAGCCCCATTGTGACCTTTCCGGTAAAAGCGGCGGCATGACTTTTCATAGAAGTGGACATCCATGTTTTTACGGTGCGCACTTCCGTATTCAAGGGAAAAGTCTTTATGTCCTTTATAAACGACTGGGAAGGAAGCAGAGAACTCAAGCCGAAAGACTGTTTGTCCCATCGCGAGACTCCTAAAGCAGGATTATCGTCATTAAAGAATTGTGTCACGTTGATTTTATACTTTTTTCCTTGTTGACCTTCTATGTTGAATGCCCCGATAATGGGATTCTCATTGCTGATCAGTATTGCCCGGTTGATAGCATCTGTTGAATCGGCAGTATTTATCAGAAGTTCTGCTCTCAGTAACAATTTGTTATCGGGAGCTTGCTCCCAGTATACGGTCTGTTCGTTGGTCATTTCTCCACCATACTTTCCGGTGTTGGCCGGGGTGGATGCATAGCGTACCGTCACTAAAAAACGACGGCCTATCAGAGAATCCGGAATTTCGAAAAACCAGTTGGCCCCATTTTTCGTGACTGTAAAAAGTCCTTCGGATGTTTTTGCGGCTGCGGCCGGCTTAGCCTTATTCTCTACTCCGGCTTGTGTTTTCTTCTTGCGGGCTTCAACCGGAGAAAGCAAAAGAGAAAAGGAGAGTGCTAATAAAAGAAGTTTCTTCATGGTTATAATAGGGTAAAGGGGTTATCTATTCAGTTTTTTATAATGGCAGAGAATCCCTCATAGGATTCATCTAATTTCCCCAATTGGTATGGACGTAATTGAAGGGAAAAAGTGCCGGGCAAATCTGACAGGTCGAAATAGCTACGCAGAATGCAAGCCATGTTGAATGAAAGATGATCACCCTTTCGCATCAGCAGAACACAATATTTCCTGAGTAACTCCGAAGTAGCATCCTGCATCTTCAGAAGTTTGAAAAGAACATAGTAGCAAGGAAGTGTTCCGGACTTGAGTAGAAAAGATGTGCAAAATTCAGAAGGCAAAGTATTGCTGAATAGAGACAACAGAAATTCGACTTCGGAAGGTTTCTTCAGACGTGGCAACATCATTTCCAGTATTTTACGACAATCTATAAGACCTGCATGTTCGCGAGCATATTTCAAGAAACGGGAATCATCCAGTCTGACAGCCTCGTCCTCATACAACACAGCAAGAGCTTTCAGGAAGGTTCCCAGATAAGCTTTGGGAAATAAAGGAACCACTGTTGTGAAAAAATGCCAAAAGTCCTGATCCTCTTTTTTTGTCCGGCTATGTCCGAAGTACAAAAGAAGAAGTTCTTCTGACAACAGAAAACTGGCTGTTCGGAACTCTTGATGGGAGAGGTGCGACAGATAATCTGCAAGTCCTTCTGCATCACCTGTCTGCAAGAAAACAGCCAATCTGTTTTTCAGTATGGGATTATGTCGTTTTACATTAATCATTTCTCTGTTCCATCAGCACAACATTCTCTACATGGTGAGTTTGGGGGAACATATCAACAGGCTGTACTGCAATTACACGATATTGCTGGTCCAGCAAAGACAGATCACGCGCTTGCGTGGCAGGATTACAGCTGACATAAACTATACGGCGGGGAGCTGCAAAAAGGAGGGTTTCAATTACATCCGAATGCATGCCGGCCCGAGGAGGATCTGTGATGATTACATCAGGACGACCATAGCGGGCAATGAAATCCTTATTGAGAATATCCTTCATGTCCCCTGCAAAGAATTGAGTATTGTCAAGCCCATTCAGACAGGCGTTTTCCTTGGCGTCCTCTATGGCTTCCGGAACATACTCGATGCCAATGACCTGACGTGCCTGTCGAGCCACAAAGTTGGCAATGGTACCAGTACCGGTATAAAGATCGTACACCAATTCTTTACCCGTTAGTCCGGCAAAATCTCTTGCCACTTTATACAGTTCGTACGCCTGCTCCGTGTTGGTCTGATAAAAACTCTTAGGACCGACTTTGAAGCGTAGTCCCTCCATCTCTTCATAGATGAAATCTGCCCCTGAGAATGTCTTTATTTCCAGATCACCAAACGTGTCGTTACATTTGGTATTATTCACATAGAGCAAGGAGGTAATTTCAGGAAAGGAATCATGTATAAAAGCCAACAAATCCATAGCTTGTTGCTGTTCGTTCTGGCTACGGATGCAAAACTGAACAAGTAGCATCAGTTCGTCCGTGACAGAATTACGTATCATGATGTTTCGAAGCAAACCCTCCTGTTTGCGCAGGTCAAAAAATGCCAGACCATGTTCCAAAGCGTAGCTCCGAATGCTGTTTCGCAAACGGTTATTGATAGCGTTCATTAGGTGGCATTCCGTAATGTCAAGAATCTTGTCAAAAGCTCCCGGTATATGGAATCCTACGGCATCCATACAGTCAAAAACCTCCCCCGATGCCACTTGCTCTGTTGTAAGCCATTTTTTATTGGAGAACCCAAACTCTAATTTGTTACGGTATTCGCGGACTTTCCGGCTTCCTATAATGGGAGACACTGGCGGCAGATCAATCTTACCGATACGGACAAGGCTGTCTTCCACCTGTTTTTGCTTATATCGAAGTTGCTCTTCATAGGGCAGACACTGCCACTTACAGCCCCCGCACACTCCGAAGTGTTTGCAGAAAGGCACAGAGCGCACATCGGAATACTTATGTACGCGGATTGCTTCTGCTTCTGCATAATTATGTTTTTTTCTTCGGACTTGCAAATCAACAATATCACCGGGAACGACATAAGGTACGAACACGGCTAATCCGTCAACTTTAGCAATAGCCTTTCCCTCGGCTGCGACATCTGTAATGGTAATTTTTTCTAACAAAGGAAGGGGTTTCTTTTTTCTACCCATATTGATAATTGGTTTTAAGGGCAAAATTACTAAAAATATGCGATTCCCAACTTGAAAATTGTAAAATATGCCCGTATCAATGAAAAAAAGAAAGGAGAGCTCTGCAAACACCGTCAAATGTAAAAATGCCTTAGAGGGTCTTAAATGGGCCTTATTCACACAATCTGGTTAAAAATCCGAGCTGTTCAGAGAAGAGTTTCTGAAACTTTTGATTACCTTTGCACATAACTAACGAAAAAGAATTTTACTACAAAAAATGATTGAAGAAGACAAAATCATAAAAGTGAATATAGAGGAGGAGATGAAGACCTCCTATATAGATTATTCCATGTCTGTCATCGTGTCACGTGCTCTTCCTGATGTCCGTGACGGTTTTAAGCCTGTGCATCGTCGCATACTGTACGGCATGATGGGACTGGGAAACACACATGACAGACCTTATAAGAAATCAGCTCGTATAGTCGGTGAAGTTCTCGGTAAGTATCATCCTCATGGCGACAGTTCTGTCTATGGTGCTCTGGTCCGCATGGCGCAGGAATGGAATATGCGCTATCCATTGGTAGACGGACAAGGAAATTTCGGATCAATGGATGGAGATTCCGCAGCAGCGATGCGTTATACGGAAGCTCGTTTGGACTTGGTTGGTGAAGCCATGATGATGGATCTGGAAAAAGATACCGTAGACATGGTTCCTAACTTTGATGACTCTTTGCAGGAGCCTTCCGTCATGCCCACACGCATCCCGAATCTGCTGGTGAACGGAACCAGCGGCATTGCCGTCGGCATGGCGACTAATGTTCCGACTCATAATTTGGGGGAAGTGATTGACGGATGTGTAGCTTATATTGATAATCCTGATATTGACGTTGACGGCCTCATGCATCATATAAAAGCTCCCGATTTTCCGACAGGGGCATATATCATGGGGTTACAAGGAGTACGCAGTGCATACGAGACCGGTCGCGGACGTGTCATTATGCGCGCCCGGACAAACATCGAAACCGGCATTACACATGACAAGATTATCGTAACAGAGATACCCTACGGTATCAATAAGGCCGAACTGATCAAAAGTATCGCGGATCTTGTCAACGAAAAACGTATTGACGGCATCAGTAATATAAACGATGAGAGTGACCGAGAAGGTTTGAGAATCGTAGTGGACATCAAGCGGGACGCTAATGCAAATATCGTATTGAACAAATTGTTCAAGATGACAGCGTTGCAATCCAGTTTTCCGGTTAATACCATTGCCCTTATCCCCATTTCACATAATGGAGAGACCCGTTTGCGTCCTCGTCTGCTCACATTGAAAGACTGCATCCGTTATTTTGTGAACCACCGTCACGATGTAGTAATCCGCCGCACCCGCTATGAATTGCGGAAAGCACAGGAAAGAGCGCACATACTTGAAGGACTGATCATCGCGAGCGACAATATAGATGAAGTGGTTCACATTATTCGTTCTTCCAAAACACCCCAGGCTGCCATTGAAGGATTGATGGCACGTTTTGAATTGGATGAGTTGCAAGCGAAAGCTATCGTGGACATGCGATTATCTCAATTGACGAATATCCAACAGAACAAGTTGCATCAGGAATATGAGGAATTGGAAAGAAAAATTGCTTATTATGAGCAGATTCTCAGCGATGAAGAGCTCTGCAAGAAGGTTATCAAGGACGAACTGATTGAAGTAAAGGAAAAATATGGAAATCCGCGCCGTTCGGAAATCATGCTGTCTGGTGAGGAATTTAATCCGGAAGATTTTTTTGCCGATGACGAGGTCGTTATCACAATTAGCCATTTAGGTTACATCAAGCGGACTCCGTTGGCAGACTTTAAGGCTCAGGCACGCGGTGGAGTAGGAAGCAAGGGGGGCTCTACCCGTGATGAAGATTTCATTGAATACATCTATCCTGCCACAATGCACAACACCATGCTATTCTTTACAGCAAAAGGAAGGTGCTTCTGGTTGAAGGTCTACGAAATTCCTGAAGGAACGAAGAATTCTAAAGGACGTGCCATTCAGAATATGTTGAATATTGACGGCGACGACAGTATCAACGCCTGTCTGCACATTAGAAAATTGAACAATTCCGAATTTTGCAATTCTCATTACGTTGTGTTCTGCACAAAGAACGGAATCATCAAGAAAACGTGCTTGTCGGAGTATTCACGTCCCCGTGCAAACGGAGTAAATGCAATTACAATTCGAGAGGATGACCGCGTGATTGAAGTTTGCCTTACCAATGGCAAGAATGAAATAATCATGGCAAACCGCAATGGCCGTGCTATTCGTTTTAATGAGGAGGCTGTGCGTACAATGGGACGTACCGCTACCGGTGTAAGAGGCATGATGCTGGATGATGACGGACAGGATGAAGTCATCGGTATGGTTTGTGCCAACGACCTTGAAAAGGAAACCGTCATGGTTGTAAGCGATCAGGGATACGGAAAACGAAGCGTTATTGAAGACTACCGTAAAACCAACCGTGGAGGTAAAGGGGTGAAAACCTTGAGTATCACAGAAAAGACCGGTAAGGTAGTAGCTATAAAAATTGTGACGGATGAGCATGATTTGATGATTATCAATAAGAGTGGCATTACGATTCGTCTGAAAGTATCAGATGTCCGTGTTATGGGACGTGCCACGCAAGGCGTTCGCTTGATCAACCTCGGCAAGCGGAATGATACGATCAGCAGTGTTTGTCAGGTGACAACGGAAGAAGAACTGGACGACATTGTTACAGATGAGAGTGAAACAACTAATGGCGATTAAAAAACTTTTAAATATTGACTATTATGAAAAAGATTATCAGCACTATTGCACTTTCCGTTGTATGCGGATTTGCTTTCGGACAGAACAGTGCCCTTTATAAAGCGCAAGCTTTAAAAGAAAAGGGGCAGTTACAGGAAGCTGCCGCAATTTTGGCAGAGGCTGTTCAGAATCCCAAGACAACAAAGTTTGCGGATATGTACAATACGGCCGCTGAGGTGCAGACCATGATTTTTTATCCTGAATTGCAGAAAGCAGGAAATGGATTACCGTTTGACACACTGACGTTTGTAAACTCGTTGGACAAGGCCATTATGTTCTATACCAAAAGTCATGAATATGATGTTGCCCCGGATAAAAAAGGGAAAGTAGCGCCTAAATTTTTGGAATCCAATAAAGGACGTATCAAGAGTATGTTGGATTATTATAACTATGCAGCTGTATTCATGAACCAGTGTCATGATGCGGATAAGTCCATGGAACTATTCAAGAAATATCTTTCACTTCCAAAGAATCCGGTTTTTTCTAAACAGGAAACAGACTCTATTTATGCTTCAAAGCATTCGGCTTACAGCCAGACCGCATTCAATTTGGCCGTGTTGAATTATCAGCAGAAAAAATGGGATGAGGCATTGGTTTATGTAGACGAAGCCTTAAAGGATACGAATGGAACACATGACCTGTATGTCATCAAGATGCAGGCATTTCAGGCTAAAAATGACTCAGCTTCGTGGCTGAAGACTTTGAAAGAGGCTGTAGCACGTACTGAAAATGAGAATTTCATGCAGAATTTGCTGTTTTATTATGTAAACAAGAATGCTGTGGCAGAAGCTGATGAAATGGCCAATGAAATGGTAAAAGCAAACTCTGACAGTAAGGCTGCGTGGTACATGAAAGGATGTGTGGAACTGAATTTGAAGAAGAATTATGCAGCTGCGCGTGAGTGTTTTGAAAAAGCTCTGGCTCTTGATCCCGATTATGTGGAAGCCAATGTAAATATGACTTATGCCTATACCAACGAAATCGTGGCGCTGAAAAACAGCGGCGCCTTCAAGTACATTGGTCGCAACATTACGATGAAGGATAAGGCTAACTACGAGAAGGAACTGAAAGAGGTAAAGAGTTTCTATGAGAAAGCCATGCCCTATATGGAAAAAGTACGTTCATTGGTACCGGACAAACCTAAAATCTGGGTATATTCCTTGCAAATGATATATGATAATCTGCTTATGAAAGAAAAAAAGGCAGAAATGGATCAGATCATCGAGGGCATATAATTTATTTAAGAGATAAATAAGAAAACGTTTGTATAAGTGACAAGATGTAGTTAGTATTTTGATCGCTTCTAATACAGGAACAACCAAAGACACATCCGCGTCATATAAAGTATGACACGGGTGTGTTTTATAAAGAGAATAGATGATGGCAAAGTACGTTTTATTCATAATTCTGATTGCATGGTGTCCATACCAGCCCGTATCGGCCCAGCGGCAACTGAAGGCGGTTCGTTCGCATCTGAAAAACAAGAACGGAAGTGAAGCCTTAAAGTTAGTTGCCGAATTGGAAAAAGATAGTGTATTACGCACCAATCCCAGACTCTATGATCTTGGGAAACAAGCGCAGATCATCATTAACAATTCGGATAATGAGAAAATATATCTGAAGCAGGCGTATGATACGGTTCGTTTTTTTAATAGTACGTATGGCATAATTGAGTACATTCTGAAATGCGAACAGGCAGAACAGGCTCAATTTGAAAAAGAAGGAAAAAAAATAAAATATCATAGAGAAAATGGGGATTTGTTACATTTACATTTTCCCAATATAGAAGTTGCTTGCCGGTACTGGTATTCAAAACAGAAGTATGCGGAAGCTGCGAAATTCTTGAAAATGTATCTTACACTCCCTCATACATCTGTATGGGGAAAGGAAAAAACAATATTATCAAGTAAGAAGTATTCAAGGAATGCCAGTTTATATTTGATAAGTTCGTACGAACAAAAAGACTACGATGAGATGAAAAAATATAAGGAAGTGGCTTTGGAAGATTCATTCATGAGGCGTAAAGTGCTTTATTGTCTGACACTGGCATCCCAATCGCTTAAAGAGGAAAAAGAATACAAGACATATCTTTGTGACGGTTTGAAGGAATTTCCCACCGATCCATTTTTCTTTACCAATTTAACGGACTACTATACCCAGCATGGAGATTACAACTCTTCATTACTATTGGCGGACACATTGCTTGACATTGATTCCGTAAACCTATATTTCCTTGAAGCTAAGACTGTAGCCTTATTGAACTTAGGGAGAAATGAAGAAGCCATTCTAAGTGGGAAAAGAATTTTACAAGTAGATTCGTCTTTCACAAATGCCAATTATTATATTGGTGCGGCCTACTGCAATATGGCAAAAAACATAGAATTGCCTACGAATATTAATTCAAAAGCCTATAAAAAAGCGAATGCGGCATTAAAGGAATATTATGCGGCTGCTCTCCCATATCTTGAACAATACAGGAATGCTGCTCCCCAGGAAACAAAGCGATGGGCACCGCTTTTATACCGTATTTATTTATCACTGAATAAAGGTAAACAATTTGAGGAAATCGACAAATTGCTTAAAACTTTATAGAGATACGACTGAAATATCTGACAGTATGAGAAAGAATCCGTTTTTTGAAAAATACAGTACTCCGCACGAGACTATTCCATTTCATCTAATTACAATAGCCGATATAGAGAAGGCCATCTTCGAAGGTATAAAAAATGAGGAATATGAAATAGCAGCCATCACAAAAAACTCCGAGGAACCAACGTTCGAGAACACGATAGTGGCATTCGATAGATCCGGTGAACTATTACAAAAGGCTACTGCCGTGATGTATAATTTGCTCAGTGCGGAGACGAATGATGAACTGGACGCTTTGTCACAGAAAATGGCTCCACTTCTCTCAGACCATAATTCCAATATCATGCTGAACAAACAACTCTTTCGGCGCATTAATTCGGTATGGGAGCACTATGCAGACAAATTAGAAGGAGAGGATCGCATACTATTGGAAAAAACGTATGAAGCCTTTGAACGCTCCGGAGCAGTATTGCCGGAAAAAAAGCAACAAAGATTTAGAGAGATTTCAGCTGAATTATCTCAACTGTCATTGTCTTTTTCCAAGAATAACTTAAAGGAAACCAATTCTTTTTTCTTGCATATCACAGCAGAGAAAGATTTGTCAGGCCTTCCGGACATGCAAATTCAGCAAGCCGCAGATATAGCCAAGGAGAAAAATATGCCCGGCTGGGTGATTACTTTACAGGCACCCAGCTATATACCTTTTATGACATATGCAGACAATCGCAGGTTAAGAAAGCAGTTGTACATGGCATACAATACCAAATGTACCCATGACAATAGTTTCAACAACTATGAGATAGTACGAAGAATCATTAATTTGCGTCAAGAGAAAGCTAAGTTATTAGGTTATCCTACCTATGCTGATTATATTCTGAAACGCAGAATGGCGGAAAAGCCGGAAAAGGTATATGACTTGCTAAACCAGTTGATTACTGAATACAAATCTCCGGCAGAAAAAGAACTGGCGGACATAGCAGACCATGCCAAACGTCTGGAAGGAAATGACTTTGTCCTGCAACCCTGGGACTATTCCTATTATTCCCATAAGTTGCAAATGGAGCGCTTCAATCTGGACTCTGAAATGTTACGCCCTTATTTCGAACTGTCAAAAGTGAAACGGGGGATATTTGATTTGGCTACTCGTCTTTATGGCATTACGTTTCAAGAAAATAAAGATATACCGGTATATCATCCGGATGTATCAGCCTACGAAGTGTACGATGCAAACCATTGTTTTTTGGCTATCCTGTATACGGATTTTCATCCAAGAACAGGTAAGCAAGGGGGAGCTTGGATGACGACCTACAAAGAACAATGGAAAAACGGAGCAAAGAATCATCGTCCTCACGTTGCTATTGTTACCAATTTTACGCTGCCCACGGAAAACAAACCGGCATTGCTTACACTTTCGGAAGTTGAAACATTTTTACACGAATTTGGTCATGCGCTCCATGGTATATTTGCCAATACGAAGTACCAGTCTTTGAGTGGGACTAACGTGTTTTGGGATTTTGTAGAACTTCCGTCGCAATTCATGGAGAATTATGCAATAGAGAAAGAATTTCTGAGAACTTTTGCATACCATTACCAGACGGGAGAATTGATTCCGGACGAGTTGATAGAGCGAATTATTGAGAGTCGGAACTTCAATGCTGCGTACGCATGTATGCGACAGGTTTCTTTCGGTCTTCTCGACATGGCTTATTACACTCTCAAAAAAGAATTTTCTTCGGACATCCGGGAATTTGAAAAGAAAGCATGGCATGAAGCCAGATTGCTTCCGGACCCGGAAGAGACGTGCATGACTGTACAGTTTGGACATATAATGTCTGGAGGCTATGCCGCAGGATATTATAGCTACAAATGGGCAGAGGTACTTGATGCAGATGCTTTTGCCTTATTTAAGGAAAATGGAATTTTTGATCGTGAAACGGCGGAAAAATTTCGGTGTTGTATCCTGTCGAAAGGAGCAACGGAACATCCCATGACATTGTATAAGAAATTCAGAGGGAAAGAACCCTCAATTGAAGCACTCCTGACAAGAAACGGAATTATAAGAATATAGAGACTGTTATGGAACAGAAAACAAAAGAATTGGATAAAAGATACTTACGCATGGCTGCCATTTGGGCTGAGAACTCATATTGCATACGGAGGCAAGTCGGGGCACTCATTGTGAAAGAAAAAATGATTATCAGCGACGGATATAATGGGACACCGTCTGGGTTCGAGAATGTCTGTGAAGATGAAAACGGACTTACCAAACCTTATGTTATGCATGCAGAGGCCAACGCCATTACGAAAATTGCCCGATCAGGAAACAACTCAGACGGTGCGACTTTATACGTTACAGATGCCCCTTGCATAGAGTGTAGCAAACTTATTATACAAGCGGGTATCAGACGTGTGTGTTTTGCCAAACAATATCGTTTGGCAGACGGTCTGGAACTGCTACGGCGGGCAGGAATAGAACTCGTATACATACCCTTTTCAGATTAATATTTATTCCAAGAAAGA
>VSQE01000074.1 GCA_009775705.1 Prevotellamassilia sp.
AAAACGAACGGGAACGGACCTTTTTTGAAAAACATAGTATCTTTTTTGAACAAGATAGGACCTTTTTTAAAAAAGATAGGATTTTTTTTTCACGTTAAGCGCCGAAAAAAGCCGCCTATCGGGCGGCTTTTCAGGGTTCTTCCACTTTGCCGGTGCAAATATAATACATCAGCGGGCGAAATGCAAATATCGTTTAACCTTCGTTTACATTTGATTCTGAACGCCGGTTTCGTCTATCGTCGCTAAACGTGAAACGGCGGCCCCCCCTTCTGCTTTCGCAGCGGCTTTGTCCTGAAAAAACGGTTTTCCATTTCGTGCGGCAAAATGTTGTGTGTATCGTTTGAAATGTGTAATTTTGCTGCAAACAGGCTGTTTTCTGTCTACCGGTGCCGGTACGGTCGGAAACGGCCCCAACACTAAAAACGAAAAGAAATATGGAAAAGATTGACTGGGCGAATCTGTCCTTCGGATATATTCCTACGGACTATAATGTACGATGCTATTACCGCAACGGCGCATGGGGAGAGGTGGAAGTATCTTCTTCCGAAACCATCAACCTGCACATGGCGGCCACCAGTCTGCACTACGGTCAGGAGGCTTTCGAGGGCCTCAAGGCTTTTCGCTGTCCCGACGGGCGGGTACGTATCTTCCGCATGAAGGACAACGCGGAGCGGCTGCAATCCACCTGCCGCGGCATTTTGATGCCGGAGCTGCCAACCGACCTGTTCTGCGAGATGACGGAAAAGGTGGTCATGCTTAACGAAAGGTTCATTCCGCCCTATGAGAGTGGTGCCGCCCTTTACATCCGGCCGTTGCTCATCGGTACGGGAGCGCAGGTGGGAGTACATCCGGCCGACGAGTATCTGTTCGTGATCTTCGTAAGCCCTGTGGGGCCTTATTTCAAAGGCGGTTTCTCCACCAATAAGTACGTCATCATCCGCGACTACGACCGTGCCGCGCCGCTTGGAACAGGTTGCTACAAAGTGGGTGGAAATTATGCCGCTTCCTTGCGTGCCAACCGGATAGCCCACGAGGCCGGCTACTCCTGCGAGTTCTATCTGGACGCAAAGGAGAAGAAATACATTGACGAATGCGGTGCCGCCAACTTCTTCGGTATCAAGGACAATACGTACATCACCCCCAAGTCCACCTCCATCCTTCCCTCCATCACCAACCGCAGCCTGCAACAATTGGCGCTGGACATGGGCATGAAGGTGGAATGCAGACAGATTCCCGAGGAGGAGCTTTCCACCTTTGAGGAAGCGGGTGCCTGCGGCACGGCGGCTGTCATCAGTCCCATCGCCCGTATCGACGATCCCGAGAAGAACCTCAGCTACGTGTTCTCGAAGGACGGAAAGCCCGGCCCGCTGTCTACCCGTCTCTATCAGCGGTTGCGCGACATCCAGTACGGCATCGAGCCCGACACGCACGGATGGGTGACAGTACTCTGACCGTCCTGTTATGAAAAAATGGAAGTAAACAAGAAAAAATATGATGATGAAAACAAATTCCGAAATCAGAAAAACGGCGCGCATGGCGCTTGACGGCAAGTGGGGCACGTTTGTGCTGCTTACCCTTGTACTCTATGTCGTATCTCTCTTTACGGCTCTGCCCGGCCAGTTGGGCGAAGCGTTGGTTAAAGCCGATGTGATGGTCGGTCTGGGAGCGATGCTTACCTCTTTCGGCCTCGTTCTTACGCTGCTCATGCTTCCGCTTTCGTGGGGCTATGTGGTGTCTCTGTTGCGCAATCACCGCGGAGGGAGTGTGGAGATTTCCAACCTTTTTGACGGTTTCCGTCAGTACGGCCGCGTATGGTTCACGGTATTTCTTACGGGCCTCTATACGTTCCTTTGGACCTTGTTGCTGATTGTGCCGGGCATTGTGAAGGCCTGCTCTTACGGCATGACCAATTATGTGCTCTACGACAATCCCGAACTCTCGGGCGATGCAGCCATCGAACGCAGCATGGCCATGATGGAAGGCCACAAGATGCAGTTTTTCCTGTTGGGGCTGAGCTTCATCGGGTGGGCCATCCTGAGTCTCTTTACCCTCTGTATCGGATTCCTGTGGCTGGTGCCTTACGTCCAGGCTTCGATGGCCGCTTTCTATGAAGAGGTAAAGGCCGAGTACGAGGCCAAAACCGGTGTTGTTTCCTGAAGTGACGGATATGAGTATGATGACAGCGAAAATGAATCTCAGGACTTTTACCCGCCTTATGCCGGGACTGCTGCTGGCCTTGACGGTGTCGTCGGCTTTTGTAGGCTGCAACTCGGACCGTAAGAAACTGGAAGAGAAAGAACGGGAACTGGAGGAGCTCCGTCAGCTGGCCGAACTGGACAAGCGCGAAATGGAGAACCAGTATGCCGAGTTCGCCATGCAGTATAACGAGATGAAGATGAGTGTGCGCGACGACTCCCTGCTGGGCCGTCTGGATGCGGAGCAACGGCGCGCCGATTCACTGTTGCGCCAGCTGAAGCAGGTGAAGGCTACCAGTTCGGCCGAGATTCTCCGGCTGAAGAAAGAACTGGCCACCGTGCGCGAAGTGCTCAAGTATTATATCCGGCAGGTCGACTCCCTGCAACAGCTGAACCAGACGCTGGCATCGGAACGTGATGCCGCGCGGGCGGAAGTGGCCCGTACCCGTCAGGAGAACAACTCCATCAACGAGGAGAACGCCAGTCTGTCGGAGAAAGTGGCCATTGCCGCCCAGCTCAATGCGACGGGCATCTCCGTGCAGCCGGTCAAGAAAAACGGCAAGGAGGCCCGCAAGAGCAAGGACATCACGCGATTTGTCGTCTCGTTCACCGTCACCCGCAACGTCACGGCTGCTACGGGCAACCGCACCGTCTATGTGCGCCTGATGAAGCCGAACCAGCAGGTGGCAGGAGCCACAGGCACTTTTGCCTACGAGAACCGCAACCTGGAATATTCGGCCCAGAAGACTATCGAGTATACCGGTCAGGAACAGCGCGTTACCGTCTACGTGCCGGTGAAGGAGTTCCTCGGTGCCGGACGCTATTCGGCCTATATCTTCGTGGACGGCCAGATGATCGGTTCCGGAGCGGTCGAGATGAGCAAGTAAATCCTTTCCGCGATAAGAGTACTGAAAAAGGTCTCTCCTGTTGCCCTGTGGGTGCAGGAAAGACCTTTTTAATGGAGAAATGTAAAAAAATGTGGCAAAGTGTTTGTTGTCTAATTTTTTTACATTACTTTTGCCATCAACAAAAAGAAAAAAAGATCATGGCACTTTCCGCAGCTTACCGCTTTTACTTTTATTTTTACTTTGCCGGACAAGCGAAGCGGGATGTTGTATGCCGAAAAGACAGATTATAAAGAACAAACGAAATCCCGCTTCCGAAAAGGAGCGGGATTTTTTGTTCCGCCTCCGGCAGGAACAACGGACAGAAGAAAAAATGAAGAAGGTAGCTATTCAAGGAATCAAAGGGTCGTTTCACGACATCGCCGCGCATGAGTATTTTCAGGGCGAGGATATAGAGTTGGTGTGTTGCAGTACTTTCGAAGCTCTCTTTGCGGAAATGAAGAAAGATGATGCCTGCTTGGGAATGATGGCTATCGAGAACACCATTGCCGGCAGTCTGCTGCACAATTACGAACTGTTGCGCGAGAGCGGAATGACGGTGGCGGGCGAACACAAACTCCACATCGAGCACAGCATCATGTGCCTACCCGAAGACGATTGGGAAGAAATCCGTGAGGTCAACTCGCATCCGGTGGCACTGGCGCAGTGCCGCGGTTTTCTGGAGCGCCATCCCGGGATGAAGGTGGTAGAGGCCGATGATACGGCAGGTTCCGCAGAGATGATCAGCCGCAACAGTATGCGCGGCCATGCGGCCATTTGTCATGCCGGCGCTGCGCCGCTCTACGGGATGAAGGTTCTGGAGAATTCGATAGAGGACAACAAGCATAATTTTACCCGTTTCCTGGTGCTGTGCGACCCTTGGAGCGTAGACAGCCTGCGCGATCTGCACCACACGGACAAAAGCTCCATCGTCTTTGCCTTGCCCCATGCCGAGGGATCGCTCTCGCAGGTGCTGTCCATCTTCAGCTTCTACCGCATCAATCTGACCAAGATCCAGAGCCTCCCCATCATCGGGCGGGAGTGGCAGTACCTCTTTTACGTGGATGTCTGCTACGACGACTATGTGCGTTACCGCCAGAGCATCGATGCCGTGCGTCCGCTGACCAAGGAACTGAAAATACTTGGCGAATACAGGGCCGCGCTCTGACAGCATCTCAACAATATTACGACAGGATAAGAATACATAATATATATGACGCTTCACAAACATACGACAGGATATGACAAAGCTCCCAATGGTGGCATTACGGAGGCCGACCGGCTGGGGCTGGTACAGGAATACTATTTCTCGCGCAAAGGGAAAGAGGTGGCGCGGCTCAATGCCGAAGGGCAGGACATCATCAGTCTGGCCATAGGCAGTCCCGACATGCCGCCTTCGCCGCAGACGGTGGAGACGCTTTGCCGGGAGGCCTGTCGTCCCGATGCCCACGGCTATCAGCCCACGGCGGGCATTCCGGCCTTGCGGGAGGCCATGGCCGGTTTCTATCGCCGCTGGTTCGGGGTGGAGCTGGACCCGTCGTGCGAGATCCAGCCCCTCATAGGTTCCAAAGAAGGCATCCTCCACGTGACGTTGGCCTTTGTCAACCCGGGTGAGAGCGTGCTGGTGCCCAACCCCGGCTATCCCACGTACACCTCGCTTTCCCGCCTGTTGGGCTGCCGTGTGGTCAACTATAACTTGCGGCCTGAGTTGGGCTGGCAACCAGATTTTGATGAACTGGAGGCTATGGACACGTCCGATGTCCGCCTGCTCTGGACCAACTATCCCAACATGCCGACAGGGGCCGCGGCCTGCCGCGCCACCTACGAGCGGCTGGTCGATTTTGCGCGCCGAAGGGGCATCGTCGTGGTCAATGACAATCCTTACAGTTTCATTCTGGGACATGAGCATCTGAGTATCTTGCAGGTGCCTGGGGCGAAGGACTGCTGCATCGAGTTCAACTCGATGAGCAAAAGCCATAACATGCCGGGCTGGCGTGTAGGCATGCTGGCCACGAACGCCGAGTTCGTGAGTTGGATTCTGAAGGTGAAGAGCAATATAGATTCCGGCACTTTCCGCGCCTTGCAGCTGGCCGCCGCCGCCGCTTACGGCAACGATGACAGTTGGCACGAAGAGGCGAACGTGCGTATCTATGCCCGCCGGCGCGAGCTGGCCGGCCGCATCATGGAGGCCATGGGCTGCGTGTACGACGGAAAGCAGGTGGGCATGTTCCTGTGGGGACGCATCCCCGACCACTGCTCCGATGCCGAGGAACTGACGGAGAAGGTGCTGCGCGAGGCCCGTGTCTTCATCACGCCGGGCTTCATCTTCGGCTCCAACGGCCAGCGCTATGTGCGCATCTCGCTCTGTGCCAAAGAAGACCGGATGGCCGAGGCGCTGGAACGGATCCGCGCGGCCTTTCACTCCTGAACGAATCAATCTGAAAACAAAAAATAAAAGGAAGACTATGGAACTTGAATTGGAACCTTTGCGTTTACCGGGCGTTGAAGCCAAGCGCCCGATCGTGATTGCCGGACCCTGTTCGGCCGAGACAGAAGAACAGGTGATGGACACCGCCACGCAGCTGGCGGCAAAAGGCATCAGGATATTCCGTGCCGGCATCTGGAAACCCCGTACCAAACCGGGCGGCTTCGAGGGTGTCGGGGCCGTGGGACTGCCGTGGCTGCAACGTGTTCAGAAGGAACTGGGCATGCTTGTCTCTACCGAAGTAGCTACGCCGCGTCATGTCGAGGCGGCTCTCGAGGCCGGTGTGGACATCCTCTGGATAGGAGCGCGCACCGTGGCCAACCCCTTCGCCATGCAGGAGCTGGCCGATTCGTTGCGCGGTGCGGATGTCCCCGTACTGGTGAAGAATCCCGTGAATCCCGATCTGGAGTTGTGGATTGGCGGACTAGAACGCATCAACGGGGCCGGCATCAAGCGGCTGGGAGTGATTCACCGCGGTTTTTCTTCCTACGACAAGCGTATCTACCGCAATCTGCCTATGTGGCACATCCCCATCGAATTGCGCCGCCGTATTCCCCACCTGCCCATCTTCGGCGATCCCAGCCACATCGGCGGTGTGCGCGAACTGGTGGCTCCGCTCTCGCAGCAGGCCATGGACCTGGGCTTCGCAGGACTCATCGTTGAGAGTCATTGTACCCCCGACAGCGCCTGGAGCGATGCCAAGCAGCAGGTGACGCCCGATGTGTTGGACTTCATTCTGGACAAACTCATCATCCGCGACATCAAGCAGACAACGGAAAGCCTGGAGACCCTGCGCCGCCAGATCGACGAGATAGACAATTCCGTCATCGAACTGCTGGCCAAGCGTATGCGCATCAGTCGCGAAATCGGCCAGTACAAGCGTGAGCACAACATGACCGTGGTGCAGACGGGCCGTTACACTGAGATTCTGGACAAGCGTGGTGTGCAGGGGGTGCTTTGCGGCATGTCGGGCGATTTCATGAAGACGATCTTCGAGGCCATTCATGAAGAAAGCGTGAGGCAGCAGATCGACGTGATGAACAAGTAAGGAGTTCCGGTATGAAGATTCTTATTCTCGGTGCCGGCAAGATGGGGTCCTTTTTCGTGGACCTGCTCAGTTTCGACCATGAGACGGCGGTATACGACATAGACTCGCGGCGGCTGCGTTTCATGTACAACACGCAGCGTTTCACCTCGTTGGAAGAGGTGGAGCAGTTCCGTCCCGAGTTGGTGATCAACGCCGTGACGCTGAAATATACGCTGGACGTATTCCGGCAGCTCCTTCCCGTGTTGCCGCAGGACTGCATCCTGAGCGACATCGCTTCGGTGAAGACCGGTTTCCGGGAATTCTATGCCTCGTGCGGTCTTCGCTACGTCTCCACCCATCCCATGTTCGGCCCCACGTTTGCCAATCTCGGCTCTCTCTCCTCCGAGAATGCCATCATCATCAGCGAGGGCGATTACATGGGGCGGCTTTTCTTCCGCGACCTGTATGCCCGTCTGGGGCTGAACATCCGCGAGTATACCTTTGACGAGCACGACGAGACGGTAGCCTATTCCCTGAGCATCCCCTTTGTGTCCACATTTGTCTTTGCCGCTGTCATGAAGCACCAGGACGCTCCCGGAACCACCTTCAAGCGGCACATGAAGATTGCGCGCGGAGTGCTGGGCGAGGACGACTGCCTGCTGCGCGAGATCCTTTTCAATCCGCGCACCGGCGGACAGGTGTCGAAGATCAGGGACGAGCTGAAGGACCTGCTCGACATCATCGACCGCAAGGACGAGGCCGCGCTGAACGGCTATCTGGCCCGAATCCGCGAGCACATCAAATAAGAGATACTGTAGCACCTTATGTTTACGGGCATCCTGAGAGATTCTCTCCCGGGATGCCCGTAGTTTCTTTCGTTCCGTGCGGTCCGCGTTCAGGCAAACAGGCCCTTTATCAGGAAAAACAGCATAGGCACCAGCAGCGAGGGCAGCAGGTTGATGGTCTTGCAGTCCTTGATGTTGAGCACTCCCAGTCCGGCCGCGGCGATGAGCACTCCGCCCACTACCGATACCTCGCCGATCAGGGCTTCGGAGATGAAGGACTGCGAACATTTGGCAATGAGATAGATGCCGCCCTGCCAAAGAAATACGAAGACGGCCGTGAGACAGGTCCAGAATCCGTAGCTCGAAGCCACGACAATCATGGTGACGAGGTTGAGTGTGGCGGCTGTCATGAGATAGGTGTTGTCTCCTTTGAGCGCGCTCAGCACCGGTCCCATCATGGAGAGCGTTCCCACGCAGCAGAAAAGCACGGCCGTGGTGATGCCCTCGGCAAGGTCCGATCTTTCGCGGGCCACACTTCGCGTGGCGCCCTCCAGGCGCTGGTCCAGACGCAAAAGGGTGCCGACGAGGCCGCCTGCGGCCAGACAGAAAATGAAAAGCACCGGAAATTCGCTCTTCTGCATGTTCTCGATGGACACGTTTATGCCCAGCACGAGGGCGGCCAGCCCCATGGCCGTATTGAGCACGGTGATATATTTTTCGCGGATTCCTCTTTTGAAGACGGCTCCGATGGCACTGCCGGCGATGACGGCGACGGCGTTGATGATGATGGCGTACATGCGGACTGTTTTTTTCTTGAAAAATAAATTGGCGGTGCAAAGGTAGGATTTATAATCGAGAAAGAAACCCTGCGGTGCAGCGAATTGACCGTCGAATTCTGTTCCGGAGCTGAAGGCGGGATATTCCTTGCAACGTCTCCCCGTTTTTCGTTTGTTCTCATTTGTCCTTTTTTGTTCGGTATTTCCGGAGATTTTGAGTACCTTTGTCCGTCAAATTCTGAAAACTCAAATTATTAGCAATGAACAAAGAAGAACTCAGAATCGTCTACATGGGAACTCCCGATTTTGCCGTAGAAAGTCTGCGCTGTCTTGTTGACAACGGCTATAACGTTGTCGGCGTGGTTACCATGCCCGACAAGCCTGTGGGTCGGCATCAGACGGAACTGTCTCTTTCTCCTGTCAAGCAATATGCCATGCAGAAAGGGCTCCGCATCTTGCAACCCGAGAAGCTGAAAGATCCTGTCTTTATCGAAGAACTCCGTTCCCTGCGGGCGGATCTGCAGATTGTCGTGGCTTTCCGGATGCTCCCCGAAATCGTATGGAACATGCCGCGTCTGGGCACATTCAACCTACATGCCGCCTTACTTCCCCAATACCGGGGGGCGGCTCCCATCAACTGGGCCGTCATCAACGGAGACACCACGACCGGTGTCACAACCTTCTTCCTCGACCATCATATTGATACCGGCCGCATCATCCGGCGCGAGTCCGTTCCCATTTCGGACACCGACAACGCCGGAGACGTGCACGACAGGCTGATGGTCCTTGGCGCCAGATTGGTAACGGAAACGGTGGACGATATACTTTCCGGACGCGTCAGTCCCGTTGCCCAGGACGAGCTGTCCGACGGCAGCCTTCTCAGGCCGGCTCCGAAAATATTCAAGGAGACGTGCCGCATCAACTGGAACCAAGGTATAAAGCAGGCATACGACTTCATCCGCGGCCTTGCTCCTTATCCCGCCGCATGGACAGTCCTTACAAACGGCAGCCGTCAGACCACCGTAAAAATATACGAAACGGAAAAAGAGTCCTGCCTTCCCGATGTTCCCTGTGGAACCGTCGTGACCAACGGCCGCGATGTTTTCAAGGTTGCCCTTGCAGACGGTTTCCTGCATTTGAAAGTGCTCCAGATGGCAGGAAAAAAGCGGATGTCCGTTGCCGAATTTCTGCGCGGCTTCCATGCCGAATCCGTACTCGGTGTGGAATAATCTGCCTCATTTTAGCAATCATAAAATTCAAACGTCTATGAAAAAAATAATTTTCGTTCTTATGTTCATCTCTGCCGGTTTGATGACAACGGCAGATGCAACCCGGCCGCTGCGGAAAAGTTTCCCCGTCAGGCAAAGTGACGGCACAACCCTCATGGTCTATCGTCAGGGAAACGGACACTTCGGCTTCTACACAACCACCGACGGCATCGCCCTACTGCGCAATGCCAACGGTGACCTCTGCTATGCCGAGAAAACGGACAACGGCCTGAAGGCAACCTCCATGGCCGCCCACGAAGCCGACAAACGCGGCAAGGAGGAAAACGCTTTTCTGACCACACGCGCCTTGTCCGCCGGAAAAGCATACACGCATTTGCAGCAAATACATTCGGCCGACAAGCCGAAACGGGCATCCCGCTTGGCGGCGGGCAGTGACGGGCTTGGAGTTTACGGCCAGCCCAATCCGGACGGAGTTGTCAACAGCATCGGTGACCACACCATTCCCGTGATCATGGTGGAGTTCAGCGACAGGAAATTCATGTCCGGCACCACTCCCGAGAAGGTCTCCCGCATGCTCAACGAGAAAGGCTATGCCGACGAGACCGGATGCGCAGGCAGTGTGAACGACTATTTCGTATCGCAAAGCAATGGCCTTTTCAATCCCAAATTTGAAATCGTTGCCAAAGTCACCGCCTCCAGGGGCTATGCCTACTACGGCGAGAACTACAGCAACGGAGACATTGACAGGAACGTTTCCAAACTGATTCAGGAAGCCTTGAACCTAGCCAAGGCACAGGGCGTGGATTTCAGCAAATACAAGGAAGGAAACGCCGTGCCCCTCGTCAGCATCTACTATGCCGGTCCCGGCGAGCATTCCGCCTTCGAGGACGAAGCCGAAGACTATCTGTGGGCACACTTCAGCGAACGCAGCTACATGGTGGGCAACGTGCGCATCAACTCCTATTTCATAGGCAACGAAGTGATGCAGAGCTATGACTATGACAAGAACTGGGACATCATAGTCACCGGCGCGCAATTTGACGGCATGGGCGTGTTCGTCCACGAGTTCGGCCACGCTCTCGGACTTCCCGACTTCTACTACACCGGCAGCGACGATGACATCAACAATAGCATCCAGACCATGGACTACTGGAGTGTCATGGACTACGGACAATATTATTACGACGGCTACGCGCCCATAGGCTACAACGCCTACGAAAGAAACTCTATGGGATGGCTGAAAATAGAAGAACTGACAGCCGCCGGCTACATCACGCTCTATCCTTTCGGCTCCGAAGCACGGGGAATGACGGCCTGCCTCATCCGCAACGACGCCAACCCGAAGGAATACTACATCCTGGAAAACCGTCAGCCCTCCACCTGGTATCCCTCCCGCATGGGACACGGAATGCTGATCACCCACGTCGACTTCGATGCCACCAGCTGGAACTACAACCGCCCCAACAACATCCCCGACCACCAGCGTTTCCAATACGTTCCCGCCGACAACAAAAAGAATGTCATGTCCGATAACGGAACTACAGACTGGAACGGTTTCAAGGGCGATCTGTTCCCCGGAACCACCGGCATCACCGAATTCTCCGACGAAAGCACACCGGCATCGTCCGTCTTCACCGGCGCAAGGCTCGGCAAGCCCCTCTACAACCTAAAGGAGCAGAACGGAATCATCGCTTTCAGCTATCTGGATAAGTCGCTGACCGGAATAGGCGCCGTGCCCGACGCGACGGCGGGCACGCCCGTAGAAATATACACCATCGACGGAAGAAAAACATCCTCCGTGCCGGCCTCGGGCGTCTACATCATCCGCCAGGACGGCAAGAACCGGAAAGTCATCCTGAAATAACGACCCCCTTCATCCCATCACACCCATGAACAAACTCATCACAACAGCCCTGCTGATTCTTGCACTCCCCATAGCCGGCTTTTCCCAGACGGGACTGGGCGGCCTGCTGGAAAAGGCCGGCAAGGCTTTGGGCGGAAACCGGTCCGATGTGGTATCGGGCATTGTCAATTCCGTAATCGGGACAAAAAAAGTAGACAAAAAGGACCTCATCGGCACCTGGTCCTACAGCAGTCCGGACATCGTGTTCGAGTCCGACAATCTCGCAAACAAGGCCGGAGGCGAGGTGCTTGCCTCGAAAGGACGCAAACTGCTCTCCGGCGTTCTCACCAGGTATGGTGTAACCCCCGGTAAAGTGAAAATCACGTTCAAGGAAGACAACACCTATACCTGCCAGATAGGCGGCAAGACCACGAAAGGAAAATACACCGTGGAAAACTCCAACCTGACGCTTACCGCCTTGGGAAAGAAAGCCCTCAAGGTCAATGCCAAACTTTCGGGCCGGGAGCTTCAGCTGGCCGTCGATGCCGACAAACTTCTGGCCATGGCTACTTCGCTTGGAGCCACGATTGGAAAAATGAACTCATCCGTTTCCACGCTTACAGCCTTTATGGGCAACTATAAGGGGATGAAGATCGGGATGAAGTTCAAGAAGTAGGACCCGGCGGAAACAACCGTTCCGCCCGGCCCCGCTCTCAGTATGAACAGATGCGCATCTTCCTCTTTTTTGGGGGGGGAGATGCGCATTGGCATGATTGGGATCTTGCAGTTTTCCCGATAGAAACCACCGTACCTGAGTGCGTGAAAAAGCCCCCTTTGTCGTTTCACGTTTAGCGTCGAAAGGAAAAACAGGAGCGCGGGATCAAATGTAAACGGAAGTTAAATGGCATTTGCATTTCGTCCTCGGATGTGTTATATTTGTACTACCAAAGTAGAAGACCCCTGAAAAGCCGCCTATTGGGCGGCTTTTTTCGTCGCTTAACGTGAGAAAAACATCCTATCTTTTTTAAAAAAGGTCCTATCTTGTTCAAAAAAGATACTATGTTTTTCAAAAAAGGTCCGTTCCCGTCCATTTTACGAAAAGCCTCCAAGTTAAACATTATGGCTGTATGTTAAATTCTGCGCGAAAACTTTAACAGTAGAAATGTAGCTGGAAAACCCAGGCGCGGATGACCCCTGGGGCCAGGTTGATCTGCCCCCCCCGAAGCCAAAATAGGGCTGCCCCCTTTGCCCAAAATAAAAATGCCCCCTGTTGACATAGAGCCGGCAGGGGA